>JBFWYV010000068.1:0-18659 GCA_050186055.1 Hyphomicrobiaceae bacterium | reverse complement strand
CACCTGATAACACTATCCCCGGGGACGAAGCTCTTCTACACGACGCCGAGCAAGATAGCCGTAGCCCTCTATCACCTGTTTGCGGATGGCACGATCTGGCAGCCGTTGTCGGTCAGCGCCACGGCCTTCGCGATCGGCCTGGGTTTGGCAATCCTGGTCGGCCTGCCACTTGGCGTGATCATCGGCCGCTCCCGCACCATGAACGCAATGCTCGACCCGTTCATCACGGCGTTGAACGCGACGCCCCGGCTCGTGTTCCTTCCGCTCGTGATGGTTTGGCTGGGCATCGGCCTATGGGCCAAAGTGCTCATAGTTTTCATCGGTGCCCTGTTCCCTCTGCTGATAAATACCTACGAAGGCGTGCGGAACGCGGACAAGCTGCTGATCAATGTGGTGCGCTCCATGGGAGCGAAGGAATGGGACGTCGCCAGACTGGTCGTGATCCCGAACTCGATGCCCTACATCGTCGCGGGGCTGCGGCTCGCCATCGGCCGCGCCGTGCTGGGCGTGGTCATTGCCGAGTTCTTCGGATCGGAAAACGGGCTCGGCGTGATGATGGTGCAGGCCGCTGCTCAATATCGCGTGGATGTCGTTTTTGCCGCGCTCATCGTCTTTGCAGCTTTGTCGCTGGCAATGGCCGCTGTCGTACAGGTGATCGAGAACCGCTTGACGCGCTGGCGCCCGCAAGCGCTGAAAGAGTACTGAAACATATATAAAGCCGGAGCCGGACCACGCACTGACCCGGCTCCAAAATCGACATCCTGGTATCAGAGCTTTGCAGGCTCGTACTTCATTTCCGCAAGCGTCTTTTCAAGAACGTCACGCAGCAGCCACTGCTCGGGATCCGGCAACGGCTTGTCTTTCGCCCACTGACCGCCCGCGATCATGGCCTGGCGACGTGACTCGAAGATCTGGCGGAACGACTCCTTCGGCAATTCGGCCCCGTATGTATCCTTTGTCTGCTCCCAGACGACCTCCGCATCCTTGTCGGTCTTGACGCCAAGGACCTTCTTTAGAATCGCCATCGATCCTTCCTTATTGGTGCGGTAGTACATGATGGCCTTGGCTATCGCGCGGATGAACTTGGGAATTGCCTCGGGATGCTGGTCGACGAAAGCCTTTCTGGTCCAGATCGTGCCGCCCGCACGCTGAATATAATCGCCGACCCGAAGCAAAACCTTCTGACCACCGTTTATTGCAGCCGGCACATGCGGAACCGTCACGAGGCCGGCATCGATGCTGCCATTGATCAGTGCAGCCACGCGATCCGGCTCGCCGGGCAGCGAGATCACCTTGTAGTCCTTGCCGGGGCTCATCTTGAAAGCCCGCAACATCACAGCGGCGCCCTCGTCATAATCTGCGCTTCCCTGGCGGCCATAACCGACTATCTTTCCGCGGAGATCCTCCGGTTTCGCGATGCTGGGCTTCGAAATGATGACCCAGTGTGACTTCAGCGCTTCACCCACGACGTAGCGCAGCTCGGCGCCGGACAAAGTCGCCTGCGCGCTGCCGGAGACGATGGCGGAGAAGTCGATGGCGCCCGTCATGCCCGCTGTGACCTGAGCCTTTCCGACCAAGTTGACGAATGTGGCGTCGAGTCCTTCCTCCTTATAGAAACCCCGCTCCATCGCGACGTAACTTGGGATGTGAAAGCCGCTTCCACCAGGAAGCTTGCCAATCTTGATTTTGATTTGCGCACTCACCTGAGATGTTCCCGCCATCAAGCCCACCAGCAGGGCGGATATGACGACGAACGAGTATCGGTAACGCATCATGAAAGTCTCCCAATTCCATCGAAGGGCATGCTGCAGTTGACCACACGAGGAGCCTAAAGGCCGGATCGGAGGAAGACCAGACCAATTTGCGACCGATAGCGAAAAGCGAATACGTTCAGTCCCCGCAGGTTTGCCTCGCCCGACTATCAGTCGGCGCCCGCATCGGGATCAAAATTCATATCAGCCCCGAGCATGCCTCTGGATAAAAGTACGTTTCAATGAGAACATCGTGATTTGCATCAGGGTCAGGGCACGCCCACCGGAAAGCGAAGCGTGCGAGGGAGACGACCGTGGACGAACAAACGACGACGTCGAGCCAGATCGGCCGGCCGGTCCGGCGCATAGAGGACAAGGCCTTGCTGACGGGGACGGCCCGCTTCATCGATGATCTGCTGATGCCCGACGCGCTTCACGCCGCCTTCGTTCGCAGCCCTTTCGCCCATGCGCTTATACGGAGCATCGACACGTCGACTGCGCGCGAAATGCACGGCGTGCACGACGTACTTACACAGCAAGACCTGTTGCCCATGGTGACGGACCGGCGCATCCCGCTCCAGTTTCCCAACAAGCAATTTCCCCCGGATGTGACGCCGCTCGTCCTGGCCGACGACGAAGTGTCGTTTGCCGGCGAGGCGGTTGCGCTTGTGCTCGCCTCCTCGCGGTATATAGCCGAGGATGCCGCAGCCCTGGTCGAGGTCGACTACGAGCCGCTGCCGGCGGTATCCGATTGCCGGACAGCGCTCGAGCCGGGCTCACCGCTTGTGCGCCGCTCGCGTCGGAGCAATCTCCTGCAGAAACTCGGGCAATCATACGGCGACATCGAATCCGCCTTCGGCAATGCACCTCACCTCACGACGGTTTCAATCAAGCAACATCGCGGTTGCGCCCACTCGATCGAAGGCCGCGGAATCGCTGCGGTTCTGGATACCAATCATGATCTCCTGACGGTCTGGGCCTCGACCCAGATGAGCCACGAGCTGCGCGCGATGCTGATGAAGCTTCTCGGCCGCGATGAGAACCAGCTACGCGTCATCGCGCCGGAGGTCGGCGGCGGATTTGGCGCCAAATTCATTATGTACTCGGAGGATGCCGCCATCGCCGCGGCATGTCTTCTGACGGGACGGCCGATCAAATGGATCGAAGACCGGCGCGAGCATTTTCTTAGCGCCATCCAGGAACGCGATCAGTACTGGGATCTCGACGTCGCCTTCGAATCGGACGGACGCCTGCGCGGGATCAGGGGACGCATGATCCACGACAACGGCGCGTTCACGCCGCAGGGGACCAACCTGCCCTACAACGCTTCGACAGCGGTCCCGGGCCCGTACCTCCTGCCCGCCTATAAAATCGACGTCAGCGTCGTCGAGACCAACAAGGTCGCTGTCGCACCCGTGCGAGGCGCCGGCTACCCCGAGGGGGCGTTTGCCATGGAGCGCGTGCTGGACGCCGTGGCCGACGCGCTTTGCCTCGATCGCGCCGAGGTGAGGCGTCGCAATCTGATCAAGCCCGACCAGTTGCCTTTCGTCACTCCGATCAAAACGCGGTCGGGCTCGCCCGTCGCGCTCGACAGCGGAGATTTTCCCGCATGCCTCGATATGGCGCTCGAGGCCATCGACTATGGCGGCTTCCCCGAGCGTCAGGCCAGGGCACGCGCAGAAGGCAGGCACATCGGCATCGGCATCGGCATCGGCTCGAAAGGGACCGGACGAGGCCCTTTCGAATCCGGCATCGTGCGCGTGGGGCGTTCGGGACGCGTTTCGGTATACACCGGCGCGATGCCGATGGGACAAGGCATCAAGACCGCACTGGCCCAGATCTGCGCTGAACAGATCGGAGTCGATCCTGATGAGGTCACGGTTGTTGCGGGCGACACCAGCGTGATCCCCTACGGGCAGGGCGGGTTTGCAAGCCGGCAGACGATAACGGCGGGTTCGGCCGTACACCTCGCAGCGGTCAATGTCCGCGAAAAGGCAATCGACCTCGCGGCTCATCTGCTCGAGACCGCAGCAAGCGACCTGATCCTCCAGAATGGACGAATAGAGGTAAAAGGCGTCCCCGGATCGGGCATCACATTGCGCCAAGTTGCAGAGACGCTGTCCGGGGTGCCGGGCTATGCGTTGCCAAGCGGCTTCCAGCCGGGCCTCGAGAGCATGGAGAGCTTCCTGCCGAGTGCTCTGACCTACGGTTTCGGATGCCACGCAGTCGAGGTCGATGTCGATATAGAAACCCTCGCCGTCCGCCTGCTGAATTATGTCGTCGTCAACGACAGCGGCAATCTCATCAACCCGATGATCGTCAAGGGCCAGCTCGTCGGCGGCGCAGTGCATGGAATCGGCAACGCGCTGTTCGAGTGGATGGTCTACAACGATGAAGCGCAGCCGGTTTCGACCACGCTGGCCGAATACACGATGCCGACGGCAACGGATCTCCCAAGCCTCAACGTGATCCACGCATCGTATCCCTCACCGCTCAATCCGCTGGGGGTGAAAGGCGTCGGCGAAGCAGGCTGCGTGCCGGCGGCCGCGGCGGTCGTGTCTGCAGTGGAGGTCGCGCTGAAGCCGTTTGGACTGCGCGTGCCGGAATATCCGATGACGCCAACCCGGATGTTCCAGTGGATGCGGGTGCTATCGAAACGGGACGGCTGAGCGTCACCAAGGACACGGCGGAAAGACCCCATCAGTCCACGGCATCTACCGGAGCGATATCGGATCTCCCGGCGGCAATCTCGGCACGCGCGTATTCGGCGAGCTTTCGGTAGCGGCGCTGCGTTTGCCACAGGATCCGGTCATCGAGCTCTTCGATATCAAGCAATGCATTGTGCGCGCCATTGACCGCGCGAATGAGCTCATCGAGCTTGAGCTGCATCGCGACAGAATCCCGATTCTGCGTATTCTGTATAAGGAATACCATCAGAAACGTGACGATTGTCGTGCCCGTGTTGATGACGAGCTGCCATGTATCGCTGAAGTTGAACACAGGTCCCGAAACGACCCAAACCACGATCGTGAGGACCGCGAGCAGAAAAGTGACCGGCAATCCGGATGCATACGCGACTCCAGCCGCGAAGCGGCTGAACCAGGACCTTCTGGACATGATCTACCCTCACGTGTTGACTGGGCTTTGGCTCGAACGGTGCTGCTAGAATGCGCAACTTCGCCATGACTTCGCAATACGCCGGGCCGGGCTCCGACCATCGCAGCTTGGCGCAGGCTTGATTGTAGACGGGATTCATGCGGCTGCGATGAGGTCGCCGGGCCACAGGCGCCGTCCCCGGGACCGGCTCTCATTCCACGGCGGCGCTCGCCACTATTCGACTTCAGGATAGTGCCGCGCAAAAAGATCCGCCGATTCGGCACGCAGCCGCGGCGCAACCTTCGTGGCGAACAGACGCATGCTGTTGCGCGCCACGGCATCAGGCATGTTTCCCATGTGAAACTGTATGAGAAGGTTTCCGACTCGCGTCTCGTTGATCAGGTCGATGATCTGACGGCAGACTGTTTCCGGTCCGCCGACGATGATCGACTGTGTCTTCTTCAACTCAGCCCAATCCTCCGCGTCGCCGAGCATGGCACGCCCAGGCCGGCTGTTCTCGAGAAGACGCCGATAATCCGAGACCGCCATGTTCGGCACACCCGGACCGCCCGTCATTGACCGGCCGGCGAAATTGCGCAGATGCCCTTTGAGGCAGTTCTTGAGGAAATACCAGACACCCTCATGCGACTCAGCCTGCGCCTGCTCGTCCGTCTCGCCGACATGAACCGACATCAATATGCCCATGCGACCCGGACGATAGCTGTCGCCGGCGGCCTCCAGGATCGATGCAAAGTGATCCCGCACCTTGGCGATCGCCCCGCCATGGACACGCGAAGACAGGAAATAGCAATAGCCACGCCGCGCGATCTGCCGCATCGTTTCCGTCGACTGCGAGCCTGGAATCCACACTTCCGGATGCGGCTGCTGCGTCGGCATCGGCCACGGATTGACGTAGCGCAGCGGATAATGCTTCCCCTCGAATGTGAACGGTCCCTCGCGCGTCCAGGCCTGATGGATGAGCTCTACCGCTTCCCAGAACTGTTCGCGCTGAATCGCAGCAGGCGTGTTGTAGTTGAATGTCTCCTGGCCGCCGCCTGGAGCAAATCCGGCGATAACACGACCGTTCGACATGTTGTCGAGCATCGCATACTCCTCCGCCACCCGCAGCGGGTTGCCATGCAGCGGAAGCAGATTGGCCAGCACGACGATCTTGCCGTGGCTCGTCTTCTGGGTGAGGGCCGAGGCTATGATGTTCGGAGACGGCATCAGGCCGTAAATGTTCTGGTGATGCTCGTTCAGCACCATGCCATCGAAACCAAGCGTGTCAGCGTAAGCCAGCTGATCGATGTACTCATTCAGCAGGCCGTTGGTACGCTCCCTATCCCAAAGCCGGTTTGGAACCGTGATCCAGCCGCTGTCGTACTTCTCGTCGAAATCAGCCGGCAGATATGGATAGGACATGAAGTGCCAGCAAAACAATTTGACTGCGTTCGTCATCAATCAGATTCCTCAGCATACGGCCGGTATGCGGCCCACATCAAACCGGAATTCAGTCGAGGAAAGCGGTCACTGCCGCAAGAACCTCGCTTGCGCGCTCTACATGTACCGCATGCCCGGCATTCTCGACGATGCACAGTTGCGATGCGCCGCCGAGCCTTTCGGCGTAGACCTTGCCGTGCGCCGGCGGCACCATGCCGTCGCTGCCGCCCCACACGACGAGGGACGGCATGTCCGCCCTGTAGAGCCGATCGACGAGCGGCCGATTGTAGAGATACGGGGGACGGAACCCGATTGCAGAAGCAAACCTCAGCATGGCGTAGCGGCGCATTTCTTCTTCCACCTCTCCGCGCCCGTCCGGATAATGGCGAAGCGCCTGTGGGTGGCTCTCGGAGGCGAAAAGAATCCGACGGAGAGTGGCAAAGCTGGTCCCGCGGTTCGCCTGTGAATGCATGAAGATATCGGCTATCGGCTCCCCGGGCACGAACAATCCGGCAGCGCCGATCAATACCAGACGATTGACGCGTTCGGGATGCCGCACGGCCAGTTCCGCCGCCAGCCAGCCGCCGACGCAGTGTCCCACGACATCGCAGCGATCGAGTCCCAGCGAGTCGAGCACTTCGCAGACGTGAAAAAGATAGTCCTCGACCCTGTTCCCATCACTGAGATCATCCGATCCGTTGCAGCCGGGATGAGCCGGTGCAATCATCCGGCGGCGCTCCGCCAGGCCCTGGTGAAAAGCCATCGGCTCTCCGGCCAGTCCGTGCAGGTCCGCAAAACCGTGGAGATAGAGCAGCGGCGGCCCGTTGCCTGACTCGATCACGGCCACCTTGCGGCCTCGCGCCTGTATCTCCGTCGTGCTTGGCATTGAGCCTGTCCTTGTCAGTTGCGATGTGGCGCGGGATGTCCCGCTGCCGGCGGCTGGTCCCCATTTCCGGCGTTATTTGGCAAGCAGGAACTGCGGCAGAAACAGTGCGATCTGCGGGAACGCGGTCAGGATCACGATCGCCACCAGCATCGGGATGACGAAGATGATGGATCCCTTTGCAACGTCGTGCAGCTGTACGCCAGGGGCGACCGACTTCAATACGAAGAGATTGAAGCCTACAGGCGGCGTTATCGCGGCGATTTCCGATTGGATCGTGACGATCACGCCGAACCAGACCGGATCATAGCCCAGGGCAATGATGGTCTTGATGAAGATCGGGATCACGATCACCACGATGCTGCCGGGATCCATGAACATGCCCAGGATCAGCAGCGTGACGTTGATCAGCACCATGACGGCCCACGGCGGCAACGGCAGACTGGTGAGGAGGTCCGACATTGCCTGCGGGATGCCAAGCCGGGCGAGCAGATACGAACTGAAAAGTCCGCCCGTCAGCAGCAGCAGGAACATGGCCGTGGTGCGAATGGTCTTCTGCAGGCTCCGTGTCAGCACAGCGAACGACAGCCGGCGCATGGCGAGCGCGATGAGGAGAGCGCCTGCGGCCCCGACGGCTCCGGCCTCGGTCGGCGTGGCTGCACCGGAGTAAATCGATCCGATCACCAGCACCGCAAGCACAATGACCGGAAGCACGGCGGCCAGCGCGCTCCATTTCTCGCCGGCAGTCGGTTGATCGGTTACCGGCGGCGCCCAATCGGGCCGACGCATCGCAATGAGCACGATGGTCAAGGAAAGCAGAAACGCCAGCAGGAGACCCGGCACAATGCCTGCCATGAACAAATGGCCGATCGACGTGTCGGTGATGACTCCGTACACGATCATCGCGATGCTTGGCGGAATGAGTATGCCGAGCGTGCCGCCGGCAGCGGTTGCACCAAGCGCCAGCGACTTGTCGTAGCCTCTCCGCACCATCTCCGGGATCGCCATCGACCCGATGGTGGTGGCGGTGACCGGACTGGAGCCGCAAACCGAGCCGAATAACGCGCAGGCCCATACCGTCCCCACTGCCAGGGCTCCGGGAACTCGCCGAAACCACACCTCGGCAGCGCGAAAAAGGTTGGCACCGATGCCCGTGGCCGAGAGAACCTCGCCCATCAGTATGAACAACGGCACCACAACAAGAATGAAATTGGTCGATAGCGAATAGGCGGAGGAAGCCAATTGACTGACGGCGGAAGGGGATACGAACAGCGCCGTCCCAACCATCGCAACCGTTCCGAGCGCGACGCCAACCGGCGTACGCGTCGCGAGCAGCAGCAGCAGGCAGAGCAGGAAGACAAGAAAGCTCCCAAATGCCGCAATCCACATGTCGAAATCCCGTGATTGTTCTCAGTGCGAGCTGGCTACGGCATCGGGTTCATCTGTCGGGAGCGGATCACGCCAGAACCTTACGAACTGGACAAACGCGGTCAGCACGAGCTGGAGCGCGCCGACGGGGCCGATCCAGTACACCCATTTGAGCGGGACCGTGACCATGGTGAACGACAACTCGTCCGTTTCAACGATCTCGATGTAGAAGTCGACGACGAAAAACAGGAATACGATGGAGAACACGAGCGTCAGCCCCTTGCCGATCAACCGCTGAAACTTGCGGGCGCTGCGGGGAATGAGCGGGTCGAACAGGTCCACCTCGATGTGACTGCCGCTCTCCAACGCGGGGGCAACGGCAAGGAAAAACACGAATGCCAAGATGAAGATGGTGATGTCGAGCACCCAGGAGATCGGGTTGTGCAGCACATAGCGATAGAACACCGCGGCGACGATCAGGGCAGTGATCACCATGACGAGGACGCAGGCGGACGCAGCAAACAAACGATTGACGAACCTCGTGAAGGCCTCAAACCGGTCGAGCCAAGCCGGGCCTTCCGAGGCAGTCGTCTCACTGTTCATTGACAAATCCGCTTTGCAGAATTCGCTGATGACCGGTCAATTTCTTACTTTTGAAGCGGCAGCACAACGTCTGCAATCGGCTTGCCCGCGGGACCCGCGATCTTGTTGACGTCGTCCCAGACGACCTTGGTCGCGATCTTGAAGTCCGAGATTTCCTTATCCGTCGCCATGTGCACCTTGGCCCCGGCCTTCTCGAGTGCCTTGATGGAATCGAGTTGCATCTGGACCAGCGCGGGTGCTGTCTCCGGCACCACATTGTCGGATATTTCAATGATCGCCTTCTGGTCCTTCGGCGAAATCCTGTTCCACTGGTCCAGGTTGAAGTAGTAGGCCGACGCATTCGCCCCGTCGCGCCAGTATGTGATGTAGGGGGCCACTTCCTGGATCTTTGCCGACAGCGTGAGGTTCGCCAGGAACATCATGCAATCGACTGTCTTGTTCTGCAGCGCGATATAGACCTCGCCCGGATCGATGGCCACCGGAGCCGCGCCGAGCGCACGCAGTTGAATGCCTTGCCAGCGGCCGGCAGCGCGCACTTTCTTTCCTTTCCAATCCGACACTTTGATCATGTGACCATCGGTGCAGTTCGAAACGAGACCGGCAGAGGGAAAGGCGAACATCAGCTTCAGCCCACGCTTCTCCATCAGCTTGCGAGCGACCGGAAGTATTTTCCTCATCGTGTCGGTCGCAATCTTGGGATCGGCCGGGACCCACATCAGCGGTTCCATGTACGAGAGCGGGCGGAACATGCCCGCGAGGAAGCTGATGCTGGTGGTGCCCCCACCTGCCGCGCCGTTGCGCACGGCATTCACCGTTTCTTTCGCCGGAACCAGTGAGCCGGAGAAGTGCAGATTGATCTTGACCCGGCCTTCGGTCTTTTTCTCGATGTCCGCGACCCACTTGCGCACGTGCTCCGCATAATGGTCGCGTTCGGAGAACCATATGGCGAATTCAATCGTCTGCGTCTGCGCTTGCGCCGGCGACATCAGACCAACCCAGCCGACCACAAAAGACGAAAACGCGAAGATTGCTGCTGCGTTGCGAAACATCGTTTCACTCCTCTGGCGGCATGAATAGCCGGCACCCCTTTTGGATCGTCGCGCAAGTCATCACTGCGTCAATGCCATGTCAAGGCATGTTGATCATTCCAGCGCCGCGGCGCACCATCGGGCAACACAACCGGCGGCTTCGTTGCGTGGACGACAGGAGCGCACCCCTCTCTCAGCGGCTGGAGCCGAGCGGCCCGCACTCCCCCTCGGGCCCGGCTCGGCTTTCTGCGGGATTGACAGTTGCCCGCGAATGGAACAGCATTTCTCCAATCGCTTCAAGGAAATGCACAAGGGAGGAACGAACATGCCCTGCAAGCGCAAACCCAGACGTCTGTTGGCTGCGATAAGCTCCTCAGTAGTGGTGTGCACATCGATCCTCCTGGCGGGGACCGCTTTCGCACGTTCTCCCGCACTCGAGAAGGTAATCGAAGGTGCGAAGAAAGAAGGCGTCCTCAAGGTATTGTGGACCGAAGATCACTTCGGAGCCGACGTCGGCATCAAGGACATGCTGGCGACTCTCAATAAGATGTATGGAACGAATATCACCTTGCAGTTCACGCAAGGGGGAAGCTTTCCTGCGAACCTCGGCCGGTTGACCCAGGAGTACAAGGCCGGGCAGCCGTCGAGCACCGACATCTTCCTCGGCAGCGCAAACCACATGTCCGCCGGGCTGGAAAGCGGCATGCTCATGAAGGTCAAGTGGAACGACCTCATCGAGCGCCCCGCCCCGGCCGATGCCGTATTGGATCGAGTGAACCCGGAAGGCGTAGGACTTGCCGTCGCCTCGCGCGTCGTGGGCATGGTCTACAATAAGAACATGGTGAAGGGCGCCGATATCCCCACCGGCATAGAAGACGTGATGAAGCCGAAGTGGAAGGGACTGGTCGCCATCACCCCCTACCTGACCGGCTTCTATCAGGCAGCCGCGCCGGATGCCCTGGGTGAAAAGTTCATGATCGACTACATGACCCGCCTCAAGCCCCAGATCGGCGGCTTCATTCAGTGCAACAGTCTCGATAAGGTCGCCAGCGGTGAATTCGCCATCCTGTTCTTCGACTGCGGCATGGACGCGACGGTCCGTTATCAGCGGCGCGGCGCGCCGCTGGGCCATGTCGTCCCGAAGGAACTGATACGCGACAACGTCATAGACCTGGGTGTGCCCGCCAACGCAGAGCATCCCAACGTCGGCAAGCTGTTCGTCGCCTTCACGCAGACAAAGGAAGCCCAGGACCTGCTTTGGAAGCACGGCGCCTATGACCTGGAAATCTACCCCGGATCCAAATCCAAAGAGCTGGTCGACGAGTTCAGGAAGAAAAATCCGAACTCGAAGTTCATCCCTGAAACTGTCCAGCGCGCAGTTCAGCAGGACAAGGACGGGATCGACCTCGGCGCCGTGCAGAACAAGCTGAAGCGCATCGTTCGAGGACGAGGCGGCAGGTAGAGCAAACGCCAGCCGCCCGCAAGTTTCGATCAAATGACGAAGCGTCCAGAGATGACGCGGCATCGGTCGCGACAGGTCCGCCCATGCTATGCGGCAGGCGACCCGTTCGCGACCTCGCAACCTGCCGGTTCCAGACCATGAGAGCCGGGATTGTGGAACGTTCTCTTCGAGCGGCACGCTGATGCAAAAAGGACCGATCGGCACTTACTCCAGAAAGGCGCTGTTCTCGCGCCAATCGGTATCGCCATTCCTGCCTTTGGCGCTGCTGCCCATGGTGGCGCTACTCGCCATCGTGGTCGTCTTTGTCTGGGTGAGCTTTCAGTCGGGCGAGCTCGGCTCATGGAATGCTCCCCTGTCGCTGGAGAACTACCGCGCGATCTTCGCCGATCCGTTCGTTATCGAGGTGATCGAGAACACCTTCATCTTCGCCGTGGCCACGACGTTCGTTTCCCTCGCCATCGGCCTGCCGATTGCCTGGATCACCGAGCGCAGCACGATCCAGCCGAAGGCGCTGATCTACGCATTCATGACAACAGGTCTTCTCATTCCGCCGATCTTCATCGGAATGGGCTGGACCTTCATCGCCCATCAGCGGATCGGCCTCGTCAACAAGATGCTGATGGGAACGTTCGGGCTGCAGCGTGGTCCGATCAACATCGAGAACGCCGTCGGCATGGGCTTCATCGAAGGACTGACGCTGGCGCCATTGGCGTTCGTGCTCAGCGTGCAGGTGTTCAGGACCATGAACCCGGCGCTCGAAGAGGCAGCCCAAACGTCCGGCCTGAGCTTTCCAAAGACGCTCTGGCGGATAACTCTTCCGCTCGCCCGTCCGGCCATTCTTGCCGCTCTTCTCTATATTTTCGTCATCGGACTGGCGACATTCGACATCCCCGCAGTCATCGGACTGTCGAACAACATCTTCGTGTTCAGCACATTCGTGTTCAACGAGGCCTTCCCGCCCGACGGATTGCCGAAATACGGAATCCCGGCGGCCTTGGGCACGCTGATGGTGCTCGTCGCCCTCGCTCTCACGGTCTGGTACGTCCAGACGCTGCGCCGCAGCCAGCGCTACCAGGTCATCACCGGCAAGGGATACCGCGCGAGACAGCTCGATCTCGGACGCTGGACCATCGCCTGCTGGGCGTTCATCCTGCTCTACTTCTGCATCGGTCTCCTCCTGCCGGTGCTTCTGGTCGCATATATGGCGTTCATGCCTTACCTGACTCCGCCATCGCTTGAATCGATGAAATTGTTCACGCTCGTCAATTTCCAGCAACTGAACTGGGAATACACCCTCCGCGGTGTCTGGAACACGGCAATCCTGATGATCGTCGTGCCGCCGATCATCCTCCTCCTCGGATTCTGTGTTTCGTGGCTGGTCGTTCGCTCGCGGAGCAAATGGCGCTACGTGCTCGAGTTCGGCGCGTTCCTGCCGCATACGATCCCGAGAGTCGTGATATCCGTCGGCGCGCTGCTGCTGTCTCTCTATGTCCTCCGGACGTACGTGCCCATCTATGGAACCGTCTGGATACTGGTCGCTGTCTATGTGATCGTCTGGCTGCCGTTCGGAACGCGCGCGCTCAACAGCTCAATGATCCAGATCCACAAGGAACTCGAGGAGGCCGCCTATACGTCGGGTCTGCCCAAGGTGCGCACAGTTCATCGCGTGATGCTTCCGCTGTTGCGCCCAACCCTGCTTTCCGTCTGGATCTGGACCGCCCTGCTCGTCTATCGAGAGATGACGGCAGCCGTCTTCCTGATCTCCCAGGACAATGTCACGCTACCCGCCATCGTCTGGGGACGGTGGACTCAGGGAGCGCCCACGTCGGCGGCCGCCATTACAGTCCTGATGATGCTCGCCCTCTTGCCGCTTCTGCTCATCAGCTGGCGGTACGCACGCAGAAGCAGAGTCTCTGCCGACATTTAGCCCCGGCTTTCCGCCGAGACACAGGCCACGACATGACGAAAAGAACGATCATTTCCATTCAAGGGCTGGAGAAGGTCTATCGGTCCAGCCAGGGGCTTGTGCATGCGGTTCGAAAAATCGACCTGGATGTCTCCGAGAATGAATTCGTGGTGCTGCTGGGGCCGAGCGGGTGCGGCAAGACGACAACGCTGCGTTGCGTAGCGGGTCTGGAGCGGCCCGACGGCGGCACCATCGAGATCGGCGGAGAGCTTGCGAATTCGGCCGAGACCGGCGTTTTCCTGCCGCCGGAGCGCCGCAACATCGGCATGGTTTTCCAGAGCTATGCCGTCTGGCCCCACCTCAACGTCTATCAGAACGTGGCGCTGCCTCTCACGGACGGGCGCAAGCGGCTTCCTGCCAAAGAGGTCAAGACCCGCGTGATGGACTGCCTGAGCCTCGTGCAACTGGATGGATTGCATGATCGACCCGTAACGGACCTGAGCGGCGGCCAGCAGCAGCGCGTCGCGCTCGCGCGGGCCATCGTCACGCACCCGATGGTGCTGCTCATGGATGAACCGCTCAGCAATCTCGACGCGCGGTTGCGCGAGGAAATGCGGCTCGAACTGAGGAAGATCGCAGCAACCGCCGACGTAACGACCCTCTACGTCACACATGACCAGGCCGAAGCCCTGAGCCTGGGCGACAAGATCTGCGTCATGAACGAGGGCACGATTCAGCAGATCGGCTCGCCGGAAGACGTCTATGCCCGTCCGCCCAACAAATTCGTCGCCGAGTTCGTCGGTGAAATGAATTTCATTCCGGGCAGTGTCGCGGGACCGGGTGAGGTCGATTCGCCCCTGGGCAAACGCCCCTACGCCTTGCCGCCGAATTGCCAGGTCGGCAAACCGGTGACGCTGGCGATCAGGCCGCAGCATCTCGCTTTGGCGCCGGGCCCGAACGGTCATGCGAACGCGCCGGAAGGCACAATCAAGAGCAGAACGTATCTGGGCGATTCCGCACAGTACGAGGTGGAACTGCCCGATATTACGTTGACGGTGAAATTGCCCGGTGAATCCAGCTTTGACATTGGACAACGGGTCTCCGTCATCCTGCCGAACGATCACTGGCACGTCTACGCGTGAGTTGCTCCAGGCCAAGGAGCGGCTGACGAGCGGGGACGACGGCGTGAGCCGACAGTGCGATTGCGGGATCGCAGGCATTCTCGGTGCCTCGATTCAGATTTTTCAGAAACCTCGGGAGTCGTCCCAGCAACGATCCGAGGACGACTGCCGCCGGGTTGTCGTTGGAATAAACCCTCTTGCGGCATCGGGTATCTCGCGCGCAAAGGATCGCGGTGCAGCCAGCTTGACTTGACCACTCCCACCACGCGGACTGCACCAGATGCCAACAATCCTGTCGACGTCCATCCTCTATATTCTGGCTGCGCTGGCCGAGATCGCCGGCTGCTTTGCGTTTTGGGCCTGGCATAGGCTGGACGGTTCGCCATGGTGGCTGTTCCCGGGACTCGTATCCCTGGCACTGTTCGCGTACCTGCTCGCGCACGTCGATACTGATGCTGCCGGCCGCGCCTACGCAGCCTACGGAGGCGTCTATATCGTCGCCTCATTATGCTGGCTCTGGGTGTTCGAGCGGGCCCAACCGGACCGCTGGGACCTTATCGGGGCCGCGATCTGCCTCGTCGGCGCGGCAACGATTCTGCTCGGTCCCAGGCCGACGTAAGCGCAACCGGCAGATACGCGTGAGGCAACGGACGGCCGCGTCTCAAACGGAGTTGCAGGATCACCGGACTTGCCGGCGTCTGCCTCCGACCTCCTTGCTCCGCACACAAACGGGCTACAGGGGAACCCGGCGCGAACGGGGCTGTCTCCGGCGAAACAGCGGCGCTGCTCTCTCCAACGCATACTGGCAGACATGAGACACGGAGCCCGCTGCCAGGCTCCTGGTCCGTCAGGTTGAACGAAGGAGTGTGCCATGGTCGGCAAAATCACCAAGTTCTACAGTAATCATGGCATCGGCGTCATCGCCGCCGAGAACGGCCGCAGGTTTCGGTTCTCGTCCTCCGAGATCACCAACCGCAACGGCGCCCTGCTGGGCATCGAGGTGGATTTCCTCCTTGAGCTGGGACGTCCCACGCAGATCGTTCCTCTCGTCGGCAGTCCCTGGACGGCTTTCAGCAACTGAGACCGGTATCATGACGATCACGCCAACACTCTCCGGTTTACAAACCCGCATCACCGGGACAGCACCGGCGGCGGCCTTTGCTCCGGCAATGGCCTGGGATGAGACCGACGTCGCGCCGGTGGCGCCAGCAGACATGGAGGCCGCGGCCCTCTATTGGTTCGATCGGCAGAGGACAGGGTTAGCATTGGTGGGAACAAGTCCGACAGAAACGATCGAGCACATCGAGCACAGCATCGTGACCATGTTCCAGGAACCTGCTGTTGCGCTCGCGATCGTGTACCGGCTCAGGTGTCTTGCCGAGGCGATGTCCACGCGCCGGTTCGCTCCAGTGATGCGCACACACGACCGCACCAGGCTTTCGCACCTCGCACACGCCGCATCAACTCTCAGGGTCAATGCGGGAATCGGCTTCAGTCCGGTCCGTCTGGACTGGGCGTCGAAGGCGCTTCGGTTCAGCGAGTTGAACAACGAGACCGCAAGAGAGCCATATACCGCCGGCACGGCGCGCGCGGCATAAGCACGTCGTCTCCAGCCGGTTCTTCAGCCGACGACGCACGGGAACTTGCGGCGTCGGCAATCGGCGACCTCGTAAGCGCCCCCAGAGCTGACCGAGAGAAAAGCAGCCCACAGACCGTCGGGCTGTGCCCAGACCGCAACAACGCGCGATCAAAAGTATGATGTTTTTATAATAACGTATGACAATCTCCACAGCCGTGTTAAGCGACCTGAGCATGTGCATGCGTGGAGGATGTGTTGCGTACAGACAGTCGAATTGCCACCGCAGTTTTAGTTTCAATCTGCTGGACTGGCGGCGCCGCAGCGCAGTCGGCTACGAGCCTGCCAACGATCGTCATTGAGACCAGGAAATCGACTGCGACGACGTCCAAGTCTCCTCGTCGCGTCCCTGCGAAGCGCTCTCCCTCCCAATCCACGCAACCGGCGACTGGAGGCGACGCAGCAGTATCGTCGGCTGCCTCCTGGCCGCCCTCGGCGGATGCCCTGCGCGGTGAAATTCCGCTTGTCGGCATTGCCACCACTGCGAGTTCCGGAATCATCGGCCAGGACCGCCTCGAAGCACGTTCGCCATTCCGCCCTGCCGAGATTCTGGAGGCCGTGCCAGGCCTCATCGTCACGCAGCATTCCGGTGAAGGCAAAGCCAACCAATACTACCTGCGCGGCTTCAATCTCGATCACGGCACCGATCTTGCGATTTTCTTCGACGGCATGCCGATCAACATGCCGTCGCACGGTCACGGGCAAGGCTACGCGGACATGAACTTCATGATCCCTGAGCTGGCGCGTGGCCTTGCCTTTCACAAGGGTCCCTACTTCGCCGACGAAGGCAACTTCGCCTCTGCCGGCGCAATCCATATCGACTACGTCGACTCGCTGGCGAAGAACATCGGCCAGATCGAGGTCGGCAGCTTCGGATACCGCCGCGCATTGGGCGCAATGTCGGCGTCCCAAGGCTCCGGCAATGTCCTCGCGGCGGCAGCGCTGCAAACCTATGATGGACCTTGGAGCCGTCCCGACGACCTGCGCAAGGCGACCGGAGTCCTGCGCTACTCGACGGGCACGCGCGACAACGGCTTCGCCGTAACCGGAATGGGCTACGCTGCCGACTGGTACTCCACCGACCAGATCCCACAGCGCGCCGTAGATCGGGGACTGATCGGCCGGTATGGAAACCTCGACGACACCGACGGCGGCAACACAGGCCGCTATAGTCTTTCGGCAAGATGGGCGCAGCGCGGCGGCGGCCAGGCGACCCGCATCAGCGCCTATGCCGTCCGCAGCAACCTAAATCTCTTTTCCAACTTCACCTACTTCCTCGACGATGACGTCAACGGCGACCAGTTCCACCAGATGGACCGGCGCACCATCATCGGCGGCCGCGCTGCTCACGTGTTCTACGGCACCTTGATGCAAGGCGTGAAGACGGAGACCGAAATCGGCCTGCAGGTCCGTCACGACGACATACACAACGGACTGTTCAAGACGCGCGCGCGCGAGCGGCTCTCGACCGTGCGGGAGGACCGCATTTCGGAGACCACTGCCGGCATCTATAGTCAGAACACGACACACTGGACCCCGTGGTTCCGCACGATCGCCGGCCTCCGCGGCGACTGGCACCGCGGCAATGTCGACAGCAACCTCGCTGCCAACTCCGGCACCGCATCGGACGTCATCGCCAGCCCCAAGCTTGGCGTCGTATTCGGTCCGTGGGCAAGGACCGAACTCTATCTCAGCAGCGGCTTCGGCCACCACAGCAACGATCTCAGAGGTGCGACCTCCGTCGTCGATCCGGCGGACGGCGTCTCGCCCGTGTCGAGATCACCGCTGCTGGTACGCTCCAAGGGTGCGGAGATGGGCATTCGCAGCGAGATGCTGCCCGGCCTCCAGTTCACCGCATCGACGTTCGTGCTCGACTACGAGTCCGAGATCGTCTTTATCGGCGACGCCGGCTCGACGGAAGCCAGCCGGCCCAGCCGGCGCATCGGCTGGGAGATCACGCTGCTTTGGCGAATCCTGCCGTGGATGATGCTCGACGCCGAGTACGCCTCCACGCATGCTCGTTTCAAGACCGACGATCCGGGTGCGCCGGGGCGCTACATTCCCGGCGCCGTCGACGGCGTCGCCAAGATCGGTCTCAAATTCGACAACGTGCCCGGACTGCGTGGCTGGTTCGCCAGCGTGAACTGGCGCTACTTCGGACCTCGTCCGCTGATCGAGGACAATTCCGTCCGCTCGAAGTCCACAGCCCCCCTCTCGGCGCAGATCGGCTACAAGTTCTCGGATACGTTCATTGCGCGGCTCGACGGTTTCAATCTGCTCAATCAGAAAGCCAGTCAGATCGACTATTACTCTGCCTCGAGGCTGCAAAGCGAGGTCGGAGCGGTGAGCGGCGTCGACGACATTC
>JBFWYV010000067.1:0-18719 GCA_050186055.1 Hyphomicrobiaceae bacterium | reverse complement strand
AGAAGCGGGATCACCACGACGTGGAGGAAGCCCAGCGTGCCCTTGATCCATGACCGGGCCGCGACATAGCGGTTCACCCTCAATATCGAGATCACGATCATGAGACTGACCATCATATAGTCGAACAGGAAGATGCGATCCGAAAGCGTTGCGGTGTCCGCATCGAGCTTGGGCAGCGCCAGATAGAGCGCGACCGCCGACAACAGCGCCGTGACCTGGATCGTGACGATCGCCTCGAAGTGCGTCGGCGGAATGAAGATCGACAGGTAGGCCACGATCAGGATGAAGGCCAGCGGCACCGCGACCCGCAGGAAATAATCCGTCGTCTCGCGCTGCATCATCCAGACATAGCTCGCCTTGTAGAACGGAATGATGCTGGGCACGAGCGAGTAGGCATCGACGACCGGTACGAAGTCCTCGTCATATCCGACATACTGTGTGCGCGGCGTCCATCCGTCCGTTTCGACCTGCCGGTCCCGCAATTCTAGCGGCGGCTGCTGAACGATGAATGTGGCGTCCCCTCGCTTCGGCTGGATCTCGATCGCAAAACGCTGCGTGTCGAACGGATATCCCGAAAGCTCCGGCTCGAACGTGAACCGGCCGGAAATCCTGTAGATCTTCATTGCGTCGGGGAACGCCGCGCTGGCGCCTCCGCCATGCACGACCTGCTGCGTGATCTGCCGCCCGTTCGTCCTCGGATCGAGATAAGCGTTGGCGAATTCGAGCCGGTCGATGGAAGCGCCGGGATCATCGTGCATCGACAGGTAGAACTCGGCAAAGAACGTCTTCTCATTGTCTTCGATGCGATGAGCGCGGATCAGGTCGATATCCACATAGAGCGTGTCGATCGCCTGCAGCCCGCCGCTCTTGGTACGGACGAACTGCAAGGGTGCAAGCTGCGTCCTTCCCAGCCCCTGCGGAAGGATAAGCACGAACGGCGTCCGCCGCGCCGCGCGCGTCTGCGGATCGAACGACCAGTTCTCGAAGCTGCCTTTGAACGCGCCTCGGTCCGCCGCATACGTCGCCGACAACTCGCGAACGATATGCCGGCGCAGCTCCGCAATCCCTGCTCGCGGACTGGCCTTGCGTCCGGCCGCGGCGATCAGAGCCACCATGTCGGCATACTGCGTTCCCGTGCTGATGGCTTGCAGGTTCCGGGCTTCGAGCGGATCCGGCTGTTCGACGACCGGACGCTCCTTGCACGTCCCCTTCGCCCAACCAGGCGCCGAGGATACTTTCGTCCCCTCGAAAACCCAGCTCGACGGCTCACCCTCGGCAATGCTTCGCCGCAGCCTCTCATTGAAAGCGGAAGGCAGGTGGTCCCAGGCCAACTGGTAGATGGCGTTCGGCCAGCCGTTGACGACGGCCTGATTCAACCGGCCGATCGTTCCGACGAGAAATACCGCAGGCGTCACGCCTGCGGCCTTGATCGCGGCCATCACGTCCGACGCCCGGGTCGTTCCTATGCTGAGCACGATCATGTCCGGGTTGTTCCGCTGAACATCGGCAACTAGAGCGCTGACCTGCGCCGGATCGAGGTTGTCGCCGGCCATACCGATCCGGTGATCGATAATCACTTTTTCCGCGCCGAGCCTCGTCTTCAGACCATCACCGAGCAGGTTGCTGAAGACCGAATCCTTGCGCCCGGCGAACGCCACCCGCCCGAAATTCATGCTGCGGATGAATTGCGCCATGACCGGCAGCCGTTCGTCGTCCTGCGAGGCGCGCGTGGTAAACACGTTGGCATAGGGCTTGAAGATGCTGGATATGGAGATATTGGACAGAAACGGGATGCCGCTGGTCCCGATCTCCGGTCCAAGGCGGTCGAACATCACTTTCGCGGTATTGGAGTTGGAGACGCCGACCATCGCCACTGCATAAGGATCGGCCAGTGCGGCTCGCATATTCGCAAGGCTCGCCTCCTGGCTCCGCCGGTCATCCAGGAACCGCACACGGATGAAGCGTCCCGCCACGCCGCCTTCGCGGTTGATCCGCTCCTGTTCCCGGACCGTGAGCGACCTGATCGCAGCGATCGAGCCATTGTCGTAGCATTGGTCCGACCTGGAGCTCAGGAAGATCGGAATGATCAGCGGCGGTCGCTGCGCCGCCTCGGCCGTATCCTGCGCGCGAGCCTGGCCCTGGCCCAATGCAACGAGGCATGCTGCGAGCATGATGAAAGGAACAAGCCGACGCAGAGCCGCAACACCCCGTCGCCCAGCCTGATTGATCCATGCTTCGGTTGTTCGACCGCGTGACGAAATCCGATGGCAGACTGACAACACGTCGGCTCCCTCCACCCGGGACAATCAGCCACCCGCAAACAATCCCGTCTGCACTGCGATGTCGGTCCAACCATGGCCGATCTATGGCGCAGCGAAACCTGACGGGCGCTCGGACGCCCGCACACTCTGTATCCCGCCGCCGCGCCAACTGCACCGGACGCGTATCCGTCCATCTCAGCGAGATCGGGCGCTGCTGCCGTCTTGCAACACTTTTGCGAATGACATGCAGGCGTCGTCGCGACGACGCTGGAGAAGGCCTGACCGCCGGATGCGGCCGTTCAGGCCCAGCCCAGATCGACGCCGACGGTCTCGCGGCCCAGCGCCGACAGCGCCATCGCTGCGATACCTCCCGCATTGAGCCCGGCTAGGTCGTACATCGCCTCGGGCTTGTCGTGATCGATAAAGGCGTCCGGCAGCGTCATCGCCCGCACCTTGAGCCCGCGGTCCAACATCCCGTTGCTTGCCAGATGATGCAGGACAAGCGCGCCGAAGCCGCCGGTGGCCCCCTCCTCGACCGTGATCAGGACCTCGTGATTGGCAGCAAGATCGGCAATCATCCGCGTATCGAGCGGCTTGGCGAAGCGCGCATCCGCGACGGTAGTGGACAGTCCCATGGCGGCCAGGCTGTCAGCCGCCTTCAGGCATTCCGCCAGCCGCGTCCCGAGCGACAGCAAGGCGATGGCCGACCCTTCCTTGACGATGCGGCCCTTGCCGATCTCGAGCGGGATGCCTTCCGCCGGCATCTCCACGCCCTCGCCCTCGCCGCGCGGATACCGGAATGCCGATGGCCGGTCATCGATGGCAACCGCGGTCGCAACCATGTGCCTGAGCTCGGCCTCGTCAGCCGCCGCCATCAGCACGAACCCCGGGAGACAGCCGAGATAGGCGAGGTCGAATGCCCCGGCATGCGTCGGCCCGTCCGCGCCGACGAGCCCGGCGCGGTCGAGCGCAAACCGGACCGGCAGCCGCTGGATCGCGACATCGTGCACGACCTGATCGTAGGCGCGCTGCAGGAACGTCGAGTAGATCGCGCAGAACGGCTTGAAGCCCTCGGTCGCCAGCCCTGCCGCGAACGTGACGGCATGCTGCTCGGCGATGCCGACATCGAAAGTCCGATCCGGGAACTCCTTGCCGAACAGATCGAGGCCCGTGCCCGAAGGCATCGCCGCGGTAATGGCGACGATCCTGTCGTCCTTGCGCGCCTCGGCAATCAGGCTGTCGGCGAACACCCGCGTATAGCTCGGCGCATTGGCCTTGGCCTTGACCTGGTCGCCGGTGACCACATTGAACCGGTTCACACCGTGATATTTGTCGGCCGAGCTCTCCGCCGGGGGATAGCCCTTGCCCTTCTTGGTGACGACATGAACCAGGATCGGTCCCTGCCGTGCGTCCCGCACATTCCGCAGCACCGGCAGCAGCACGCTGAGGTCGTGCCCGTCGATCGGCCCGACGTAGTAGAACCCGAGTTCCTCGAAAAGCGTGCCGCCGGTCCAATAGGTCCGCGTGTACTCCTCCGCCCGCGCGGCCTTCTCTTCCCAGAACTTCGGCAGGCGCTTGGCGAGCTGCTTGCCGGCTTCCCGAATTTGCAGATAGGTCCCGCTCGAGCTGATCCGGGCCAGGTAGTGGGAAAGCGCCCCGGTGGGCGGGGCAATCGACATGTCGTTGTCGTTCAGAACGACGATCAGCCGCTCGTTGCGCGCCCCCGCGTTGTTCATCGCCTCATAGGCCATGCCGGCGCTCATCGCGCCGTCGCCGATCACGCAGACGACATTGTTGGTGCCGTGCTTCAAGTCGCGGGCCACGGCCATGCCGAGACCGGCCGAAATCGACGTCGACGAATGAGCGGCGCCGAACGGATCGTATTCACTCTCGGCCCGCTTGGTGAAGCCGGACAGTCCGCCACCCTGGCGCAGGGTGCGGATTCGATCGCGCCGGCCGGTGATGATCTTATGGGGATAGGCCTGATGACCGACGTCCCAGATGATCCGGTCGCGCGGCGTATCGAACACCCAGTGCAGCGCCACCGTCAGCTCCACAACACCGAGCCCGGCGCCCAGATGTCCGCCCGTCACCGAAACTGCATCGATCGTCTCGCGGCGCAACTCGTCCGCCAGTTGAGGCAACTGCTTCTCGTCGAGCTTTCGCAGGTCTTCCGGCGTGCCGATCAGATCGAGTAACGGCGTCTTTCCAGGCGTTTTCACGTTCATGCTACCTGCTACTGCTGCCGGCGAGCGGAAGAACCGCGCGGTCTCAGCCTGAGTTGCGGCACATACGGGCTGGACGACGTGCTCTCGCCCGGCTCCACCCGCGTGGCCTCTGCACTGCAACCAATACAGCCGAGACCGTCACAATTCCTTTGTCGACCATAACGTACATAATCGCAAGGTGGCGCTTTTTGGAGGCCATCCCAGGGCGACCCCGCACCCCACCCGCGCCGGCAAGCTCACCCGCCGGTAACTGCCAGGACGGCATCGGTGCCGATCTGGTCCGGCAGCTTCCCGGGCGCCTGAAACAACCTATGGATCGAATGAGAGGAGCGCGATCCGCCAGCTAGTGCGCGCGTGCGGACTGCAGCCCCTTCAGCACCTCCACCAGGGTGAAGGCACTCAGCCTGGAGCTGTCGTCGTGAGCGGCCGCCAGTGACTCCTCGGCTGCCGCCAGCTCCTTGTTGATGCGGTCGGCACTCAGCTCCGAGAGGTCGTGCGCCCACTCGGCAAGCACCGTCAGGCGCTCCGGATCGACCTCTGCAAACCCGCTCTTGACCAGGAGCTGCTTGCGTCCGGACTGCAGGGTCACGTCGAGTATGCCCGGCCGGATCGTCGAGATGACAGGAGCATGCCCGGCCAGGACAGCAAAGTCACCGTCACCTCCGGGCACCACGACCTGCTCGACGTCCTCCGACATCAGGATGCGCTCGGGGCTGACGAGCTCGAACTTGAAAGTTGCCATATTCTGTCCCTGCGCCACTTGATGCCCCGGCCCGCCTCATGCTCGGAGGACGCGGGCTCAGGCAAACGAGCTCACGCCTCGCCTTCCTCGTCATCGCCGGCCTTGGCGTTGACTTCCTCGCGCGTTTGCAGCTTGGAGCCGCAGAACGGGCAGAAGAACACCGGATGATCGACAATGCTGGTCTCGTCGTCGGCGGATTCGATCAACCCCACCGACATGTAGAGCACTTCGTCTTCACCGACCGTGATCAGCGGATCGAAATCCTGACTCGTCAGCACCTCATTCATCTCTGCACAACACGAGCCGAAATTGCCCCCGCCGCCATTCTCATTCATGCTCATGTTCCCTCGATCGCCGCTAATTTGCAGTGCCGCCCGAGGGCGCCGCTGTCGCTCGTATTGCAGATCTCACCGAACGTCCGCCGACGCACCGGCCATCAGGCCTCTTCGGCCAGCTTCTCTGCCTTTTCCATGGCTTCCTCGATGGTGCCGACCATGTAGAAAGCTTGTTCCGGCAGGTGATCGTAATCGCCGTTGCAAAGGCCTTTGAAGCCCTTGATCGTGTCCTTGATGTCGACCAGCTTGCCGGGCGAACCGGTGAACACCTCGGCGACGTGGAACGGCTGCGACAGGAAGCGCTCGATCTTGCGCGCCCGCGCCACCGTCATCTTGTCTTCTTCCGACAGCTCATCCATGCCGAGAATGGCGATGATGTCCTGCAGAGACTTGTAGCGCTGGAGGATCGACTGCACCTGGCGCGCGACCTGATAATGCTCCTCGCCGACCACGCGAGGCTCGAGAATGCGCGACGTCGAATCCAGCGGGTCGACGGCCGGATAGATGCCCTTCTCGGCGATCGAACGCGACAGCACGGTGGTGGCGTCAAGGTGGGCGAACGAGGTCGCCGGCGCCGGGTCCGTCAAGTCGTCGGCCGGCACGTAGATCGCCTGCACCGATGTGATCGACCCTTTCTGCGTGGTCGTGATGCGCTCCTGCAGAGCACCCATGTCGGTCGAGAGTGTCGGCTGGTAGCCCACCGCCGAAGGGATACGGCCCAGCAGCGCCGACACTTCCGATCCCGCCTGCGTGAAGCGGAAGATGTTGTCCACGAAGAACAGCACGTCCTGGCCTTGATCGCGGAAATGCTCCGCCACCGTGAGGCCCGACAGCGCAACCCGGGCGCGCGCTCCCGGCGGCTCGTTCATCTGCCCGTACACCAGCGCGCACTTCGATCCGGCGGCCGTGCCGTTGTTCTTCTTGGGGTCCTTGTTGACGCCGGATTCGATCATCTCGTGATAGAGGTCGTTGCCTTCGCGCGTGCGCTCGCCGACACCGGCGAACACCGAGTAGCCGCCATGCGCCTTGGCGACGTTGTTGATCAGCTCCATGATCAGCACGGTCTTGCCCACGCCGGCGCCGCCGAACAGGCCGATCTTGCCGCCCTTCGCGTACGGAGCGAGCAGGTCGACGACCTTGATGCCGGTGATCAGGATCTCGGCTTCCGTCGACTGGTCCGCAAAGCTTGGAGCCGGCTGGTGGATAGCCCGCGTGCTCGACGCCCCGATCGGACCGGCCTCGTCGACCGGCTCGCCGATCACGTTGATGATGCGGCCCAGCATCTCGTCGCCCACCGGCACCGCGATGGCCTGCCCCGTGTCCGTCACCTCCTGGCCGCGCACCAGCCCCTCCGAGGAGTCCATGGCGATCGTGCGGACGGTGGACTCTCCCAGATGCTGCGCAACCTCGAGCACCAGCCGGTTGCCCTGGTTCGTCGTCTCCAGCGCGTTCAGAATCTCCGGCAGATGCCCCTCGAACTGCACGTCGACGACCGCGCCCATCACCTGGCGGATGCGACCGACCTTGTTGCTGCCTGCTGCTGCGGTTGTCATTGCTCGTGCCTCGTCCTCATCCTTTAGGCTGCGTCCCGGCAACGTCGGCACAATCCCCGACATCGTCCGGTGCGAAGCCTGTGTTTTCGACCTGTGGCCTGCTCGGCCCGGCGGCCCGGATCGCGTCGTATCCTTTCCGCCGATGCCTGATGCTCTCCGTTCGTCGGGCGAACCCGCGCCGCCGCTGTCCGCCTAAAGTGCTTCCGCACCCGAAATGATCTCGATCAACTCCTTCGTGATCTGCGCCTGCCGCGTACGGTTGTACTGGATCGTAAGCCTGTCGATCATATCGCCGGCATTGCGCGTCGCGTTGTCCATGGCGCTCATGCGGGCCCCTTGCTCGGACGCTGCATTTTCCAGCAGCGCACGGAACACCTGGGTGCCGATATTGTGATGCAGCAGTTGCCCGAGGATCTCCTCCTCCGACGGCTCATACTCGTAGATCGCCTGCGCGCCTTGCGCCGCCTGCATCTCGTCATCGGCCTCCGGAATCCGGGCCGGGATGAGCTGCAGCGCGGTCGGTTTCTGCGCGATCACGCTCTTGAACTCGGAGAAGTAGATCGTGCAGACGTCGAACTCTCCGGCCTCGAACAGATCCAGGATCCGCTTGGACACCTCGTCGGCTTGGGCAAAGCCGATCTGGCGCACGGACCGGAAATCGATGCGCTCGACGATCATCCGTCCAAGATCGCGGCGCAGGTTGTCGGCCCCCTTGCGGCCCACCGTGAGGATCTTGACCGTCTTGCCTTCGCTGGCGAGCCGGATCGCATCCTGACGGGCCAGCTTGGCGATATTCGAGTTGAAGCCGCCGCACAACCCGCGCTCCGCCGTCATGACCACCAGCAGATGTACGTTGTCCTTGCCGGTGCCGACCAGCAGCGGCGAGGCGCCGGCCTGACGCGATACGCGCGAGGCGATCGACCCCAGCATCCTGTCCATGCGCTCCGCATACGGCCGCGCAGCCACCGCCGCCTCCTGCGCCCGCCGCAGCTTAGCGGCGGCCACCATCTGCATGGCCTTGGTGATTTTCCGCGTCGCCTTCACCGAGGCGATGCGGTTCCGCATGTCTTTCAAAGAAGCCATGAACGTCTTCCGTAAGAAACCTCAAGGCAAGGGAGCGACCCGGCGTCATCGGCCTCAAGGCAGCTCCAGACCGCGTCACTGCCGCGGCCGCTACCGTCTCCTGCTGCCGCCTCAGGCAGCGAACGCCTCCGTGAATGCATCGAGCACGGCCACCAGCTCTTTTTCCGTATCCGGCTTGAGCTCTTTGGAGCTTGCGATCGCGTTGAGGATGCCGGTGTGCTTGTCGCGCAAGGCAAGCAGAAGCTCCTGCTCGTAGCGCCCGATTGCCGCCACCGGCAAGCCGTCGAGATATCCGCGCGTGCCGGCGAAGATCACGCACACCTGCTCTTCCATCTTCAACGGCGAGAACTGCGGCTGCTTCAAAAGCTCGGTCAGGCGCGAGCCGCGCGCGAGCATGCGCTGGGTCGCCGCATCGAGATCGGAGCCGAACTGCGCGAACGCTGCCATTTCACGGTACTGGGCCAGTTCGCCCTTGATCCGGCCTGCGACTGACTTCATCGCCTTGGTCTGCGCCGAGGAGCCCACGCGCGACACGCTGAGACCGACGTTCACCGCCGGCCGGATGCCCTGATAGAACAGGTCGGTTTCGAGGAAGATCTGGCCGTCCGTGATCGAGATCACGTTGGTCGGAATGTAGGCCGACACGTCGTTGGCCTGGGTCTCGATCACCGGCAGCGCGGTCAGCGAGCCGGCGCCGTGGCCGTCGTTGAGCTTGGCGGCCCGCTCCAGCAGACGCGAGTGAAGATAGAACACGTCTCCCGGATAGGCTTCGCGTCCGGGCGGACGCCGCAGCAGCAGCGACATCTGGCGATAGGCGACGGCTTGTTTGGACAGGTCGTCGTAGGCGATCACGGCGTGCATGCCGTTGTCGCGGAAGTACTCGCCCATCGTGCAGCCGGTGAACGGCGCCAGGTATTGCAGTGGGGCCGGCTCGGAGGCGGTCGCGGCCACCACGATCGAGTAGTCGAGCGCACCGCGCTCCTCCAGCACCTTCACGAACTGGGCCACGGTCGAACGCTTCTGGCCGACGGCAACGTAGACGCAATAGAGCTTGGCCGACTCGTCGGTTCCCGCATTCAGCGGCTTCTGGTTGAGGAAGGTGTCGAGGATGATCGCCGTCTTGCCGGTCTGGCGGTCGCCGATGATCAGCTCGCGCTGCCCACGCCCAACGGGGATCAGGGCATCGATCGCCTTGAGGCCGGTCGCCATCGGCTCGTGCACCGACTTGCGCGGCAGGATGCCCGGGGCCTTCACGTCCACCCGCTGCAGGCTGTCCGACTTGATCGGCCCCTTGCCGTCGATCGGGTTGCCGAGACCGTCGACGACGCGGCCAAGCAGGCCCTTGCCGACCGGAACCTCGACGATCGCGCCCGTCCGCTTGACCGTGTCGCCTTCCTTGATGGTGCGATCGTCGCCGAAGATCACGACGCCGACGTTGTCGGCTTCCAGGTTCAGCGCCATCCCGCGGATGCCGCCTGGAAACTCCACCATCTCGCCGGCCTGCACCTTGTCCAGGCCGTAGACGCGGGCGATGCCGTCGCCGACCGACAGCACCTGTCCGATCTCGGAGACCTCGGCTTCTTTGCCGAAGTTCCTGATCTGCTCCTTCAGGATCGAGGAAATCTCGGCAGCGCGGATATCCATCAGCGAACCTCTTTCATACGGGTTTTGAGCGTTGCAAGCTTTGTTCTGAGCGAGGAATCGACCATGCGGCTCCCCATCTTGACGACAAGGCCGCCGAGAATGGCGGGATCGACCCGGGCTTCAATCTGCACGTTCTTGCCGCCGACCGACGCCCTGAGCGTGTCCTTGAGCGCATTGAGCTGATCCTCGGAGAGCGCAATCGCCGACGTCACCTCAGCCTGGACCTCCCCGCGTGCGCGGGCGGCGAGCGCCCGGAACGACTTGATCATGTCCGCGGCTGCGAACAGGCGGCGGTTCTTGGCGATCAGGCGCAGAAAGTTGCCCGCGAGCCCGCCGATGCCGGCGCGATCGAGCACGGCCGAGAGCGCCTTGAGCTGGTCATCGGGCGCCAGCACCGGACTGCGGACCAGCCGCCGCAGATCCGCGCTGGAATCCATGATCTCCTGAAAATTGACAAGATTGGATTCGACGTCGGCGAGAGCATTCTGCTCGGTTGCCAGATCAAACAAGGCCGAAGCATAGCGGCCGGCTACGCTGGCCATGATCGGTTCATCGGTCGCCACGTCGATCGTCCTCGTGCGGCTTGCTGGATAATATGCCGGCAGAAGCCCCGGACGCCAGTCTGACGCCGGGCAAGCAGAACCGCGCGGACGCTGAGGCCGCAACCCCGAGAGCCCCGCTCCCCCTGCGGAAATTGCCAGCGCTGCTCCTAACACGCTGTGTCGCCCCCATCAACAGCCACTAATGACACCGAACGCCGCATTCCACACGCGATCCGTCCGGCGAGCGGGAAACCGGAGTCCATCAAAGGTTAAGATCTGCGGTTAAGATCTGCCGGCGGCCGGCCTCAACCCCGAACCCTGACGGGCCACCGCGACCCCGGCCAGAATCAGAACCAGACCGATCAGCGACCGGATTGTCGGCCGCTCCGCCAGGAACAGCGTGCCCCAGACCACCCCGAACATCGGCACCAGGAAATTGACCTGCGCCGTAAAGGCCGCGCCCTGCCGGCGAACCAGGGCCAGCATGAGCAGCGTCCCAAGACAGGTCGAGAATACGACGATCGCCGCCAGAGCCGACATTGAAGCCACGCTGGGACTGAACTGCCAGACGTCCGGCAAGACCAGCGTGACCGGCGCCAGCATCGCAAACGATACGATCATGACCGCCGTTATGTTGCCGACGGCGGACCCGCCGGTCAGTCCCCGGTTTGCCACCGAATTGATGGCATAGCCGGCGCCCGCGGAGATGATGGCGAGTTGGCGGACGCCATCGCCCCCGAGCCCGCCCAGCTTGTCCAGTCCCATCAGCACCACGACGCCGACCATGCCGAGCCCGATTCCGGCCAGCTTCCAGCCGTTCAGCTTCTCATCCGATGTGAAGAAATGGGCGAGGGCCGCGGCCATCAACGGGCTCGGCGACATCAGTATCGCGCCAAGACCGGCATCGACCTTCTCCTGCCCCCACGCGATCAGCAGGAACGGCAAGACATTGCCGAACAGCGCCGACACGAAAACGGCAATCCAGATCGGACCGAAACGCGGCAGCCGATGCCCGAGCCACACCATCGCCCCGACCATCAGGATGACAGAAAAGGCAAGCCGCAGTGTCGTCATTGGAAGGGCGGGAATGGTCTCGACCGCCACCTTGATGAACAGGAAGCTCATCCCCCAAATCGCGCCCAGCAGCATCAGCAGGCCGAAATCGCCCGCACCCGGAGGTCCTGAATAGTTTTGTTTGGGCGAGCCGGCCATAGTTGAACCCTGGATTGACGGCGCGCACACTACCGGCGCGATCGCATGTTGGCCACCCGGAACCGGAACTTGTCCGCCGGAGTGCCGGGGCGACCCAGAGCGCATCTTCTGAACATGAACAGAAGCTGCAAGCCCTGTTCCGCACCCGTTCAGCGACTGGCTTCTAAAAGTGACCCCAGATTGCCGGCCGATGCCGGCTCGGAGGAGACCCCGGAGCGTCTCGAACTGGCCGAGGGGGCCACACCCATGTCGAAGTCAAGGAAGCTCATCACCGCCATCGTCTCCGCCGGCCTCGTTGCATCGAGCCTCGCCGTCCCCGCTCAGGCACGTGACTGGCGTGGTTCGAACGGGCACGGACACAATGCCCATGGCCCACGCTACGTCGCGCCCCATTACGGTCGCTATGACCGTCATGACCGCCGGCGCGACAGGACCGGCAAAAAGATCGCCACCGGCATCGCCATCGGGCTCGGAGCCCTGCTGCTCGGCTCGATCATTGCCAACGAGGCTCACCGGAATCGCTAGTCCGTCACCGGCAGCGTGCAAGTTGCGGGCGGCAGCAGGGCGGGCGCGCGTGGGGCGTCCGCCCTGTCTGCATGCGCGGCGCCCGCCCACGGCCAGAGAAAGACGGCTAGAGAAAGTTGTAGGGATCGACGTCGACCTGCAGCCTGAGATCGCCCTTCGCCTCCGGCAGCACCGCCAGCCACGCCCGCATGTAGGCCTGGACATCGACCTCGCGCGGCGCCCGCACCAGCAACCGCCAGCGATGGCGCCCGCGCACGATCGAGATCGGCGCCTCCGCGGGTCCCAGCACATCGATACGCTCCGCCGGCGGCGCCCGCCGTGCGACCTCCCTCGCGAACGCCTGCGCCAGCCTCTGGTCGCGGGCCGAGACCACGAGCGCCACCAAGCGCCCGTAAGGCGGCAGCGTCCCCGCCTGGCGCTGGCGCAACTCGCGCTCCAGGAACGCATCCCGGTCGCCCGAGATGATCGCCTCCATCACCGGATGCTCCGGCATATAGGTCTGCACCAGCCCGCGCCCCTTGATCTGCGCCCGGCCCGCACGCCCCGTCACCTGATGCAGCAGTTGAAACGTCCGCTCGCCGGCTCTCGGATCGCTCCCCTGCGCCAGCCCCAGGTCGCCGTCGACCACGCCGACCAGCGAAAGGCCCGGGAAATTGTGTCCTTTGGCCACGATCTGGGTGCCGATGATCAGGTTGACCTCGCCCGCCTCGATGCGCGAGATCACCTGCCGCATCTCGGTGAGCCCCGGGATCAGGTCGCTCGACAGCAGCGCAACCTTCGCATCGGGGAAACGCTCTGCGACTTCCTCTCCGATCCGCTCCACCCCGGGCCCGCAGGCGACGAGCGTACCTGGCTCTCCGCACGTCGGACACTTCTCCGGCAGCGGCAGCGAGAACCCGCAGTGATGGCAGTTGAGCTGCTTGCGGAACCGGTGCTCGACCAGCCACGCGGTACACTGCGGACATTCGATACGGCTGCCGCATGACCGGCACAACGTCAGCGGCGCATAGCCCCGGCGATTGAGATAGAGCAGCGCCTGCTGTCCCGCATCCAGCGTGCGTCCGACCGCATCCACCAGCACCGGCGATAGCCATTTCCCGCGCTCAGGAGCATCCCTGCGAAGATCGATCGCGGATACCTCGGGCATCTCCACGCCCGAGTAGCGGCTGGTCAGCCGCACCAGCCGATAGCGGCCCGTGCGGGCATTGACATGGGTCTCGATGGATGGCGTCGCCGACGCAAGCACGACCGGAATCCGGCCCAGGCTGCCGCGCACAACCGCCATGTCGCGGGCTTGATAGTGGACGCGGTCCTCCTGCTTGAAGCCGGCGTCATGCTCCTCGTCGACCACGATCAGGCCGAGGTCGGAGAATGGCAGGAACAGCGCCGAACGTGCCCCGACCACCACGCGGGCCTCGCCGGTCGCTGCGGCCCGCCAGACCCGTCCGCGTTCCGGCCCCGACAGGGCGGAATGCCATTCGACCGGCGCAACGCCGAACCGCGCCTGGAAACGGCTCATGAACTGGCTGGTCAGCGCGATCTCAGGCAGCATGATCAGCGCCTGGCGCCCCTTCGCCAGTGTCGCCGCCACGGCCTCGAAATAGACCTCCGTCTTGCCGGAGCCCGTCACCCCGTCCAGCAGCGTGACCGAATAGTCTCCGGCCTCCACGGCCGCCTGCATCAGATGGACCGCTTCCGCCTGGCTGTCCGCGAATTCGGGCTGGTGATTGTCAGGCCGCGGCCGCGGATACTTGCGCTCCGGGATCACGACCTCGACCAGCAGACCGGCCGCGATCAGACCATCGACCACGCCGGACGAACATCCCGCCTCCGCCGCCAGGGCGCTCTTGGCGCGCGCCAGTCCGTCCTTGGCCACGTCGAGCACCCGGAGCCGCGCCGCCGTCAGCTTCGGAGGATCGGCCGCGCCGTCGGCGATGCACACGCCCAGACGCGGGCGCACCGGCTCGAAGGCGGATTGCGCCCCCATCATCATGCGCACCACCATGCCGACCGGCGACAGCGTGTAGCGCGCGATCCACTCCGCAAATCGCCGCGACAGCTCGGGAAGCCCCGGGACATCGAGCCGCTCGACGATCGCCTTCATCTTTTTGGCGGCGACGGACGACTCCGCCCCCAGCGTATCGTCCCACACCACGCCGATACGGGTCTGGGCCCCGAACGGGACCAGCACGAAATCGCCGGGAGCGAGTTCGAGACGAGCCGGCGCCAGATAGTCGTAAGTCTTGTCCAGCGCTACCGGAATCAGCACCGGCACGCGGTGAGCCTCAGGCTCGCGTTCAGCACCGATGTCGAGCAGGCTGGTCAATGTTGACGCCTCGGACTAGAACCCCGAATCATGACAGGCGGCAGCATAGCCGCCGCAAGCGGACAAACCGAAGGCAGCGAGACCGGACATGAAATTCTTCGTCGATACAGCCGACGTCGCCGAGATCCGTGAGCTGGCCGCGACCGGCCTGCTGGACGGCGTCACCACCAACCCGTCGCTGGTGGCTAAGGCGGGACGCGATTTCAAGACCATCATCGCGGAAATCTGCGAGGTTGTGCCCGGTCCGGTGAGCGCCGAGGTCGCCGCCCTCGATGCCGACGGCATGATCCGGGAAGGCCGCAGCCTGGCAAAAATCGCCCGCAACGTCGCGGTCAAAGTGCCGCTGACCTGGGACGGCCTCAAAGCCTGCCGCACCCTCACGGGTGAAGGCACGATGGTCAACGTCACGCTGTGCTTCTCGGCCACCCAGGCTCTGCTGGCGGCCAAGGCCGGTGCCACGTTCGTCTCTCCCTTCATCGGACGGCTCGACGACATCGGGCTCGACGGGATGCAGTTGATCCGTGAGATCCGCGTCATCTACGACAACTATGCCGAGCTGACGACCGACATCCTGGCGGCCTCGATCCGCACCGTGAACCACGTCCGCGATGCCGCCATCGCCGGCGCCGACGTCGCCACCATTCCTCCCTCGATCCTGAAGTCGCTCGTCAAGCATCCGCTGACCGACAAGGGTATCGAGATCTTCCTGGCCGACTGGAAAAAGACCGGCCAGAACATCGACTGAAACTTGCATGCCAGGTTGCCGCCTGGTACGGCGCCTTGAGTGCTTCTGGGAACCGACGTTGCGATAGAACGCCCATGCCGTCAGCTCCCCACACGAGAATCGCAAGCGCCAATATGACCCCCAAGGCATCTATCATCGCCGCGCGGGGCCGTGCAGCCAGTCGATTGATGCAGGACGAGGGCGCATACGCGTCCGGCGGCCGTTCCGATCAAGTCACGCTATCATATCGGCGAGCCGGGCGAGGAACGACCCGCAGACCTGGGCGACATGGCCTTCCGAGATGTCGCCGAACACCTGGTCGGGATTGGCCACCACATCGAAGGCGCCGTGGCTCGTCTCCAGCAGCATCCAGTAGTAGGGCATGCCGGTCGCCGGGTTCATGTGCCTGAACGAGCGTTTGATGACGCCTGTCGCGAGCCCCAGCGTCATCGGGCTGCCGTGATACGTGAACGGAACGTCCGGTACGTCGGCCTCGGAGACGGGCGTGACGCTGCCGGTTGCGATACGCCGGTAGCGCGGCGTGCCGTCGAGATAGCGGGCGGAACTCTCGAATGCCCAAACAGCGTGCGCACAGCATAGAACCTGCGCCTTGACCTTGTGCGGCAGCCGATGCGGCGGATGCAGCCCGAACGGCGCCAGTTCAACGATCAAGGGCTGCTCGTTCATGCCGTCCGCTGCAGGCGGCAGGAGCGCCTGACAGGACCCTTCCAAGGGGTTGTCGCGGTCGACCGCGAGATAGCGTTTTATCCTCAAAGTGCAGTCGGAAAGTCCGCGGTGAAACGGTGTTGCTGCTGTGATCCCCAGGCCGGCCTGCTCGATCGCCCCGGCCTCGATGGCTTCCAATGCAGCCGGACTTCGCAGGCTCGGATGCGGGCGGTTGGCTCCTCTCCGACCTGCGCTTCGGCTGGTGTCAGGCTCGTGAAACCAGACCTCGGCGCCTTCGCGCGATCGCCACAACCGGTAGCGTCCTCCGATCGTCTCGACGATGCGCACGTTGGCGTGTGCGAGATCCAGGATCAGCCGCGCCGTCTCGGCGGTCCAGTCCGCCGGGAAGCCGAGCGCATGCAGCCGGATACTCATGATACGCCTCTCAACACACTGTCCGGATGAGATCAGCGACCCGATCTCAAAGTCGTCAGAGCTGGGATTTTGTCGCAATCACACGACAGGCTGCCTAGGACGTGGGGGACACGCCTTGCGGGGAATCCGCAAAGACAGATTAGAGTCAGTCGAGTATTCGACCGAACAGAGTACACTCGATCGTCACCCGTCCGCTGGATTCAGGTATCGAGGCAGCGACGTCGGGTGCCGCTACGACATCGAGCACATAGCCGCCGCACTCGACCGCGAGCCGTGCGAACCGACTGCCGCTGAATTCATTGACGAGCGTTGTCTTGCGGGCCAGGCGGCCGGCGACAGAGCAGAGTGCGGCGGCAGCCGACGGGTCCTTGCAAGCCAGGGATTTGATCCCGGGCGTTGCCGCCGGGCCGGGTTCGCCGCCGCTGGCAACGCGATGGGCGAAACCGACAAGGCGCGCCGTGCAGGCAAACGGCAGCGCGCGCTCGGCATGCACTGCAAAATCGACAGCCTCGAACCTGATTTCGGCTTGCGTCGCCTCCAATCGCGCGACGATCACGCCTTCGAATGCGTTGTCGCCCGGCCGTTGCATGAACGCTGCGGCTTGCAAATCGACTTCGCACTCGCCTTCGAAGAACGGTGTGAGACCGGCGATGTCGCGCGGTTCATCCTCGTCGCCGAAGAGCGGCAGATGAAACCAGATCTCGGCGCCGGTGCGCGAGCGCCAGATCGCGTAATCACCCACGGAGCAGCCGAGGCGCTCGATTGCGCCTGCGGCAAGTTTCAGCATGTCCGCCTGGAACTGCTCGGGATCGGCGAACTCGAAACCGATAGCGGAAAGGTGTCCGGCCATTCCGGCTCCGATCAGCAATGCAGGGCGTCAGGCCTTGCCCCTCAGGCCTTGCCCCAAAGCTCGCGGCTGGCGATACGCGCTCCCGCAACCAGACTCTCGAGCTTGGCCCACACGATGGACGGGTGGATCTCGTTGGAGCCGGCGAACGTGGCGAAGCCGCAATCGGTGGCCGGGAGCACATTCTCGCGACCGACGAGATTTGCGTAACGGACAATGCGCTCGGCTACCAGCTCGGGATGTTCGACGAGGACGGAAGAGTGAGTGACGACGCCGGGCATCAGTTTGGTGCCCTCCTGCAGCTTCGCCTCTTTCCACACCTTCCATTCATGCTCGTGGCGGGGGTTGGCGGCCTCGAAGGAAAAGATGCCGGCCTTGATCTTGAGGATGACGCCGATGATGTCCTTCAACTCCATGTCATGGACTCGCGGGCCCATGTTGATGCTGTAGCATGTGTGATAGCGGATCTTCTCCCGGGGGATGTCACGCAGCGCATGATTGAGCGCCTCCACGCGTGTCTGCGCCCATTTAAGGCATTCCTCCAGGGAAAGCTCGGGATGCGCCATGTAGTAGGACACCAGCCGCGGATCGTCGATCTGGAGATAGAAGCCGGCGTCCACGATCGCCTTGTATTCGACGTGCATCGCATCCGCGATCGCATACAGGTATTCCTCGCCGCTCTTGTAGAACTCGTTGGCGTTCCAGTCCTCGATATTGGATGGCGAAATGCAGGGCACAAAGGCACCCTCGACCTTGGTCTTTGCCATCGCCGCCTTGAGGTTCGCCAGGTCGGCGTCGAGCTGAGCCTGGCCCTTGTAGGTGACGGGGCCGGTGCAGACCATGTGCATCTGGCGATGGTTCACGGCGCCGAGTGTGGCATCGTAGAACTCCGGGAAGGCGAGGTGCTCGCGCGAGCCGCGCCATGCGCGGCGGACACCCTCCTTCGGCGTCAGCCCGCCGAGCCGCTCGCGGGCATAGGTGACGAAGCTGGCCTTCGAGAACTCCCCGTCGTCGACGATGTCGATGCCGATGTCGGCCTGGCGCTGCACGATCTCGGCGACGGCCTCCTTGAGGCGGGATGCAAAGGCGGATGCCTCGACGGGAACGCCGGCTGACTTGGCTCTCACCATTTCCAGCAAGTCATTTGGACGCGGCAGGCTGCCGGTGTGGGTGGTGAGAATGCGGCTTGCGGTCATGGGCGTTCTCCTGGTTGTCGTTTGCTGTGAATTTGGTACCCTTCATCGGCGAGACTTGCGTTGAACGCAAGGGGTTGTGCGCTTGGCCTCCGGCCAATAAGCGGTTACAAAATCAAGCTTCACTTGCTATGGGGAGAACCCCGGCTTGTGTTCGGGTGTCCAGGACAAAGGGAGGACTATTGACTCATGCGCGCTTACGGAAGCCTTGGTGTGATATCTCGTCGGGCCTTGCTTGCAATGGCCGTGGTAGCTGGTGGAGCCGTGGCGGGATCCGGGCGGTCCGATGCGGCGGAGACGCTCAAGTTTCTGATCCCGTGGACGCAGGCCCAGGAAAGCAACAAGCTGACGGCCTACTTCTTCATCGCCAAGATCAAGGAAGTCTCCGGCGGCGAACTCGAAG
>JBFWYV010000066.1:0-18728 GCA_050186055.1 Hyphomicrobiaceae bacterium | reverse complement strand
GCTCTCTTGACTATGCTGTATCGCTCGACGGACTGCCGCTGTCGTCGTGGCGCTCCCGTGGTGAACCTGGCCCATAGTGCATCCTTCCATTCATGCGAAAAGATTGCACCATCAAATGCCGGGATCAAACACCTAGCCGACATCGCGCTGCCGACAATTGGCTTTACCAACTCGTTACGCACCACTTCCGGTAACTGACAGAACACGGACACCGTTGAGAGAGTGGGGCTAGAAGTACCGAGCTACCATGCGCTCCAGTCCATTGTGCGTCCATAGGCGACCGGAATATCGTTGGGCCAGCGCCAGGGATCCTGATCGTCTGATGTCCACAACTGAAACTCGACGTCGACAGCTGCAAGCCTGCGCTCGATCTGCTCTAGTGCCTCCTGGTTCAGCGGACATTCCGCCCTCGGACGCTGAACTGCAAATCCAGCGACGTCAGGTCTCAGCCTCGTCGCAACCTCGACAAGCGTCTCAACCTCCCGCTCATTGACGCCTGCAAAGCCGCGCTTCACCTCCAACAGGAACAGCTCGCCGTCGATAGCGGCAAGCACATCAAGGTCGGTGAACGGGTTCGGCTCTCCCACTTTGTAGACGTTGAGGGCCGGTGAGAACATAAACGACCAAGACGCCCGGTTGGCGAGCCGGTTCAGAACCCAAGCGACCGCCGCCTGTGCTGAGGAAGACGAGAAGGCCGTCGCGACGAACGGGTTAAGACGAAAATGCACGTTCGTATTGCCCTGGACGGGAGACGACTCCTTAACGCGACAGACCTCGCAGCGAAGGATCGGGACAATGTCCTCTAAGTTAATCCAATTGGGATGCTGGCAAACTTTGCATTTCCATGCGTAGCCCTGGCGCAGAAAGTTGCGATCGCGCAGATATTGCACTGACTGCTCGAGCGTGTGTCGCCCCTCGTTATTCCTGAGATTGTTTGGCATGGCGGCCATCAGGTCGCTGTATCTGATGTAATCGCCACGCTTACTGTCCGCCTGCAGCCAACCGGAAGTTCGACTCATGACCCGCTTGGCCAAGCGACCGAAGTCGATTGCTTCTCCGTGCGCCTCAAGCGTCTGCCGCAATTCGCGACCGAGCTCATCGACCCGCTCCTGGTTCGCGTCGGGCTCCGTGGGGCAAAGGCGCTCGATGACCGACAGCCAATAAGGGTTGGTCAAGAATATCAGTGCCTCCGGCAAGGACCGAAAGAGTTGAAAAACGCCCAATAGGTCGCGGCCCTTGTCGGAGACCTCGACCGGTATGAATCGATGAGCGAGACCCAAACCTTCGAGAGGCCGATCCTGTCGGGGCGCCTCGGGATGATGGGCCGACACCGCGTGTGTGAAACTGCCGAGATCTGAGGCAAGCGTGATGATCGGACGCTTCCATTGCAGGCTGTCTCTCAGACAGAGATCACCCTCTCCGGTCGGCCTTGGCAAAGGCGTCAGCGCCATTCGGTCTGGCCCATAGTTCTCCAACCGCACCGCCTGCTCGAGCCGCACGCGGCGCGGGAACATCCAGCGATGGCGTTGATTGTCGTAGCGGGAATGATCCTCGTGGCGATCGATCCGCAGATCAACCGCCCATGTGCCGCCAGTAGTCGGGCCTATCGCCATGTCTCGCAGGTGAAAAGGTACCGTCAAGGGAAGCTCGAACTGGTCTCGCTCAAAGCGGACGCGGCTGTCGACCTTGGGCGCAGGACTGTGCCACCCAGAGATGAAAATTGCGGCTGGTCCGCCCCGCTCATTCGGCGGCTGGTAGTCCCGCAAGGGTGCAAAGACACTGTCCCGGCCTAGTCTTTCAGCCAAGCTCATCAGCATACCAGGCGCTCTGATTGCTGTAGCAATCCGGGACAGCGCCTCCTCGTCGACCGAGCACGACTTGACGACGGTCCGCGGCGCCGCGTTGCCGTTGAAGTGGCGACGATTGCGGAGGCCCGACGTCAGCCGGGATACCCAGGCAGGAAGCCCCTCGGCAAAACGATTTGGGGAAATCCGCAACAGTTGAGTATGCCCCGGCTCCATCAACGACTGATATCGGTGGATGCCATTCCAGAACAGAAGCCGATCGGCAACTTCGTCGCCGACGATGATGCTGAGATGGTCCTCCCACGATGAGCGTCGATCATGTAGGGCCGCCAGGTACGGCGCGAACATGTCCGACATCTGAGCCAGACACAGCAGACCTGCTTGTTCCGCGACCCTGGTTTCCACCTCGGCGACGCTTTCAATGTAGGTAATCTCGTCGGGCGACCCGAAGCGTTGTGCGTAGCGATCGTTGTTGGGCGGTCGCAGGCTGGCGCGCCGCGCGTAGGGTAGCAGGGCATGGTCGTTCAAGGAGTTGCTAGCAAAGCCGAATGAGTCTGCTAGGTCGCGCGGCACGCCGACATGGCGCTCCTTGTCTAGCACATCCGGGATGGCCTGCCCGCGAAACGACCGCCACTTGCCGAGCAGCGGCACCACTGACGCAGAGCTCAGGAGGCTTGAATCTTCAGCTAGGTTGGGACGTAGCCGATTCCGATCTTCCCTGGGATGAATGATTATCTTGCTCGGGGCCAGCCGATGGGCAAGGCGGCGGTGAAGCGCACCGTCAAGGTTCACGTACGAATAGATGATGTCCGCGTCCCAGAGATCCAGCAGCTTCCAATCGTCAGCGCCGAGGTCCGCCCCATCGCTTTGCACGATTGGCGTTCGCCGGCCTCCCCATCGTGACATCGCCTCGTCGAATAGAGCGTCCAGGAGTTCGTGTGACGTCGGGTTCGGCGTGATATAAGCCACGCGCACCGGGCGTGGACTCACGATGGTTTGCTTGGCTCTTCTTGTTGGCCACATTTAGGTATTAGCCTGCGTTCTCTATCGGAAGGGTATTCACCCGACATGTCTAACCCCGCTCGATCATCATCTTCGCCCGGTCGTCCTCGCGCTTGCCGTCGAGATCATAGCCTTCGGCGATCCTCTCCAGCATGGCGGCGACAAGCGGGTGCGAATTGTGCAGAGCCGACGCATGTTTCCGGTATCGGTCAGCGAGTTTCCTCTCCTGTCTTCCCCCTTCGGCGTAGGACTTACTGACAATGCCGCGGTTATTATGTGTGCCGACCTCGAAGCCTTCGCGCATGCGCTCGTGATCGCCACGATCCAGCACGTCCCGGGCGGGGCCGAATGGCCAGACGCCATCACTGTCGGCCGGCGCGTGCGACATGATTTGGCCCAGTACGGAGTCGCAAGAGCCTAGCCTGTCGGCTTCCGCACACAGGCGCCGCGCCTCAGCGATAAACGACTCGAATGCTTCCGGATCGAACGTGCCGTCGTGCGCAGTTCCAGGCATCGTCTCGCAGTCGTTCAAAATGCGCCAGGCGTGACCGGCCACCTCACGTTGCCGCTCGCTGATCTCCTGCTCCTCGGTACGGGATTGCGGCTTGTAGACCATGCAGATGAACTCAGCGAACACTTGTGGATTACTGGTGATCTCAGCGTAGAGCGACTTGGCGTGACGGCCACCCTCGAATCCGAGCGCCTCGAACAAGCGGAACTCTAACAGTGCCAATCGGTGTCTATCTATGCCGGGTGAAGCCTCGAGATGATCGATCGCCTCGCGAATGTCCCAGGATCTGAGGCCGGGTCCGTCGGTTTCCGGTTCGCGGGAGAACTGCTCAAGGACATCGAGAAGAAGATGGCCATCCATCTTCTTGATCTCGAAGTGACCGAGTTGGAGCGCCATGTTTGGTCGCCCGACGGCGCTCAGCTTTCGGACGACGAACTCGAAGTCGGCGTCGCCTGCGCGCACCCACATGTTTGGATTGCAGCGTTTCCAGTAGCCGGTTTCTACGTCGCCACCAAACTCGGCTGCCAGCTCCCAGGTCGACCGCTGCACGGGGCCGGCAACGAGAACCGCAGCGACGCGCTCGACCCCATGTCCGGCCTGACGCAACCGAGCGCTGGCGTCGCGCATGAGCGCGACTGCATCCAGCAGAGGAAGTGCGCGGAGCAGTCCAAACATCAGGTCATGAACCTGATCGCCGGGGACTGCGTCCATCACACGTTCCAACAGCCAACTCCGTACCTGCGTCGGCTTGATGAGTGATTTGGCGAGGACATTGCCGACGTAGCCGTAACCCGGCGCCGCGGCAGCCAACCGCTCGACGCCCTTCAGCCCTTCGGCAGAAACTATTTCCTTCAGCGCCTTCAATCTTTCCGCCTCAACGACCTTCGAGCACTCATGCACACCGGCCTTCCATCGGCGGATGGGCGGCTCCGGCCAACCGTCCCGAAAGAGCCAGCGATGGCGCACGACAAGATCTGACGGCGCAAGCGCGTCATAGAGTCTGACCATACGTGCATGATACGGAGGCAGCTTTTCGGAACGACGCTCGCGCCGCTGCTGATGCCAGTTAATCCGCTGGCGCAGTGCACCCCATAGGCGCTCCCGATCGGTGTCGCTGGCCACGAGTCCGAATTCGTCGATAGCATCGAGAATGCGGGCGACTCTCGGCTTGTCGAAGGCCTCCAGCTTGCCAATCAGGCGGCCAAGACGCTCGACATTGCCGCGAGCCAGCTCGATCTGTTGATCGGCGGCCACAATCAGCATAGCCACCCTGTCCTTGTGCGGGATAGCGCGGCCATGACCGGCGTCGTCGCTGCGCCAATGTGGTCGCGCCCCGTGGCTGCCTACATCGCTTCCAGCATAGACGAGCTTGTCCACGATCCTGGAGGCGACCTCCGGCTCGGCCGTCACCAGCCAATTCAGGGCCTCGATCCTTTGCCCGATCGGAGCTGCCGTCTGAGGGAGCCAGGTTCGGAACAAGCCCAGCAGGCTCTCACTCGGTCGATTGCCTAGGCGGTCCGGCAGCGGCAACTTGGATAGCTCTGCCAGGATGCGGACGATGCGCATGAACCTGCTCGGCGCCCAGGCCAATAGTTCAAGCGCCCACAGAAGATCGACGTGGTAGGAGCGTGCGAAGTAGCTGTCATCATCGCTTGCGGTGAAGAGTGCTACGATCGGCCGATCATTCATGGCCAAGCTGCGCTCGACGGCGGACAGGAATTCCTTCGGCGCCGCCTCTGCGAGTGGCCGCAAAAGGCCTGCCAATGACAGCCAGCGCGTCGTGTCGGCATCACGCAGCAGATCGCGCACGAGGCGATCCACTCGGCTCGTCAGATGCAGGCTGGCAAGTCCCGGCATGTCCTCGCCGCGCACGACCAACTTGATCAGGCTGTCGGCGAGGGATTCGATGAGCAGGCCCGACTGAGCTCGCGTCTTGCCGTAGATCTCTGCTGCACTGCGGTGTTCCGGCTCCAACTCGAGAGCTGGATCGGGTGCACTCAAGATTGCGGTTGTTTCCGCCAGATAACGGTCCAACTCGTCGCCAGTAATGCGCTCGGCGAACAGGTCCAGCAGTTCCAGAGAAGCCTTAGCCTTCCAGACGGTGCCGATCCTGACAACCGGTGCGTCGTCGAGACGCGACAACGTGATCAGTGCCTTTTCGACAGCGACGTAGGGCTCGCCGGAGATGCGAGCAATGACATCACGATCGCCCGGTCTGTCAGACTTCCATCCACCAACGAGGCACATGGTCGACAAAACCCAAGCGACTTCTGAATTGAGCCAACGCGGAACTCGGACTGACGGGCTTACCGCGCGCCGACGACGATAGATCGACCAGGAGCGCCCGACTTGCGCAGCGAGCCGATCGGATTCGGCCTCATCCAATCCAAGCTTCTGCAATGCCTTGGCGAAGTCGGATCGCATCGGACGGTCGAGAGCGAGTTCCGCAGCCTCGGTGTCGGCCGAGACTCCGCGGAAGTGGGCGGCCATGTCGCTCGCACCATAGGGAATTACTACTGCAAGCCCCTCGCGCTTTGAGACGCGCTCAGCCAACTCCGGCGCAGCGGCGATCACAATCTTCAGGCTCTCGTGCTTCTCCACATAACGCCAGCCCTCATGCGTGGTCACGACCAGCGACTGAATGGCAAGCTCGGGCAAGGTTTGCACGACACCGCAGGTAAAGGCGGCAGCTTCCTCAGCGGTGTCAGCGCGCACTGAGATCGGCGCCGTCGTACCGCGATCGACGCGCTCCCTAATGGTCGTCGCCAGACGGTCGACGACCTCCGCACGCCCTTCCTTGCACGCCTCCATCGTGATGGCCGGCGCTGCCAAACCGGACCATGTCGACCAAAAGCGGCCGGGTGTCTCAACACCAGGACCGATATCGCCCAGTTCCTCGGCGAAGGCCAGCGCCACGCCCGGCGCTTCTTCCAGCCATTCCTCGATCGTTGTGGCGTCGTATGCCCGGACAGCCTTCCAGCCGGAACTGCGGCCATGCTCCGCTGCCCATGTATCCTTGCCGGGCCAGCGGCGGGCGGAGACAAACACGAATGTGCTCTCGGCCCGGCGATCAGCTGCGGTCTGGCTTGTCCGCTTCTCGAAGTCCTCAGTCGCTTTCCGCGCAATTTTCGCCTCGCACGACCACTCCCAGTAGGCGACACCGGATGGCACCCACGCGGAACCGGCCACTGACTCTGTCCGGCCATCCCAACCTGGAAGATTGACAGCCTCGCCAGCTGGCATCGCTGCCGACTGCAAAGTCGTTGTGGCGTGCACGAGGCGACGGACAAGACGTGGCAGCTCTGCCGACGCGACGCTCTGGCCGGCCCATCTCTCGATACGTTTGGCGGTGACGCGCATTCGACCCTCGATGCGACTATTGGCCCAATGGCCGCAGAGCTACAGCGATTCGAGGATCAAATTGAGTGCATTCAACGTCCGCTAGCCGCGGTAGACCTGCCGCGACGCGCTCCTCTCGGAAGCCTTCCAAGCCCCCAGCCGTCCATGTCTGCAAACTCTGCCAAGCTGACGACATTGGCAAACGTGGCGCGCGACGGCCGAAGCCCGCTAAGGGTCACGAGCGCCGGTGCAAGGGTGTCCGCGTCACGATCTCACCCCCACCCGACGCGGCAGATGATTTTTCGCTGAAAGGAGCGAAAAATCATGCCGCGCCGACCTCCCCCTTCCAGGGGGAGGGAGCGCGACGTCTGTCGCTTGTCAGGCTACAGACCTTTGTCAGCTCGACAATCCCTAAGGAGCAGGGTTGCCCGCTCCGCCTCAGTTCCACGGCATCAGCGAGGCGTGGATCACGTCGGGCTTGCCGCCGGGCAGGTTGCCGACCGAGCGGATCGCCAGATCGACGTCGTTCAGCCCGAACTTGTGGGTGCAGATCAGCTCCAGCGGGAAGCGCTTGGACGCTAGCTGCTGCAGCGCCAGCTCGCACGCCTTGTAGCCGTGGCCGCGCGCGCTCTTCATCGTGATCCACTTCACGCAGAACTTCTCCAGCGGGAAGTTCGGAAAATCCTTCATCTCGCCCTGGGCGACGATGACGCCGCCCTTGCGCTTCAGCGCCTCGATGCCGAGCAGCATCGGGATGGTCCCGGCGCCTGACGAGCAATCGAGCGAGACGTCGACGCCCTTGCCGCCGGTGATCTCGATGATCCGCTGCAACGGGTCTTCCTCGTTGACGTTGATGACGTAGTCGGCGCCGAGCTTCTTGGCGACTTCGAGCCGAGCCCGGTCCTTGGAGGTGCCGGTGACGATGATCAGCGCCGCGCCCGCCTGCTTGCAGATCACGGTCTGCGACAGGCCCTGCTGGCCGGGGCCCTGGATCAGCACCGTCGAATCGTAACCGACGCCGCCGTCATGCAGCGACCATTCCACCCCGTTCGCCATTGGCGTCACGATCCCGGCGAGCTCCGGCGACACGCCCTTCGGCACGTGATGCAGGACGGCGTTCCACGGCATGTAGACGTACTGCGAGAAGCCACCCCACAGGTGCGGCGGCTTCTCGTCCGACGTGTAGCCGTAGCGGATGGCATCGGGATTGGTCCGCCAATTGGTGTTCTCGCAATGGCGGTACTCGCCCTTGTGGCACCACTCGCACTTGCCGCACATGACGTAGTGCTCGAGGAACACCAGATCGCCTTCCTTAAAGCCCTTGCGGTTGGTGAACTCGCGGCCGGCCATGGCGACATAGCCGATGTTCTCATGCCCCATGATCGTCGGCTTCAGCGTCGGCGGCTCCTGGTACAGGCGTACGTCGGTGCCGCAGATGCCGGCCACCTCCATCTTCAGCAGGGCGCCGTCGGCCGGAACGTCCGGCATCGGATACTCGCGGATCTCAGTCTTGCTCGGCGCTGTACGGACGGCGGCCAGGACCTTCTCAGCCACTGTTCTCTCCCCATGCGTTGCATCTGGTTGATCTGGCGCGCACCTTAGACGGACGCGGGCCGAGATGCCAATGTGGCAACTGGACTGCGAAATTGCGAGACAGAAGGCAAGGCGGATACGGTGCTGAACACGTGGCGCAAGTCACCGGTGCAACTGGCGGCTTCCGATCAGGTCCGGTCGTGGACCCGGGCGCGGTTCGGGCTCGGCTGCGACGACGTGGTGATGGTGACGGAGATCCGCTGCCAGCTCCCCGGCTGCCCGCCGCTGGAGACCATCGTCGCATTCTGGGAGGCGGCGGACGAGACCCGGCGCTACCACTTCAAGATCTTCAAGCCGGTCGCCGAAGTGGTCGAGGCCGACCTGCCGCCGTCCTGGCTCAAACCCGGCCTCGTGGATGACGGCATGGGGGGGTGTGAGTGTTGTTAGGGGGTGGGGGGAGTGGATGTTGCAATGTGGGCTCGGTTTTTGATCCGGAGCGGACGCGGGCATCTGAGCGACAGAATGTCCGCTTTTATACATACAGCGGATGAGCCGGTTGAAATCTTTCTATTCCATCTGCCTGAACCAATCCCTAAGTGAAAGGTGCAGTCGAACCACCTCGTCTTCGGCAAGAGACTTGCAGTGTGCAATTGGTGCCCGCAGGGTATTTAGATTCCCAAGCACTCGCTCAAGCCCGCGAATATCGCGAAACATGTCGCCGAAAATGTTCCAATTCGTTTTGATGATTTCACCCAGCTCCCCAAAATTGCTGTAGTCAATCAATTCGTCCGAGCGGGGTGTAATTCCCGTAGACAATTCCTTCTTTCTGTTGCCCTCCGCGTTCTTCCGAACAACTTCCGGAACAGCAATATCCCACCAACGAGCACCATGTGCTTCCTCAAGTCGTTGGGCCACGAGTTCACGGATGGAATTTTCGAGGCAGTAGAAGATGGCGTAGTGAGCAGCCATCTTGGCAGCTTCATCCCGAAGTCGCTCGGGGAACTGCGGGTAATATGTCTGCTCTACCTTCTCTGGCTCGTTCGGCTTACGCCCGATTTCGATGTCGTGTACTTGCGCAATGCGGCGCAGATCAGCCTCGATCGAAAGGTTGTTCAAGCCGAAAAGGCGCAGCGCATCTTCTCTTTTCATTTCTTGAGCAAGTTGTCCTTGAGTGACTTGAAGATCGTGTTGAAGACTTCCGGATTGGTCGTCTCTGGCAACACCAAATTGATCGTATAAGACAAATTCAAACCGACATCTTCCGTCTGTTCAGAAAGCGCCTGAGGTCGGTTGTAAACGGGCTCTTGCCCCGCTCCGTTGACTACGACTTGGCGGTTTGTGGCTGGCGTGTGATCCTCATCCGACGCGTCCTCTGAGGCATCGAAGTCGGCCAGCTCTTTCAACTTGAGGAACGTAGATAACGAAGCTTCGACGGTCCGGTCGTCATGCGCCGCGCCGGTAACTTCTACGATCAGCGCTTTGAGCTTTTCCTTCGAAAGATCGCCCGCATATCTGTTTCGATCGAAGAGTTCAGCGTATGCATTTCTCATTCCGTCGGCGACGGCCGGACCCTGGGTGGTGATGTTGCGAAAACGATCGTAGAGCTGCGTCGGTGTACCGTCTGAGTTCAGGAAATTCATGCGCTTCAGTAGCGGTATGATCGCCTTCGCGCTCCCTCCTGAGAACCCGAGCTTGGTCTCGAGGAAATCTTGAGTAAATCGATCTGGTTTGCGTGCCTCCTGGATCTTGGTGAGAATCTTTGTCACCAATCCGGGGGCCGCCATATAAGGAAGCTTGGCAGCCATGATTGCGGTACACCTCTGGCGTGTCGCTAGAGACTGTACTTCTAAGCGATTCGCGTGGCGGTGCGTTGTCCGGCCGCAGCTTAGTCCACGGATTCGGGACTGGAAGCTGACCTAAATTGTTAGATCTCGGTGCTAGCGCCAACTTCAGGTTTTGACCCTTCCTCCCATCCCCTCCCTCCCGCAATCTCGACGCCTGCGCTCCCTTCGGCCTAAACTCCGCCGCAACCATCCAGGCCTGAACCGAGGGAGCAATCGCCCATGGCACTAGAGCTGACCGCCGTTACCTGTACGCAAGGCAGCAATCGCACGCTCAAGGAGGCGCGATCAGCGCGGCCGGCCGCAGTTGGGAGACGACCGGATGCGACTCGGATGTCCTTGCACCGACGCTCGCCCGACGGAAAAACGCCAAGCGTCGCTCGGACCAAGGCTGTTCGGTGAGGAACAGGGTCCACCAATGCCGCGTTCTGCGCCGATCGCTATGAGGCCAACCTAAGAACGAACACGAGCCCAACGGCGGGGATCAGAAGCAAAGCCAAGCGCCTAAGCAGGTCTTGGGTGTCGCGCCCTTGCAGGCCATCTGCGATGAGTGACACGTCGTCATCACCGAGCCTGTTTTGCAGGTCGTGCGCACCGGCCCCTTCCCCACGCGACCTTGCGCAGCGAGCGTATTTTTGAGAGCGTTTGTCGAGAAGAGCACGGCGGTATCATGGGTCAAGGTTTCGCCGAGGGCCGTGATCCTGCGGCAGTCAGCGGCCTGAGCCGTCGCCGAGAGTGCGCAGATCATCGCCGCCACCAAGCCGAATTTCAAAGACTGCATTGCCCCCTCCCAAAATAGAAGCTCAGTCGGACGCTAGCTAAGTCCATGACGCTTGCCAAGGACGGGATTGTTGCAAGTCGGATTTGTCCGCAACGCCTCTCCGCCTGGTAGGGCCAGCAGGCGACCTTTGCGCTGGCAGCATGGCTCGCACTTCGCGCAAGGCAACCTGATCGGCGCTCGACTCGGCGCCCAGCCGAGCTATCTCTTTATGATGTTGCGCCCCTGATGATCGAGACTCACAACGTGATGGCAGGTCGTAATTTTCGGATCGTCGGTGAAGCAGCCAAGGGTGATGCGCTGTCCGATAATTCGTTGCAAATCCGCTTCATCGACGTAACCCTTGCCGATGTTGGCGTACCAGTCCCTCGAGCCGGCAACGGCAATTTTTATCTGGTAGTATCTCCCTGTTTCGCCGAACAATTTTGAGCGCTGAGTGTAAACCTTGGCCTCTTGCACAACGCCTTCAATGGTCGCATTTGCATTTTGTGGCTTCTCGGTTTCTCCACACCCCGTCGACAACAGCGGGACCAACCCAAGCGCCACGATCGCAATTGCCTTCCGCACGTCGTCCCCCGCACTTACTGAACCAATATAAGATATACTCCTGAGAGCCAAAGTCCGCCAGTGGCCGAGGACGTCTTGGAGTGGATGCTACGTGCAGTGGGCCATGCGATTTTATCCGCTTACGGAGCAATTCGCGAGGCATTCGATGGGCGGTCCAAGCCGGTGGCGTCGGTCACCCCCACCCGACGCGATCGCAATGCCCCCCATGGACGATTGCTCCCTCGGTTCAGGCCTGGATAGTTGCCACCGACTTTAGGCCGAAGGCAGCGCCGGGACGGCTGTTCGCCGGGCAAATAGTTTGCCATACGGCAAACCAACCTATATACTTCACCATATGGAAAACTTTAATCCCTCGCTGGATACGGCATTCCGTGCGCTCTCCGACGCGACCAGAAGGGCCGTGATCAGCCGCCTCATGCAAGGTCCGGCGCGCGTCAAGGACCTCGCCGGACCCTTCGACATGGGGCTTCCTGCGTTCCTGAAGCATCTGCGCGTCCTCGAGAAAAGCGGATTGATCGCAACCGAAAAGAGCGGCCGCATCCGCACCTGCCGGATCAGTCCACAGTGGCTGTTGGAGGCCGAGACATGGCTTTCAGCACAACGCGCGATCTGGGAGGCGAGCGCCGACCGGCTCGCCGGTTTTGTCGAAACGGGCATGACGGAGGAGGACGAGTAATGAGCGCCGAAAACAGCGAACTCTTCATTACGCGTCTTATAGACGCTCCGCCGGCAAAGGTCTGGAAGGCCTGGAGCATCCCGGAGCATCTTGCGAGATGGTGGATACCGGCGCCCATCGAATGCCGGGTGATCAAACTCGATTTGCGTCCCGGCGGCGGCTTCGAGACGCGAATGCGCGAGGGGAACGGGGACTGGAAGCCGCACGTCGAGGCCTGCTTTCTCGAAGTCGTCCCCAACCAACGCCTGGTGTGGACCACCTGTCTTTCGGAGGGCTGGCGGCCGACGGAGCCGTGGCTGGCTTTGACCGCGGTCATCAGCTTCGAGGAAGAGGGTAAGGGCACTCGGTATTCGGCCCGTGTGATGCACAAGAGCGCCGCCGACAGCCGTAAGCACGATGAGCTTGGGTTCAGCGAGGGGTGGGGCACCGCGATCGACCAGCTGGCGGCTTGCGTTTCGAAGTGACCGTCCCCGCCCGAAACCCCAACTGACCCACGCCCCAACCGCGCGCTCGACGGCTCCTCCCCCTTCGGCCTAAACTCCGCCGCAACCATCCAGGCCCGAACCGAGGGAGCAATCGCCCATGGCACTTGAGCTGACCGCCGTCACCCGTACGCAAGGCAACAACCGCGCGCTCAAGGAGGGCGTGGTCAGCCCCAAGACCTGCTCGCTCAGGTTCGCCGAGGTCGATCCGCTGATCGCCGCCTTCCGCCGCCAGGTGCGCGGCAGCGAGTTCGACGTGTGCGAGATGGCGATCACCACCTACATCTGTGCCAAGGCGCACGGCAAGCCGATGACCGCGATCCCCGTATTCCTGGTCCGCGCGTTCCACCACGGCGCCATCCTCGTCAACACCAAGGCCGGTATCAGGTCGCCCAAGGACCTCGAAGGCCGCCGGGTCGGCGTCAACCGCGGGTACACGGTGACGACCGGGGTGTGGGCACGCTCCATCCTGCAGGACGAGCACGGCGTCGACCTGTCGAAGATCACCTGGGTGCTGTCGGGCGACGAGCATGTGGCGGAGTACAAGGCGCCGGGCAACGTGGTGCCGATCGAGACGGGTAAGAAGATGCAGGACATGCTCGCCGCGGGCGAACTGGCGGCAGCGATCGGCGTCGATGTCGAGCATCCCGACGTCGGCCCGCTGATTCCCAACGCGCTCGATGCCGGTCTCGCCGCGCTCAAGTCTCGCGGGCACTACCCGATCAACCACACCGTGGTGATCAAGGACGAGTTGATCGCCGCGCATCCGGGTTTGGCGACGGATATCTTCAATGCATTCGCCAAATCGAAGCAGATCTATGTCGATCAATTGAAGGCCGGCAAGATCGAGAAGCTGACCGGAGTCGACAAGGTCCACCAGAAGGTGATGGAGATCACCGGCGATCCGCTCCCGTACGGCATCGCGCCCAACAGAAAGGTGATCGAGGATCTGATCGGCCATGCCGCGACGCAGGGCATCATCGACAAGCGGGTCAGCGCCGACGACCTGTTCGCGGCCGAGACCAGGGGGCTTGCCGGGTAGCGCCGCTGCGCATGTCTGCACCTCTCGTCTCGTTCGAACATTCTTAAGAAATGGCGGGAAGCACAACATCCCAAAAAGCCGACAGATTGTCAGTGCTGCGCATGAACAACCGGAAGGCGAACCGTCCGCCGGCAACGCTTAATTGATGAAGTCTCGATATTCTGCATACACGACATGCTGACGCCGGCGTCGCAGCCGATCCGCTCAGAGGCATGCAGCCGCCATGTCGTGTCGGCGCAATCCGGCATCAAATCACGCACGCAGGTCGATGTTGTTGGCCGGCGCCCCTGGTGCCGGCGGGGGTAGCTGCATGCAAAAGATCATGCTGGACGTCACGTTGACCGTGATCGCAATCACCGTGATTGCGCTCGTCATGGTCGTTTCACGGCTGCCGCGCCTCACCCTCGCCGCCTGCTTCGGCCGCCTTCCACGTCCCTCCTCTTTGCGAAGAACTCCCGCCGATACGCGGCATCCGCAATTGATGCTCGAGCATGGTCTCAAGCGATAGGCCGGCAGCACTTCGGCAACGGCACGAGTCAATGAGATGGTTGCACTACGCCAGCTACACCGGGACGACGACGCTCAGACGCGGACCGTCCGGTCTCTTTACGAGCGTCCGGCAGACAACCGGTGCGCACCGAGGCGCCGCCTGCTGAAGGGCGCCGTGGCCGCGTTCAATTCCCGGCACTGCTCGATCCCCTGCACCGTCCGCGACATCTCCGACACCGGCGCCCGCCTGCGCAGCGACGCCTCCGTCACCATTCCGGATCATTTCGAGCTGATCATCGATCTCGACGGCGTTGAGGCCGACTGCGAGGTCGTCTGGCGAAGGGACCATGACCTCGGCGTGAGGTTTGTGACCCCGCCGCGCAAAGTCGGCGCAAGGCGTCAGCAGATCGTCCAAGCCAATGCAACCGAGCGCTCCGTCAACATAAGGAGGCGTCCCGAAAGGCCACAACCCGACATGAGCAACAGGCTGCAGACGCGTGGGCGCGGCGATCTGATCAGGCCGTCCGACGCCGCTCTCGACGGCCATGACGCTGCCGCATCGAACCGGGAGCAACCGACCGCCGCACACAGCGACGACCTGCTCGCACTGCTGCTCGCAATCCAGCCGGAGATCGTGCGGATCTGCGTGCTTTCGGCGGTGTCGTCGAACCTGGCGAATGCGCAATGCAGCGGCGCAATCGAGGTGAAGCCACGCACACTGATCAAATATTACCCGCGCGAATCGGCAATCCTGATTTCGGCCACGCAGAGGTTGAGACGCCGGTTCAGCCCCAGCGCGCTGCTCTCGCTGCTGGAGACGTTCCACGTCCAACTGGCCCACGCGAAGGAAGCGACCCTTGCTTCGGCAGCCAGCGGCTTCGCCACTGCCTCCGAGAGTGCCGGCGGCAACGACATGGCGCAAGCCTGGCAATCGGTCTGCGGCACCGGCCGCGATCTTCTTGCAGCATTCGACCAAGGCTTCGCTGCCTTTGAGATCACCGGATCCGCAGGCGAGCAGGCGCCGCTGCTGCGGCTTCTCGAACAGTCCATCGCGGGCGATCACCCGCTCGTCGCGAGCGATGGAACGGTCAACTGGCCTGAATGGGCCGAGCGCCGCGAAAGCAAGCGCGTCGCCATCCGCTGCCCCGCCGTTCTCATCCATGGCGCGCATCAGCAGCGTGTCGTGATCCGGGATATCTCCGCGACCGGCATCGGACTTGATGCGACGCGGCAGATCGGCCTGGGCGAACAAGTCGTCGTTCAGTTCGGCCACGCGCACAAGCTCGAAGGCAAGGTGATGTGGACCGCCGACGGCCGGGCCGCCATAAGGCTGCATCGTCCTCTTCAGGCCAGCGGCTCGCAGCTCCAGTTCCTGCTCGAAGAGACGGCGCCCGTCGGCAGCACAAGGTAGTCACGCCGGCGGGCGGCCGTCAGGTCACCGCAGCCACGCTGCAATCGCCCCCAGGCGGGACCCGCAATGGCTGTTGCATCGAGAACGCGGCGCCAGCGCTGCGCCTTCCCTCCCTTTCATCCTCTCCTTGTGTCCTGCGGAACAGCGACGCCGCGCGTGCCCCCTTAGTCTCCGTCTCGTAACGCGGGCCTGGAGGCACAGGATCACAATGAGCAGCAAGGACAACACTTTCCGTATCAAGGGCGGCCGGATCGGCGTGCTTCTCATCCATGGCCTCGCGGGTACGCCGCTGGAGATGCGGTATGTCGCCAATGGCCTCGGCCGCGCCGGCTACACCGTCCTCTGTCCGCAGCTCGCCGGCCACTGCGGCAGCGATGCCGACCTGTCGGCGTCGACCTGGCAGGACTGGTACGACAGTTGCGAGCGCGCGCTGGACGATCTGCGCGAGACCTGCGACTTCGTGATGACCGGCGGATTGTCGACCGGAGCGCTGCTCGCGCTGATGCTCGCCGCAAAGCGCCCCGATGCCGTTCAGGCGACCGCGCTCCTCGCCCCTACGCTCTGGATCAATGGCTGGAGCGTTCCGTGGTACGCCCGCCTGTTCCGGCTCGTGCGGCATAAATGGTTTGCCAATCTGATCCAGTTTCCGGAGGTCTACCCGAACGGGATCAAGGACCCGCGCACCCGGGACGTCCTCCTGCAAGGACTGAGCAGCGCCGATAACTCCCAGGCTGGACACTTCAACACGCCGGGCAGCGCCGTGATCGAGCACCGCTGGCTTGTCGATGCGCTGAAGCCGCTGATCGGCGCGATCGCTCAACCGACCATGATCCTGCATCCGCGCGAGGACGACCTCTCCGACATCAGCAATGCATGGTACCTGCAGCGGCACCTCAAGGGACGGGTCGATATGTCCGTGCTCGAGGATAGCTACCATCACGTCGCGCTCGACCGGCAACGTCACATCGTGGTCAGGCGGACCGTCGACTTCGTTCGCAGCGTCACCGAAGAGATGGCGGAGATCGACGCTCGCGCCGAGCTGCGGGCCAAAGCAAGGGCGGCACTGCATCGGCAGCTTGCGGTTGCTGCATAAAAATCCTGCAGATCATCGCGACCAGACGGAGCCAAACGCGGAGGGCGAACAACCGGCCTCCGCGTGCCTGAAGCCCGTCCCGGCGAAAAATCAAAGGCCGATCTTTAGGCAGATCACGAATGGTCTCCCGCTGCACATGCGACAGGCTGTTGCCATCGTCCAACCATGCGGTTAGCGTACTGCGGTCCAGGGGAAGCCAATCAACCAGTCAAAAGCGAACCGCACAGCCATGGCCGCGTACATTCAAGGGCGCAACGTCAATCTCGTTTTCCGCCCTCCGAACCGCGCGGCGGTCCGTGCTCTCCACGACTTCGATATCGAAGTAAGAGAAGGCGAGTTCCTGTCGATCGTCGGTCCGTCCGGCTGCGGAAAGAGCAGCTTCCTGAACGTGTTGCTCGGCCTGATCAAACCGGAGTCCGGGGATCTACGGCTACGCGGCAAGCCTATCGACGGGCCAGGCAGCGACCGTGCGATGGTGTTCCAGGACTTCGGTCTGCTGCCGTGGAGGACGGTCCAGAACAATATCGAGCTGGGGCTGGAGCTGAAGGGCGTCCCAGCCGAAAAACGACACGCTACGTCGCAGCACTTCATCGATATGGTCGGCCTGACGGGGTTCGAGAAGCACTATCCGCACGAGCTGTCCGGCGGAATGAAGCAGCGTGTCGGCCTGGCACGGGCGCTGGCAACAGACCCCGACGTGCTGCTGATGGACGAACCGTTTGCCGCCCTGGACGCGCAAACGCGGGACGTGATGCAGGTCGAGCTGCTGCGCATCTGGCAGGAAGCTCGCAAGACCGTCCTCTTCGTCACCCATCAGATCGAAGAGGCGGTCTATCTGTCCGACCGCGTCATCGTGATGACAAAGCGGCCCGGCCGCACCAAGCGCATCTTCGACATCCCGCTGTCCCGGCCCCGGGACTACGAGATGCGTGTTACCCCGGAATTCAACGATCTGAAGTTCGAGATCTGGAACGCGCTGAAGGACGAGATCACGGTGTAGCCAATGACAAGCCTGGCAATCGAAGAGTCTGCCCCGCGCGTTGGATTTTTCGAACGCAACCGCAATCTGCTGCTCGGCATACTTTCGGTCGCGCTGTTCCTCACCGCATGGGAGGCGATCTTTCTCGTCGTACCCTTCAATCCGCTATTCATCAGCAAGCCCAGCCTGATCTTTCGCGGCATGCTCGATCTGGCCATGTCGGGTGAACTGCTGCACGACCTCTCCGTCAGCGCCGTCCCGTTCCTCTACGGCTTCTCGGCCGCCGTCATCGTCGGCGTCGCCCTCGGCATCGTCATGGGCTGGCGGAAACGCGTCGGCTACACGCTCGACCCGCTGATGACGATCTTTTACGCGAGCCCACTCGTGGCCCTCGCTCCCCTCGTCATCGTCTTTTTCGGCGTCGGCGTTACCGGCAAGGCGATCATCATCTTCGTGCTCGCGGTATTCCCCTTCATCTTCAATGCGCAGGCGGGCGTGAACGCGGTCGACCGCCTGCTGATCAATGTCGTCCGTTCGCTTGGCGGGTCGGAAAAGGATCTCTATTTCAAAGTCATCGTGCCGAGCGTACTGCCTTACATCGTCGCCGGCGCGAGAATTGCCGTCGGCCGCGGCCTGATCGGCATCCTGGTGGGAGAGTTCTTTGCGGCATCGGAAGGCATCGGATACGCCATCGCGAAATACGGCGACCTGTTCGCGCTCGACAAGATGTTCGCCTGCATCTTCGTCATCATGATCATCGCGGTCCTGCTCACGGAGGGTGTCCGTTGGGCGGAACGCTCTGCCTTTCCCTGGCGCGTAGGCCAATAGGCCAATCAGAGGGTGCCCAAGCCGGCGCGAGATTGCCATGAGCGAAGCCGATCAAATCAGCCGTACCCTGCCGGACCTCGCGCCGGCCGAGGACATCCAAGCCGCGGAAATGTCCGTGTGGGAACGTTACGAACCCACATTTCTCGGCGCCGCCGGCATTGTCGTGCTGCTCGTGGTCTGGGAGCTGCTTCCACACCTGATAACACTATCCCCGGGGACGAAGCTCTTCTTCACGACGCCGAGCAAGATAGCCGTAGCCCTCTATCACCTGTTTGCGGATGGCACGATCTGGCAGCCGTTGGCGGTCAGCGCCACGGCCTTCGCGATCGGCCTGGGTTTGGCAATCCTGGTC
>JBFWYV010000065.1:0-18747 GCA_050186055.1 Hyphomicrobiaceae bacterium | reverse complement strand
AGGATGTCCGGATCCGCGCATACGCCGAGCAGCTTCTTTCGCCCCTCCCTGGTGGTGATGTCGGCCTGCACGCCATTGACGTCGACATCGTACGTGGACTGCATCTCCTTGAGCGTCGTTGCCAGACGGTCGGCGTCGAGGCCGTTGATGATGACGTTCACGCCTTCCGCGGCGAGCGCCTCCGCGCATGCTCGGCCCAAGCCGCGGCTCGATGCGCAGACGACGGCCGTACGCCCTTTGATGCCGAGATCCATGCCACGTCCTTCCTTGATGAGGGGTCCGCTTGCCGGTTCCCGCCCCGGTCCCCGCCCCGATCCCCGCCTTGACACGCAAGGGGCCTTTCCTCGACCTTGACCTTACACGCGGGCAGTCGCGGACGACAAATGCTCAAGGGCAACCCACATGGCTGAAATGCTGATCCCCACCACGGTCGTCGGCAGCTATCCGCAGCCGGACTGGCTGATCGATCGCCAGACCCTGATGGCGGGCGCGGTCCCCCGCGTGCGTCGCGCCGAGATCTGGCGCGTCGCCGAGCCCTGGCTTGAGCAGGCGCAGGACGACGCGACCCGGCTCGCCATCCGCGACATGGAACTGGCTGGCATCGACATCATCACCGACGGTGAGATGCGGCGGGAGAGCTACTCCAATCGCTTTGCAACTGCCCTGGAAGGCATCGACAACGCCAATCCCGCGACCATCACCCAGCAGCGGGCGGGACGCTCAACCCAGGTGCCGCGCGTCGTCGGCGAGATCCGCTGGCCCGGGCCCATCGAAGTGAACGACGTGACCTTCCTGCGGGCAAATACGACCCGGCCGATCAAGATCACGCTGCCGGGCCCTTTCACCATGGCCCAGCAGGTGGTCGACGAGCACTATCGCGACCTGGAGGCATTGACGATGGCGTTCGCCGCTGCCGTCAACCGGGAGGTGCATGCCCTGGCGGCAGCCGGCGCCGACCTGATCCAGCTCGACGAGCCGTGGTTGCGCAACAACCCGGAAGCCGCGCGAGAATTCGCCGTCAAGGCCATCGACCGGGCGCTCGCCGGGCTGGAGGTGCCGACGGCCGTGCATTTGTGCTTCGGCTATGCGCAGATGGTCGGCAACAAGCCGCAGGACTACGCGTTTCTGCCTGAGCTCGCCGGCTCCTGTGCCCAGCAGATCTCGATCGAAAGTGCCCAGCCGAACATCGATCTTGCAGTGCTGTCGGAGCTGGCTGCAGCGGGCAAGAGCGTGATGCTCGGTGTCATCGACCTCGGTGATGAGGTGGTCGAGACGCCACAGGCCGTCGCCGGTCGGCTGCGCGCCGCGCTGAAGCACATTCCGGCCGAACGGCTGATTGCAGCGCCGGACTGCGGGATGAAATACCTTCCGCGCCGGACCGCGTTCGGCAAGCTGAAAGCGCTGGCCGAGGGCGCGGCTATCGTGCGGCGCGAACTGGGCTGAGCGAGGCCATAAACCCGGAACCACCGCGGGTTGGTGTGGCGGCTGTGCGCAAACGAAGATGGTGGAAAAGAGTGGGAGTCGAACCCACCAGGAACGCCTTGCGCCCCTCACCGGTTTTGAAGACCGGGCGCCCCACCGGGGTGCGATTCCCTTCCTTCCACAGACAGGATAGCGTAACTCTAGCGCCCGCCAAACAGGTCGGCCGCCGGATGCAGGATGCGGCGGCGGTCGCCACGGCGTTCCGTGAAATGCAGCTTGTCGAAATATTCGACGATTTCCACGCTCATGTTGCGGCCAATTCCCGCGGCATCGCGGAATTCCGCAACACCGATCAGCCCGTCCTTGGTCTCGCCGGCAGCGCGCTCGGCGATGGCCGCAAGCCGGATCAGCGCCGCCGGCGTTGTAATCCGCGTCTTGGAAATGCGGTGGACGAGCCCGAGCCGGCCGGCCCGCACCAGCACTGCTTCGCATCGCCTGACATCCAGGCCGGTCGCTTCCACGATCTCGGCGATGTTCAGTGGTCTGAGCCCGGCTCCGGAGAACAGAGGCTCTATCACCTGCCAAATCCTGGCGTCCTGCGGTTCGAGCCGCGCCCGATGCGACGGAAGACGGACGCCGAACTCGCCTTTCGCGAGCACGCCGTCGCGCACAAGCGCGCTTGCAATCGCCGCCTGGACCGGCGCCGCAAGCCGAATGCCGGTACCGGAGAAGAGCTGGTTCTCGCCAAGCCCGCCGGCTCCCGGGGACGTCGCGTGCCATGCCGCCAGCCGGTCGACGGCAGCAGCGCGGAGACGATCCCAGCTTTCAGGGGAGAACCCGAGTTGGAGGCTGCCCGCCGTGATTTTGCGCATCTCGATGGCGCCGATCGCCTCGGTCAATTCCGTGTGCGTCAGGTTCCTGTTGACGGCGAAGCGACCGAAATCGAGGCCGTCCGGGGACATCGACAGCGCACGCGCGAATGCGGCGGCATGATCGGTCTCCCGCATCGCATGCAGCCAGCGCAGCCGTTCCGGCTTGGCGCGCCCCCGCACCGGCGGGAAGATGTCGAGGACCCGCCCACCGCCGAGCGTGTTTCGCGCGGCATGGTCGCGGACAACGAAGCGATCGTCGAAGACCGCGCCGAGGGGCCGGTCGAGTACGAGTTGCGCGAGAGACGTCGAGCCCGGCGGGATCGCATCCCCTTCGAGCACGGCGATGCGTCCGGTGACTTCGTCCGCACCGAGATGAACATGCACGGGAGTCCAGTGCGCGACCGGCGCATCGAGCCCGGCAACCGCCCTGAGTTCGACGTCGAGCCTTGTGACCGGTGCCGCAACGCCTTCCGCCGCGATCCAGGCGCCGCGCGAAATAAGATTCTTGCGCAGCCCTGGTCCGGTGAGGTTGAGCGCACAGCGCTGACCGGCGCGGCCGGCATCGGCCTTGGCGTTCTGGGCGTGAATGCCGCGTACCCTGAGTTCGATGTCGAGTCCGGCAACGACGACTTTGTCTCCGGCTGAAACGCTGCCCGAAAACACGGTTCCCGTGACGACGAAGCCCGCGCCGACGACGTCGAAGGCGCGGTCGACGGCGAGGCGGAAGTTCCCCGACGGCGGGCGCAGCGGACGCTCGCGGCCGGCAGCAATCAGATGATCGCGCAGGGCCGGGATGCCGGCGCCGGTGACGGCGGAGACGGCGAACACTGGCGCATCTTTCAGTGAGGTGTCGGCAAACAGCGCCGTGATCTGCTGCGAGACCGCGCGTGCGCGTTCCGGCGGCACCCGGTCGATTTTGGTGAGCGCGATCGCCCCGTTCGTTTTGCCGAGCAGGTCGACGATCGCCAGATGCTCCTCGGTCTGCGGCATAGGGCCGTCGTCGGCGGCGACGATGAACAGGATGAAATCCGTGCCCGCCAGGCCGCACAGCGCGTTGCGGATGAAGCGCTCATGTCCCGGCACATCGATGAAGCCGACGGTCTCATGCCCCTCGATCGGCAGGTAGGCGAAGCCGAGGTCGATCGTCAGGCCGCGCTTCTTCTCTTCCGGCAGGCGGTCGGTATCGACGCCGGTCAGCGCCTTGACGAGCAGCGTCTTGCCATGGTCGACGTGACCGGCGGTGGTGATGATCATCTGGACAGCGCCAGGCGTTCGATGTCGGCGAGAAAGCCCGCCTCGTCATCGAGGCAGCGCAAGTCGAGAACAACAGCGTTGTTGTTCAGGCGGCCGATGATCGGGACCGGCAATTTCAGAAGTGCGTCGGCGATGTGCCTGGGCATCAGGCCCCGGCTCTTGTCCGCCTCACGGCGTGGCGTGATGGCGAGGCCGGCACTGGCGATGGTCCGCGTCGGCAGCGCCCCCGAGCCGATCACGCTCTCACACGGAGCAACGGCAACGTCGGCAACGCCTTCGAATATCCTCGACACCGCCGGCAGCAGCCGTTCGGCCGATGCCCGGATATCGTCAACCGGCCGTGTCAGCGCCTTCAGCGTCGGCAGCCGCTCCGGCAGCCGGTCAGGATTCGCATAGAGGCGGAGAACGGCGGAAAGCGCTGCGATCGTCATCTTGTCACAGCGAAGCGCCCGCTTCATCGGATTGGACTTGATCTTCGCGACGAGATCCTTTCGCCCGACGATGATGCCGGCCTGCGGTCCGCCCAGCAGCTTGTCGCCCGAGAACGTGACAATGTCGGCGCCGGCTTCCATCGCTTCCATCGGCGTCGGCTCGTGCGGGAGACCGAAGCGTTCGAGGTCGAGCAGCGTCCCGCTGCCGAGGTCGATCACGAACGGAATACCGTGCTTGTGCGCCAGTGCGGCGAGCTCGCGTTCCGGCACGGCCGCCGTGAAGCCTTCGATGACGTAATTGGACGCATGAACCTTCATCACAAGCGCCGTGTCCGGACCGATGGCGGCGGCGAAGTCCTTGAGGTGCGTGCGGTTCGTGGTTCCGACTTCAACCAGCTTTGCCCCCGATCGGGTCAGGATCTCCGGTATCCTGAACGAACCGCCGATCTCGACCAGTTCGCCGCGGGAGACCGGCACACCCTTGCCGAGCGCCAGCGTATTGAGCACCAGCATCACGGCAGCCGCGTTGTTGTTCACGACGGTCGCTGCTTCGGCGCCGGTAAGCCGCACGATATCCGCTTCCAGATGCGCATCGCGGTCGCCCCTGCGGCCGGCGCCGAGATCGAACTCGAGATTGCTTGCGCCGCGTGCGACTTCGACCACCTCTGCAGTGGCCTCCTGCGGCAGGGCCGCGCGTCCCAGATTGGTGTGCAGCACCGTGCCCGTCAGGTTGAGCACGCGCCGCAGAGATGGGACATCGGCAGCTTCGAGACGGTCTGCGACCACTGCCAGAACAGCGCCCTCGCCGGCATCGACGCAGCGACCGCTTTTCAGGAGCCCGCGCATTTCGTCGAGCGTCTCCCGGATGACGCGCGTGACGGCGGTGCGTCCGTGACGTTCGACCAGCACATCCGCCATCGGCGCGCGCAGCAGGCGATCGACGGACGGCAGCCGGGACATCGGGGGCTTGTCGGCATCATCAGGCATGGCCCCAGGATACAATGTGCATCCACCGCATGCCACACAGTCCGCCGGTTCGGCGGCCGTCACCCCGGAGCCGCGGTTGTCGCCTTATCCAGTGCTGCTGGCCCCGTGCGCCTTGGCTTTGATCTCCTCGACCAGCCGCGCCGCCTCGCTGCCCTGGATGCGCGCGATGTCGTCCTGGTACTTGAGCAGGGTGCCGAGCGTCGAATCCACCTGCTCCGCGTCCAGCGCCACGCTGTTCAGGGCGGCCAGCGCCTGCGCCCAGTTGATGGCTTCTGCGATCCCCGGCGTCTTGTAGAGGTCCATGCGCCGCAAGCCTTGGACGAAGGCGACCACCTGGCGCGTCAGCTCTGCCGGCGCCTCAGGCACCTTCAGGTTGAGGATTTCCCGCTCGCGCCCGGCGGCCGGGAAGTCGACCCAATGGTAGAAGCACCGCCGGCGCACGGCGTCGTGTACTTCCCGGGTGCGGTTCGAGGTCAGGATCGTGATTGGAGGCTCTTCGGCCGAGATGGTGCCGAGTTCGGGAATCGAAAGCTGGTAGTCGGCCAGCAATTCGAGCAGGAACGCCTCGAACGGCTCGTCGGCGCGGTCCAGCTCGTCGATCAGCAGCACCGGCGCGAGGCCCTCTGCCGAGAGTTCGAGCGCCTGCAGGAGCGGACGCCTGAGCAGATAGTCCGGTCCGTAGATGTCGCGCTCCAGCGCCGTGGTCGAGAGCCCTTCGCCGCTCGCTTCGCTGGCCCGTATGTGCAGCAACTGCCGTGAGTAGTTCCACTCATAGGCCGCCGCCGCCAGATCCAGGCCCTCGTAGCATTGGAGGCGGACCAACGGACGGCCCAGCGTCGCGCTCAGCACCTTGGCCACCTCGGTCTTGCCGACGCCAGCCTCGCCTTCCAGCAATAGCGGCCGCTGCAACTTGAGCGCCAGAAAGATCGATGTCGCGAGCGCGTCGCCCGGCAGATATCCCCCGCCTTCCATAAGCTTGCGGGTTTCAGCAACAGTCGTGGGCAAGGAGGTCATTCGATCGTGTAGCCGGAGTTGGAGGCGGCGGATAGGCGCGCCGCAGCATAGCGGTTCGTGCTCGCCGGGCAAGTTTGCTGGCGATGGGCGGCTGCCGCCCGCCAGGATAACTGGTTCGCTGCGATATTGCAGATTGCTGACACTTGCTGCACTTGTTCCCGCCGGTTGAAGCCTCTGCCTTCCATCCGGCCGCGAGGTGTGCTGGATACAGGGACGTGCATCCGGGTCCGCAACGTGAAGCGTGGGGTATTCATGACGGAACCTCTGGAGACCTATGACTACATTATCGTCGGCGGCGGCACCGCCGGCTGCCTGCTTGCCAATCGCCTGTCGCAGATGACGCCTGCGGTCCGTGTCCTCATGATCGAGGCCGGCGGAACCGATGACTGGCTCTGGCTCAAGATCCCGGTGGGCTATCTCTATTGCCACGGCAACCCGCGCGTCGACTGGTGCTTCGAGACGGCGCCCGAGCCGGGCTTGAACGGCCGCAGCCTCGGCTATCCGCGCGGCAAGGTGCTGGGCGGCTGCTCGTCCGTCAACGGCATGATCTATATGCGCGGACAGGCGCGCGACTACGACTTGTGGCGGCAGATGGGATGCGAAGGCTGGTCCTGGTCCGATGTCCTCCCCTATTTCCTTCGCCATGAGGACCAGTGGGCGATGTCGAAGGACGACTTCGACGGCCTGCATGCACGCGGTGGAGAGTGGCGGATCGAACGCCCGCGGGTGCGGTGGGAGATCCTGGAGGCCTGGGCGCAGGCCGCCGAGCAGGTCGGCATCCCGCGCATCAAGGACTTCAACAAAGGCAACAACGAGGGCTCCGCCTATTTCCAGGTCAACCAGCGCCGCGGCGTCCGCTGGAACACGACCCGTGCGTTCCTGCACACAGCAATGAAGCGCGACAACCTGAGCGTACTGACGAATGCGATGGTCGAGCGCCTTGTCGTCGAGAACGGCAGGGTCACCGGCATCGATGTGCGGCGCCGCCAGTTCACCCTGAGGATCGGCGCGCGGCGCGAGGTGGTGCTGGCCGCCGGCGCGATCGGCACGCCGCAGCTCATGCAGTTGTCCGGCATCGGGCCCGGAGAGCGCTTGCAGCGGCTCGGCATCAACGTCGTGCACGCGATGGACGGCGTCGGCGAGAACCTGCAGGATCACCTGCAAATTCGTTGCGCTTATAAGGTGAACGGCATCGAAACTCTGAACGAGCGGTCCCAGACCGCGCTGCAGAAGGCGATGATCGGACTGGAATACGTTTTCCGCCGTACCGGCCCGCTGACCATGGCTCCCTCCCAGCTCGGCACCTTCGCCAAGTCCGATACGACCCGCGAGACGCCGAACCTGCAGTATCACGTGCAGCCGTTGACGCTTCCGAAATTCGGCGAGCCGCTGGATCCTTTCCCGGCATTCACCGCGAGCGTCTGCAACCTTCGGCCCACGTCGCGCGGCTTCGTATCGATCACGTCTCCGGACCCCGACAACAAACCCATGATCCAGCCCAATTATCTGACGACGGACGAAGATCGGCGGGTCGCTGCCGATGCGATCCGTCTGACGCGCCTCATCGTCGCCCAGCCTGCGCTTGCGCCGTACCACCCGGAGGAGTTCCGGCCGGGTCCCGAGGTTGGCAACGATGACGAGGCGCTTGCCAAAGCGGCCGGCGACATCGGCACCACCATCTTTCACCCGGTCGGGACCGCACGGATGGGGCCGCAGGATGATCCCACGGCCGTCGTGGGACCGCGGCTCAAGGTTCACGGCCTGGAGGGGCTGCGGGTCGCCGATGCCTCCGTGATGCCGACGATCACCTCCGGCAATACCGCGTCGCCGACGCTGATGATCGCGGAGAAATGCGCCGCGATGATCATCGAGGACTGGAAAGGCTAAGCCGGCCGCCGGATACGTACTTTCACGAAGTCGTTACTGCTCGCTCCCCCTGGCGATGATGTAGCCTCGCGGCGCAAATGCACCATAAGGGAGGAACGTCCATGCTGCGTCATTTGCGAATAGCCGCTGCATCTTTGCTGATGATCGTGTTTGCATCGTCAGCGTACGCGCAAGGCATGAACATTCGCGGGACCATCGAGGCCTTCGACGGAAAGACGGTCACTGTCAGAACCAAGGACGGCAGCAAGGCCATGGTCGACGTGCCCGACAAGACGCGGATCGCGACGACGAAGCCATTCACGATGAAGGATGTAAAGCCGGGCATGACGCTCGGTGTGACAACCGTCAAGCGCAAGGACGGAAAGATCGTCGCCATCGACCTGCGCCCGATCCCGCCCGCCGCCAGACAAGGCCTGTTCCCGTACGATCTTGCGCCGCAATCGACGATGACCAATGCGAAGTACGAAGGCGGCGTCACCGCTGCCGGCGGCCAGGAAATTACCCTCAATCACGGCACAGGCACCGTGAAGGTGCTGGTCACCGACCAGACCGCGATGTCGCAAGCCGCGCCGGGATCACGCTCCGACGTCAAGCAGGGCGAGACGATCTACGTCTTCGCTACCAAAGGCGATGGCGGCAGGCTCACCGCCGTTCGCCTGCAGGTCAGCAAGGACGGCGTCAAGCCGACGCAATGACGGCATTCGATCGAAGCGGACGCCTCACCGCGCGGCGTCCGCACCGTCCGTCCGGCCGATCTCGGAAAGCGCCGCGGCCACGTATGCGCCGACCGCCGCCTACACGCGCTCCATCGCCAGTGCGATGCCTTGTCCGACACCGATGCACATGGTGCACAGCGCGCGCTTGGCCTGCCGCTCCTGCAGTTCCAGCGCGGCCGTCAGCGCCAGCCGTGCGCCCGACATTCCCAGCGGATGGCCCAGTGCGATTGCACCACCGTTCGGATTGACGTGCTCGGCATCGTCCGGCAGCCCGAGCTGGCGCAAGACGGCAAGCCCCTGTGCGGCGAATGCTTCGTTCAGCTCGATGACGTCGTAATCGGAGATCTTCAACCCGAGCCGCTCGCTGAGCTGCTGCGAAGCGGGCACCGGACCGATCCCCATGATGCGCGGCGGCACGCCTGCGGTCGCCGTCCCCAGCACGCGCGCGATCGGCTTCAACCCGTATTTCTCCACCGCAGTCTCGGAGGCGATCAGCAGTGCTGCCGCGCCGTCGTTGACGCCGGACGCATTGCCTGCGGTGACCGTAGCGCCGTCCAGTTTGAACAGCGTCGGCAGCCTGGCGAGCTTGTCGAGCGTCGTTTCACGCGGGTGTTCGTCGTTGGCAACAATGATCGGATCGCCGCGCCGTTGCGGCACCGGGACCGCGACGATCTCCTTCGCCAGCCGCCCGCTGGTCTGGGCGCGCGATGTCCGCACCTGCGAGGACAGCGCGAACTTGTCCTGTGCCTCACGCGAGACCTGAAAATCCTTGGCGACGTTCTCGGCGGTCTCCGTCATCGCATCGACGCCGTACTGTTTCTTCATCGCCGGATTGACGAAGCGCCAGCCGATGGTGGTGTCGTAGAGTTCGTTCTGCGTACGGCTGAATGCTTCCGTCGCCTTGCCCATGACGAACGGCGCGCGGCTCATGCTCTCCACGCCGCCGGCGATGATCAGGTCGGCTTCCCCGGCCTTGATGGCGCGCGCGGCCTGCCCCACCGCGTCCAGGCCCGATCCGCACAGCCGGTTGACGGTGACGCCGGAGATCTCGACGGGCAGCCCCGCCAGCAGGCCCGACATCCGCGCGACGTTGCGGTTGTCCTCACCCGCCTGGTTGGCGCAGCCCAGGATCACGTCGTCGATGACCTCGGCCGGGATTGCCGGATTGCGCTTCATCAGTTCGCGGATCGCGAGCGCGGCCAGATCATCCGGGCGCACCTGCGAGAGACTGCCGGCATAACGGCCGATCGGCGTGCGGATGCCGTTGACGATGAAGGCCTGGCGCATGGGTGCCTCGCTGCTCAAGATGCCTGACGAGAGTGATAGACGCCAGCGCCCCGCCGGTCCAGCCGGTGCACCGGTCAGACGATCGGGAAACCGACTACTCCCGTCATGGCCGCGCCGGGACGACGCGGGAGCGTCGGACCGGAGGACGGCGGCCATCCACGTGGCTCGCCGCGGGCACTGAGCAAGCGGATGCCTGTCGTAGGCGGCCGCCTCCGTGGCCGTGACGCTGCGGGGGGTGAGAGTGCCATCCACGCAGCTTGCTACCTCTCACGCCCCCAGCCTGAACAGCAGGATCCCGAGCACGGTGACGGCGATGCCGATGTATTCCAGCGCCGAGACGCGCTCCCGGAAGTAGAGCGCCGACACCAGAAGCGTGAACACCACTTCCACCTGCCCCACTGCGCGCACGTACGATGCGTTCTGCATCGCAAACGCCGTGAACCAGCAGATCGAACCGATGGCGCTGGTGGTCCCGATGAAGCTTGCGATTTTCAGGTTCGGCCGGATCTGGGTAAAACACTTCGGTTCGGTGACCGCGAGATAAAGCCCGACGATGACCGTCTGCATGCCGATTGCAATGGTAACCGTCCATGCGCCCCGCCACGGGAAACTGCCCTGGCCGATCACCAGCGTCGCTTCGCGAAATGTCAGATACGAGATCGCAAAGCAGAACGCACAGCCGAACGCCACCGGCAGCGATCGATCGGCGAACAGACTGACCGATTGTCCGCCGCTGGTGAACGCGCGTCCGGTGCGTTCCAGCGACATCATCACGACGCCGGCCATCACCACCACCAGGGCGACGATGCCGCTCCGCGTAAACACCTCGGAGAACAGAGCCGAGCCGAGGATCGCGGTGATCACGATGTCGCTTTTGGTCAGCATCGTCCCGACGGCGAAGTTCCTGAGCCGGAACATCAGGATCAGCAGCCAGGTCGCCATGACCTGCGCAATCGCGCCGGCCAGTGCATACGCCAGAAATGCGCTTCCGAGCTTTGGAACGCCTTCTCCCGACAGCCGCACCACCACAGCCAGGTAGACGACCATCAGCGGCAGCCCCATGAGCGAGCGGACATAGGTCGTTGCCAGCGCCGACATCCGTTGATTGAGATCGCGTTGGGCGGCCGTCCGCACCGCCTGCAGCAGCGCGGCAAGGACGGTCAACGCGATCCAGATGTGCTCCATGGGAGAGGCATGCCTTGATGGGCGCGGCGACGATGTCGCCGCCGCAAGGGTCCGGCGACAACTGACACGATGCGATAGCGGTCGGCAAGCCATCCGGTTGAAACCGATTTTCGCGGGATCGGTTCGAACGCGTGGCGTGTCGTACACTGGCGAAATTCGGGATCTTTCGCCGTCGTATTGACCAGCCGACGGGAGCGGCAGATAGTGTCGGTGCCTTTACGTCCAGCCAGGAGATCCATCCATGAAGAAGCTGGTGCTCGAGACGACCGCGCCGTTCCAGGGGCTGCCTGAGCTTGTCGCCGACCGTGAGGGGCTGTTCGCCAGGGAAGGCATCGAGATCGAATGGGCCGATCGCGACGAGACGGCTCTCAAGAGCGTCGTCAAGGATGCCGCCAACCCGCTCGGCGTCGATCCGTTCGGCAGCCACGGCAAGTTGCTCGAGGCCGGCAAGGCTGACATGTACAACGCATGCGAGTGGGGCAACTATTGCCGCGTCGAGGATACGAAGGTCGCGAGCCGCCAGCTCGGCCGGCGCGCGATCGTTACATTCGCCGGCATTGTCGTTCGTCCCGAGTCGCCCGTCTATACGGCGCAGCAGCTCGCCGACCGCCCTGTTGGCGTGCCGTTCTATGCGGGCACGCACTATCTCGCGCTGCATCTGCTGAGCGGCTTCCTGCCGCGCGAGGCCGTAAAGATCGTCCCGGCTCCCTCGGGCTCGCGCTCGCGCCTGAATGCGATGATGAAAGGCGAGGTCGAGGCCGTCACCCTCACCGAGCCGTACCTGACGCTGGCCGAGAAGAAGGGCTGCCGTGTGATCTGCTCGGCGTTCTATCATGGCACCGAGGTGGCCTCCGACAAGGTCGATGCGGAAACCTACGCCGCTTTCAACCGTGGCGTTCGCGCTGCGGTGAAGCTGATCAACTCGGACAAGCGCAAGTACATCCAGTACTTCATCGACTATCACAGGGCGAAGGACCCGGAAGTCGGCGCGCTCTCGGTCGATGATATCAACCCGTCGCACATCGTCGTCTGCGATCCCGCGCCGATCCCCGCCGGCGAGCTCAAGCGGACCTACGACTGGATCAAGAGCTGGGGCATGCTTGCACGCACCGAGAACGAGGCCGACCTCATCAATATGCTGGTGCAGGAACAGGCGCACCGCGTGGCCGCAGAATAGGGCTCGCAGCCGGCAAATCCATACACAGGGCGGTTTTACGCCTCCAGGCGACTCGGTCTAGGCTACCCGCGCATGTGCGCGTAGGGCAGACCACGGGCGTCTGCGGGCGAGGCCGCCATGACACTCCTGTTCCGGATCCTGCGTGCGGCGCACGCCAGCGGCACGCATCACAAGCTGGCGCTTGACGCCCTCCTGCGTCTCAAGGCCCCCGACAGCGAGCGCTGGCGGCGGCTGTTCCTGGAGCATGCAGCGCTCTACATGCAGGGCTCGAAGGCGCCGGACACTGAATTCAAGGACTTCAAGAACCACGTCCTGCACGTCCGCGACGGCTATTGGGGCGGCGCGCCGGATAAGGTCGTAAACTGGTATGCCAATCTCATCGAGGCTCTGAAAGGTCGGCGCTGGAGCGAGGCGGTGTGGGCCGCCGGTGTGCTGAGCCACTACTACACGGATCCGATCCACCCCTTTCACACCGGCCAGACCGAGGCCGAGAACGACATTCACCGCGCCGTCGAATGGTCGATCAACAGGTCGTATGATCAGTTGATGCCGCTGGCTTCGGTCGAGGCTGCGGCGCCGGTGCCGGGACAGGGAGCTGATTGGCTGCGTGCGTTCGTGATGGACGGCGCGGAGGCATCCAACCGCCAGTACGAGAAGCTGATCGCGCACTACGACATCGACAAGGGTGTCACCGACCCTCCCGCCGGGCTCGACCCGATCGGCAGAAAAGTGATTGCCGATCTGCTGCGCTATGCCGCCACCGGCTTCGCCGCCATTCTGGACCGCGCGTTCGAGGACGCGGCGGTAAATCCTCCCGACGTCAATCTCACCCTCGACACCGTGATCGCGACCCTGCAGATTCCCGTCAAGCAGTTGGCCAAGAGACTGGCCGATGCGGAGGACCGGCGCATCGTCGAGCTGATGTACGACGAGTTGAAGACGACCGGCCGCGTTGACCGGACACTGCCGGAGGATGATCGCATCGTTCGCGACCTCTTCGCCAAGGAGGTGCTGGCGCCGCGCGCCGCCGAGCAGGCGGCACAGCGGGCAAAGGCTCTAACCGCCGCCGCTTCGGCAGCCCCCGCACAATCCGCAAGGCGAAGCACGCAGCCGGCGCCGTTGCCGCCGGCGCCGGCCGCAACCACGGCGACCATGCCGCAGTCTGCGCCGGCAAAGGCCGAACCTCCGGCTGCCGTGCCCGGCAAGACAAGGATCGAACCCGTCGTGCGCCCGTTGGCGTCGGGAGGTTCGCTTGCCAGCCTGCTGCGCATCTTCCTCACGCCCGACGATGACGTCGAGCGGGCCCCGTCGATCGGGCCCAAGACGGCCGAGCGCCTCTACGAGATTGGTATACGGACGGTCGCCGACCTTCTCGCTGCCGATCCCGCTGCGGTCGCCGACGAGATCCGCGTCCGCCACATCACCGCCGACGCCGTCTCCGGCTGGCAGGATCAGGCCCGGCTCGTCATGGGCATTCCCGGGTTGCGCGGTACGCATGCGCAACTGCTCGTCGGCGCGGGCTTCCGCGACGTCAAGGCCTTGTCCGCTGCGGAGCCGGCCGACCTCTCGGCTGCGATACTTGCATTCGCAGCCACGACCGAAGGGCAGCGCGTGCTCCGCGACGGCCATCCGCCGCACGTGGAAAAGATCGCAAACTGGATCTCGCTGGCCCAGTCGCAAGCGGCATGATGCGGGGAATATGGCAGCCCGGCGATACCGCTGATCCAGGCCCCGTTTGCGCCTGCGAGGAATTCGATAAAATTTGATGCGAAATCGGCGCGCGGTCTTTGCCTGGCCGCCACCATCTCCCTCGTTTTACCCTGCCGATTAACCGGATCGGTGTAGTCAGACCATATCGTTGCCCCTGAGCTTCAGGCGAGGAGGCGGACACGCGACCGCTGGAGGGGGCGCGAGATGTGGTCGATTCGTAGGGCGTTGATCGTCGGTTTTCTGCTGGCCGCAGCACTGCCGTTGCTCCTGATTTGTGCGTGGCCTTATGTCCGGCCGATCGCCGGCGCCGGCTCCGATGCGGACGACAAGTATCTCTTGCTGGCGCGCAACACGGCAGCAGCGCTCAATCGCTACGCGGCCGATATCGATGCCACTTTCGATTTTCTCGCAGAGAGCTTGCTAGCCAACGAGTCCGTCGGTCAGCCCGAGGCGTTGCTCCGCAGACTGCGCATTCACAGCGTCTCTCTGGTCGACATCCGGGATGGGCATGTTCTCGCGCGATTTGGAGAGCCATTGCCCGGCGACAACCGGATGCTTGCTCCGGAAGAATTGTCGAGGCTGTTGAGAGTCGCCAAGAGCAGCCGGGACAGGCCGACCCGGGCAATGTTGGCTGCCGACGGCAGCCGGGCACTGTTTCTGGTTCGCACAAAAGGCGATCGGGCGGTGGTCGCCAGGATCGGCACGAGCTATTTTCACGAGCTCGCGGGCTCGATCTCGTTCGGCTCGACGGGACACGCCGTGATTGTCGATCAGACCGGCCGCGTGCTGGCGCACCCCGATGCGGCATGGGAGCAGGAGGCAAAAGACCTTTCGAGCCTCGCTGTCGTGGCCCGCGCGATCAGAGGCGAGACCGGAACCGGAACCTACCTCTCGGGCCCCGACGGTATAGAAATGTTTGCCGGCTTTGCTCCGGCCGGCAAGACCGGCTGGGGCGTGCTGGTGACGCAGCCGGTCTCGGAACTGAAAGCGGAGATGGCGCGAGGCCAAAGACCGCCGCTCCTGTTCTTGATGCTGGCGCTGCTGGCGGCCGGACTCTGTGCGCATCGTTTCAGCATGCTGATCGTCGGCCCCTTGAAGAGCATCAAGGCCGCCGCGAACCGGTCCTCCGATGGCGAGCCAGGGGCGAGGGCGGCAATCCCGGGCCGCCTTGTGCCGGGCGAGCTGCAGTCGGTGGCTGCGACGTTCAACATGATGGTGGACAAAGTCACCGAGGCGCGCGCGAGGGAGACGGAAGCCCGGCGGCGGGCGGAAGCCGACTGCAATCAGAAGAGCAAGTTCGTGCGCTACGTCACCCACGAACTGCGCTCGCCCGTCAATGCGATCCTCGGCTTTGTGAAACTGGAATCCATGCGCGTGCCGCGCGATGATGGAAGCAGGGGCCGGTCGCTCCAGATGGAAAATCTGAGGCATATCGAGGAAGCTGCCACTCATCTGCTGTCGCTGATCAACGACCTGCTCGATCTGGGCAAGATCGAAGCCGGTCACCATGTCCTGAACGATGAGCTGGTCGGTCTCGACGAGATCGTGAACCGCTGCATTCGCATGCTTGGCCATGCGGCTGCCGAACGCAACGTGAAGCTCATCGCCACCTACGAGCGCGAGGCCCCGACCGTTCTCGTCGATGAGCGGGCGATGTACCAGATCATCCTCAATCTGATGACCAACGCTGTGCGGTACGGCCGCCGGAACGGCGTGGTCGAGATGCGCAGCTATGCGGTCGCCGGCGGCGGTCTCGAAATCTGCATTTGCGATGACGGGCCGGGCATTGCGCACGGGGACCTGGAGCGGGTGATGCTGCCGTTCGAGCGGATTGAGCGCGCCGGCCACGAAGCCCAGCACGGCACCGGTCTGGGGCTGCCCATCGTCAAGAAGCTCGTGGAGCTGCATGGCGGCACGTTCCGCCTGGAGAGCGAGGTTGGAATAGGGACTGTCGCCTACATCCTGCTGCCCGCCCGGCGCTGCCCTCCGTCTCTCTCGGATTCATCACATTCGCGTGCGGCGTAGGGTGCGGCTACCGAAGCGCCGCCATGCAGGCCATGAAGCGCTGCTTTGCCTTGTCGGCCGAGCCGCCGCCCCAGGACTGGAATGCCTTCGCCACCGCGGCATCGATCGAAGCCTGGGATAGATTGTCGAGAACGCCTGCGGTTCCGCGCAGGATCAGCACGCCGATGCGCTCTTTGCCGTCGTCCTTGCTGCTGATGTCGAGCCGGTAGAGGTCTGCAATCGAGTTCACATTGGGCGCAATGCCCTTGAGCGCAGCGTTGAGCGCGATGCTCCCCTCGCCGAACGCGTGGTTGGGTCCCTGGTCGCTGACAACCGCGTACACGAACCGATCCGGCCCGCCCGGCGCTTTGCGATAGATCACCGCGAGATCGCCGACCTTAGCACCGGCGAATCCGCCGACCGGAATAACGACACCGCGCAGCACCTCCGGATTGGCATAGGGAAGCGGATTGCAGCGATGGTCCTTGACGATGTCTGCTGCTGCCGGTCCTTCGGCCTCATCCGCACCCTGATTGCCCCTGAGCGATGTCTTCGAGACGAAATAGCCAGCAAAGCGGGTGCCTGCCACGTCCCGCACGCAGGGACGCAGGTTGCGATCGTGCGGGATGATGTTGTGGCGCATGATGACGGTAAGAGACTTGTCGGGGTGGAAGAAGCCGTAATGCGTGTTCGTCGTTCTCGTACGATCGAGCCGCCAGTACCGTCGCGGAATCGGACGCGCCTTTCGTTCACTGATCAGGCCCCACATTTCCTTCCAGGCGGCCGAATAGGCGTCCCGGTCCTGGCACTTGATCTCGGTCTTGCCCCGGAAGATCCTGACCCCGGCGTTGCACAAGGCATCGAGCGCACAGATGCGATCCTTGCCCTTCCCGGTGCAGCGGCCGAACGGATCGAGCGGGTGATAGGCGCGTGGCGCCGCATCGGCGTTGACGGCGAACCTGCCGGCTATCGCGAATACGGCGCCCCGCGAGCGGGATCCGGCATCCGACAGGATCGGCAGGCGTTGATGATCGATGCGGAAGCGTGAGGGCAGCCCGGCCTGGTCGGGGAGACGCTGTGGAACGCTGAATTGCAGCTCCCGGCGCGGCATGCCGCACGCCTTGAGCGCATCACGGTCGCCTGCGGCCTGCGACGCGGGCATCAGCCGCGGCGGGATGTTCGGGCGGGCCGTCAGTTCGGCCAGGATCGCGCGAAACTCCGCCTTCGATACCGGACAGCCGGCGGAGGCGGCGGCCGCGTGCAGAAGCCCTGCGAGCATGACGACGATGGCCGTCACCGGCCGACTGGCGCGCTGCCGGGCCCAACACGGTCTCGACAGCGGGACAGCGGAATGGGGCACGGAGGCATCCTTGCTACCGGTTGGTGACGGCATTGCGACGAGATGGCTTGCATCTTAGGTGGGAACGACGCACAATCAATCAGTCCGAGGGGCGCCGGCGGTAGCCGGCTGAGATTGCGCTGAACCCCGCGCGAGCCACCCTTAGAACCTGATCCGGGTCATGCCGGCGAAGGGACGGGAAACTCTCTCTCCCCGACTCCGCGTGATTACCCGGCCTGCATCCGGTGGCAGTCGCCCAAAATAGGCCCAGGGAGAAGCTCATGAACAAGATCACCCGCCCGCAGGATCTGATGGTCCCCAAGGTGACGACGGGTCCGATCCACGGCAGCCGCAAGGTCTACGACGCGATCGATGGTCAGCCCGATGTGCGTGTGCCGTTCCGCCAGATCTCGTTGACCGATCCGGAGATGCCGACGTTCCGCGTCTATGATCCTTCCGGCCCCTATACCGATAATGACGCCGCAATCGACGTCGAGAAGGGCCTGCCCCGTATTCGCGAGGCGTGGGTGAAGGAGCGCGGCGGCATCGAGACCTACGAGGGCCGCGAGATGAGGCCCGAGGACAACGGCAACGTTCAGGGCCGGGCGCTTGCCCGCGATTTCCCCAACAAGCCGGCGCCGATGCGCGCACTGCCCGGCAAGCCCGTGACCCAGTTCGAGTTCGCCCGCGCCGGCATCATCACCAAGGAGATGATCTACGTCGCGCACCGCGAAAATCTCGGCCGCAGGCAGGCGCTTGCCCGCGCCAAGGACGCGCTGGCCGACGGCGAAAGTTTCGGCGCTGCCATCCCGGAGCACATCACGCCGGAATTCGTGCGTGACGAGATCGCGCGCGGCCGCGCCATCATCCCGGCCAACATCAACCACGCCGAGCTGGAGCCGATGATCATCGGCCGCAACTTCCTGGTGAAGGTCAACTCCAACATCGGCAATTCCGCCGTCACCTCTTCGGTCGAGGAGGAGGTGGAGAAGATGGTGTGGTCGATCCGCTGGGGCGCCGACACCGTGATGGATCTCTCCACCGGCCGCAACATCCACAACACGCGCGAATGGATCCTGCGCAACAGCCCGGTGCCGATCGGTACGGTGCCGATCTATCAGGCGCTCGAGAAGTGTGGCGGCGATCCCGTCAAGCTGACCTGGGAACTCTATCGCGACACGCTGATCGAGCAGTGCGAGCAGGGCGTCGACTACTTCACGATCCACGCCGGCGTCCGCCTCCCCTACGTGCCGCTGACCGCCAACCGCGTCACCGGCATCGTCAGCAGAGGCGGCTCGATCATGGCCAAGTGGTGCCTCGCCCACCACAAGGAGAGCTTCCTCTACGAGCGCTTCGAGGAAATCTGCGACATCATGCGGGCCTACGACGTGAGCTTCTCGCTCGGCGACGGCCTGCGCCCCGGCTCCATCGCCGACGCCAACGACCGCGCCCAGTTCGCCGA
>JBFWYV010000064.1:0-19203 GCA_050186055.1 Hyphomicrobiaceae bacterium | reverse complement strand
TTGAAACTCACGCCCCGCCCAGAGTGCTTCCGGAAAAGTGGGAACCGGTTTTCCGATAAGACTCGCTTGCGGCCGGCTCCCCGAAGGGGAGTCGCAAGCGCAACTAAGAAGAAGCACGACAAGACGAAAAGCTAGGGCCTCGAACTGAGGTGAATTTCAAGTCCGTTGCTTTAGCGTGAATGTTGAATGGGAACTTCAGGTATGCGCGCGCCTGCCACCGCCAGCTCGGCCTACAAGTGGGGAGCCACGGCGCTCTTTATCGCGACTGCCGTCATCTTGCTCGCGCTCGGCTTCGAGTATATCGGCGGCTACAAGCCTTGCCCGCTCTGCTTGCAGCAACGCTGGGCCTATTATGCGTCCATCCCTCTTCTTTTCCTCTGTTTGGTCCTTCTTGGTGCCGAACGTCCCGGCCTCGCTGCACTGCTGTTTCTGCTGGTAGCGCTGTTCTTTTTGGCCAATGCCGGCCTGGGCGTATATCACGCCGGCGCCGAATGGAAGTTCTGGCCCGGTCCGGACACTTGCGCTCCCGTCGGCGCTCCCTCGTTTTCTTCCAGGGGGACGGGCGGCGTCCTCGGCAAGCTGAACACCAGCCACGTGATTCGCTGCGACGAAGCACAATTTCGTTGGCTTGGATTGTCCTTCGCAGGGTGGAACGTCGTCGCCTGCCTGATTTTATTCACAGCTTCTCTCAAGGCCGCCTTCGCGAGCAACGACCGTAAGACCGGCCTTTGATCGACGTTAAGCCTGCGGAATTCAATTCATTTCCGCTCCTTCGAGCCCCGCTTCACTGCACGGGTGCGTTGCGAAAAAACCAGCGTCAAGACATTCTCTGTTGAATTCTTGGGATTGACGTTTCTGCGTCACGATTATGCCACGCACTGCCTATTTATTCTCCCTCGTTCGCGGAACGCAAAGCGAACTAAAGCGTCGCGTAGAGGAGCGGTCGGTGGGAAATGTCTCTCTTACCCGTGTTCGCAGTAGACCGCATCCAGGTGTTGCGTCGGTAGCGTGGAGTTCGGACAGCCCGCGTTCCGCAGATTGGGCTGTCGAGCGAGTTCGTAACGGTGCGTATCCGCCGGCAGTAATGCGTTCAGTACCTGTAAGCATCTTCCAGTTGCGTCCGGTTGCGTTCAGTGGCGTCGCGTTGTCCCCGCCTGAAGTCCTGAGGCGTTTATTGTATCGCGTTCGGTTGCTCAGGCGCTCCAGTTGTTCCGCACTCGGCAGATTCGTTCGGAGTTCTGTCACACCGCGTCTGTCCGGTGGCAGTGTTCCGCCCCGAGCTGTGCTCGCGGCAACATTCAAGGGCTTGTCCTTGAAGGGGCGGGATAAAGTGTTCCAGCGTATGTCCCGCCGTTTCGCCACTCGACCAGCGCACGGAATTTCAGGAGCAGCTTCAGACCTTCCTGTCCCCGCCGGCCCGCATTCGATCCCCGACGTGCGGCACCCCGCGGCAGAGTTGGATGAGTTGCACAATGTTGCGTCCTGCCCAGTCGAATTGCGTCAAAAGCCCTCCGATTGCCTTTGGAAGAGCACCTGTCCGCTCCATTGAGATCGTCAGGCTTCCCTCCAGCGACAGTTCGTGGCGTCCGTTGAGTGATGCGTTGGACACCCTGATCCGGCAACTGGATCCGGCGTGTTCCGGAACGGCCAATGCGGCAACCCCGGGCGCGACGACGGCATCAGGCCGCCAGCGCCAGTAACCCAGCGCGGTTCAGTTTCGAGGGCTGCGGTTCGCGCCCCCGTTTGGAAAGGCAAGCGTTCCCAGCTCCGACGCGACCGTCACCGGCTTTGCATGACCTGGTGTTGCGTAGTGAAGCCTGGATGCTGGAGCGCTTGCCGCTACGGACCCGTGCAGCGTTTTCGATATCAACCGAGGCCAGTACCCCATGACCAAGATCACCCTGAGGACGATCAATACGGCCAGCGCCGCCAACGACGCAGCCTTCGATGTGCCCGCCTCCCGAATCGATCCCTCACAGTGGCACCAGGCCGTCGGAATCGCGCGTCAGTCCTGCGCTCGCATCTTTCGTGACGGCGGCAGCCCGGCTGATGCATTGCGGGTCTTCGGATTGAGCGAGAGCCAGAACAGCGGCGTGCCGGACTGGAGCAAGGCGGTCTCGACCATCGCCCAGGCTCTGTGCGCCACGCCGACGCGACACGCCGCCTGATCGCGGCCACGGCGCCCGCCTGCAGTTTCTCCAGTGCCTTCTGTCTTCCCCTTGGCTCCGGTCTCCCGGCCGGAGCCGTTTTTCGATTTTCTCTGCATGCCGCAATAGAGATCTATCGAAATTCCTTCAGGAAATCCGCCCAGCCCGAATTGCGGCTGAAGGCCAATTGTTCGTAGGTGGAGATATCGCGCCTCATCTGTGAGACCGAGCTCGGGAAGTAGAACGCGAGTCCAGTCGAATACTCGACCATTTTGCCGAGCGCGCAGTACGAAATGCGTGCGGCGTCATAGGCCTCGATAATGCCCTGAGCCGCATTGGCCATTGACGGTTTGGCCTCCTTCGTGAGTTCCACGACCTTGGCCGCGAAGTCGCGCAGATCATAGGTATCCCGTTGCGCGAAACCCTGGCTCTTCGAGCGGGCGTGATCGAGAAAGAAGAACGTCTCGAACCCGCCTTCCCTGCGGGCCGTAGCGATCAACCCCGTGAACGCATCCGTGATCTGATGATCTGACCTGAAAGCGCCAAGGGTGCAGGGATGCTTGCGCGGCACGGGCTCATAGCATTCCTTGAACGCCTCGACCGCCTGCGCGCCCCATTCCGCGCCGTTTGCAGGCGGCTTCGCCACCGTTTTCGAAACCCATTTCTGGTAGTCCCAGCCATCGCCGGGCTCGAGGTCTGACGAGGCGACGATGCAATTCGCATACTCGCCGATCTCGTCGAGGACCTCGATCATGCCGTTGAGACAGGTGTCGGAAAAGATCAGCTCCACCTTGCCTGCAGCGCCCGCCTCCTTGAAGGCGTGTCCGAGCATCGCGCCCGCTTCCCGGTTCGTCAGCATACCCCCGGTCGTATCGTCGTGCAGCATGCTGCGCACATCGATATCGTCGGCAATCTTGTCGCGGGGAAAGAACAGGTGCCGGGCCGGATAGGAGCGGCTGCGGTCCTCTCGCGCAACGCTTCCCCGCGCCAGGATCAGCTCGCTGCTGTCCGTCTCGTCGAAGATGCCGGTTCCATGGTCCCAGAAGCCGATCGCCTTTTTTGCATTCGGATAGGTCATCAGCGCCCTGGCAAGGAAATTGGCGAGCATCGCCGGATCTCCGGTATCGATCTGGCCCATGTCCTCGATGAGCTGTATTCCATGCGTCGGCGTGACCTCCACCACGCTCCCAGGCTTGTCGCCGACCGCTGCAAGACCGATGAGCGCGATATTGCCTCCCTTCATCCCTGCCGCCGCCTCCTGCAGGTCCTGGTACACGAACGCGGCGAGATTGTTGTGCCCGCCGAACATCTCGATGATGAGATAGTCGACATCGGGCGTCCGGCTCTGAAAGGGCTTGTACTTCTCAACGGCCATCTGCGTTGACCTCCGAACTCGGATGCCCCTCAGGAGCCCCGTGACGAACCTATTCGACTGCTAATGTCCCGACCCTGAAGTCTGCCTGGCGAAGATGGCCTCATAACGGTTTCATCCTCACCGCCTCCCGGCAGCCTGCGCCAGTCTTCCACCGTCTCAGATATTGATCCCCATGCGGACCGGCTCCTCTTCTCCGTCAGCGAACGCGCCGATCTTTGCAGCCGGTGCCGAGCCATCCACCGGACCGCGGCGTCTCGCGGCAGCTTCGGCGGCTAACGTCCGCGCCGGATCGGCGGCGGCAAGCCGCAACGCCAACCCGCAAACGAATGTCACCCCGGCAAACAGGACGGGCAGCCAGAGCGCGATGAGTTCGCGTCCGACATTGAGTGAAACGATGTAGCCGACAACGAACAGAAGCGCGGCAATGCAAAGCGCTATCGACCACCCGCGCACATCGCGAAGACGGCGCAGGATCGGATCCCGTTTGGCCTCGCGTCCCTGCTGGCGGGCCACTTGTCCTCGCTTGACGGCGCTCGCGACCGGCCCGCGTTGCAGCGCCTTCTCCATCAGTCCCCAGGTCTCTGCGCCGACAACGCCGGTCGCTTCCGCGCCATTGTTCTGCTGCAGCACACACACCGCGCGATACGTCGAATAGTTGAACACCTGCAGCGGCGGCGTGGACGTAACGCCATCGAACAACCCCAGCCCGCGCAATCGCGCATTGAGCTCTTCCACCCGCTGCGATCGGTCGCCGCGATCCAGGATTTCCGCTTCGAGCACGCGCCGCGGCGGGTTGCCCTCGGCCCAGATCGTCCACGCTTCCTCGAACGCGTCGCGACGGTCCTCCAGATTCGTATAACCGCCATTGATCCGATACGTCAGCGCTTCGAGCTTGTTGGCGTCGGCGAGCCGGTTCATGTCACGCTCGCCCTTCAATTGCTTGTTCGCCCAGGTCTCACAGGCGATCAGCAATGCATACTGAGGATCTGTTGCCAGATCCGGCTGGTCCTCGAGGGGTATCTTGAGACGCTCGCCCATCTCCCGGTAGCTCGAACGCCCCGTGATCTGCACAAAGCCCCGCCCGCGATAGCGCCAGCCGTCGCCCGGCCTGTTGTCGAACCGTCCGCCGTAGACCTTCTCGGCAAGCTTCTGCGGATTGCCGACGTAGGGCAGCGCAGAGGCGATCGTCGGGAACCGCGTCGGCCACACCACCCGCAGCCGGTCGGCGGTGCGGTAGTTGAGGTTCTCCTCCAGGATCGTCAGACGTCCGCATTCATTGCCGATCTGCCCCAGAAAGTGGCACAGTCGCAGCGGCGATGCGTCGAGTCCGTACTTGGCAAGGGCCTCGTTGCCGGCCAGCAGCGCCTCGCGATATTGCGGCAGCGCACGCGGCGCAAATTCACGGATTCTCTCGTCCGTCAGCATGATGCGGACCGGCGCGGCAACGATCGCGGGGGCTGCGACGCCATCGGCCTGATCGGCAGGCTGTGTCGGCTCGCCCGCCGCGGCTGGCTCCGTCCCCGCTGCGCTGGCGGCTTCAACGGGCGACCGGGTCGCGTCCGCAACCACGATCGGCGCCTGCGGCTGCGGCGCTTCGTGCTGAGATACCAGTTGCTCCGCAGGCGGCTCGACCGGCGGTGGAGGTTCTACCGCCGCGGGCGGCACGACATCGGCAGCCGCAGCCGGCTCCGCCACCGGAGGATTGAGCACCGGCCAATGCACAGCGCCCTCCAGCCGCGGTGACCAGATGCCATCAGACACCTGATCGTTGGATTTCTGATAGGCCGCGAGCTTGTCCTTCGTGAACGGGCCGAAATATCCGGACGGATTGAAGCCGAGCTTCTCCTGCAACCTGTTGACCGCATCGCCGACCGATCCGATCCTCAGACGGCGCAGCAGACGCATCGACATTTCATCGTCGACGGCGCGACCGGTATCGCGCAGCCACGCCGCGATCGACGCTTCCCGCCCTGTCAGCAGCAGCACGTCGATGCGCGTGTCGTAGCGCAGCGTCTTCAGGTAGGCTTGAAACTGTCCCCACGGTCCCTGGCCGTCGCGGCCCTTGATCGTCAGGCAGCCGGCCGAGGAGAACGTATCGTCGCTGTAGGCGCAATGCACGTTGTCGTAGGGCATGCACCGGTCGTAATCATCGCCGACCTTGAACGTCAGGTCGTTGGTCGTACGCAGCACCGTCGCCGAGCCATCGTTGCTCAACACGTCGGGATCGGTGAGCCGCAGCGCCGGCCGAATGGATCCCGCATGCACGCCGACACGGAACACGTAGCAGCCTGTCGGCAGCATATTGCATTTGGTCCGCCCGTCGCCGCCGATGCCATGATACCATTTATAGTAGTTCGTCATGTATTTGACGTGCGGCACCGTCGATGCCGTGTAGGCCGAGATCTTGCCTGTTGCACGATCGAGATAGCCGATCACGCACCTGAAATCGGTGTGGTTTGGCCGCGTCTCCTCCAGGTAGAGCTTGTCGACGCCGGTGACGATTCCATCGTTGTCTTCGTCCTGATCGTCGACCAGAAGCGCGCCGCGAAAGGCGATGACGATACGTCCGTTCTTTCCGTCGGGACCACCCTCCGGACCGCGCGGATCGAAACCGTTGGCCGCGATCAGCCGCTCGATGTCCGCCGCGTCGATCCAGAACCGCTTGTCGCCCACCACCGGCTCCCTGCCGTCCGGTTCCAGATGCGCATAATCGGGAGCGTCTGCGTCCGCCTTGGGCCACGAAACGCTTGGAACCGCCGCCCGCGTCTCCGCCTCGTCCTCGATCAGATCGAACGGACCATCGAACTCCTGCGGGTCAGGCGCACTCTCAGATGGTGCCCTGCTCAGTTCCTCCGGCAACGGAAAAATTGCATCGCGAGGCGGCTTGTCGAACTGGTTGCTGGCCATACCCGGTCTGCTCCCTACGATCGCTTTGCTCTGCATCGCGGGCCGTCGCAGCGATCGTCGAACTGAGACGCCGCGGCCGCGATTGTCGAGCGGTCATTGGCTCTTTCTGCAATCCGGCACATTGAGGTCATTGCATGCACTGTGCGCGGTCGGTGTGTGAACCGGCTTGCCCTTGCTGTCCCTCGCGATGCCTTCGACGCTTTGGAACAGATGGCAGCGGAATCCGAACGGCGTGAAGCTGAACCCCTTGCAATCCGTGCCCAGAGCTTCACATCGGCGATGACAAAGCTCATTGCTGACGCGCCAATAGGTCGCTTCCGTTCTCCGGTCCGTCCTCAAGGCGTCTTTTCCATCCGTACCGAGAAATTTCGGATCCGCGCGGACCTTTTCCGGCGGCACCGGCTCTCCCACCAGCGTGCGGTCCCAATGCAGCGTCCAATTCGCCGGCAGCTCCACCGGCGGCTTGCGGCCGCGCTTGCGCATGTACTCTGTATTCGCCGAATCGTCGCCCCGCTCCGGATCAGGACGCATGAAATAGGTGGCTGCAAGCTTCGTGTAGCACACGCTGCTCGAGCGCCGCCCCTTCGCATCGATGGCCCCGGGATCCCAACTGATTGCGACGCACTTCGAATCGAAGATGCACTTGATCCGGCACCACGCCAATGAATCGCCGCGCTCGTACGAGATCGGCAGCGAGATGTCGTTTCCGATCAGATCGGCATTCTTCAGCGAGATCCTTGGGCCGCCGGCCGGATTGGGCGCCGTGCTGCTGAACCGCATGTATTCGACCGCGACGAAACAGGCGATCAGCGCCAGGATGCCGAGGACCACCGAAGCGGTAGCCTGAACGACCCCGCTCCGCCAGCGCCGGTATCTGAGCCGATCGATCTTGGCGAGCGCAGCGGTCCGATAAGAGCTGTGCGGAAACTGTACGACGAAGCTCTGCAACATACTGGTGCTGTCGCTTTTCTCGATCAGCGACCAGTATTCCGCCTCGCGCGCCCGCTCCGCCTCAACCTTGGCTTCTGCCGCCCGCTTCGGATCGAGAGGCTCGACCAGTGCGAGCCCGCGCGAGACAGCAAACGCGAAAGGCTCAAACAGCGCCGAGCGGTCCCACGGGATCTGTCGGCCGCCTGTCGCCTCGTGTACCGTCCGCCGGACATAGATCATCAGCTCCGAAATCGGTGTGTCCGGATTGGTGATGAACTTCAGCAACGCGGCGGTGAACGGACTGTGCTCGCCGGCGCCGTCCTCGGCGACGGCATCGGGCTGCGTCGCAAACGCGACGAATGTCCCGTTGGGCGCGTCGATGCCGGCGAGCCCATGATGGGACGCCAGCGATCGCGTCCCGGCCGCTCCCGCCACGCGCGGCAGCGGATTGTCCCGGCAGCAGTCGAGCATGACGATCGACGTCGAGGCCGCCGAATTCATTGCATTCATGACTATGCTGAGGTTGACCGTCCTCAGTTGCAGGTCCGCCTCGCTCGCAAAGTCTCCATCGACCGGCAGCAGGAAATTCTCGCCGTTCACCTGCACGCCATGTCCGGCATAATACAGCTATGAAGTGTCGGGATTGAGTTTGTCGCCGGCCCCTGCAGCGGCGGCGTACTCGCGGACGAAATCGCCGATGACGCGCTGGAACCGCTCGCCGTCGAGATCGAACTCCGTCCTCACCACAAAGCCGATATCGACCAGCTTCTCCGCGACGGCCCTTGCATCGTTGCAGGGATTCTTGAGTCTGATGCCGGCCTTATAGTCGGAGTTGCCGATCACAAGTGCCAGGCGCGCTGGCACACTTTCCGCCTGCATCTCGCCCTCCCCGGCGCGGCTGTCAGAAACCCACCCGCCGTGCCGATCGAACCCTGAACACTGCAGCAACGTCGGGCCATCCGTGCCCGGCGTCGCTCAATGACCCCCAATTCCTCGCTGCCGGCTCACGCCTGGCGAGAGCCTCGCTGACGGCCGGAACCGGCAATTCAAATCCATCTGCCTGCGTCAACGATCTGCTCCGGAGGTCAGCGCGGCTCGTCGCCCCGGTAGACGACCGGAGCGAGCATCGTCCACGTCACCAGAGCGGTGTTGGAGACGAACTTCTTGATGTCTTCGGGATTCATGCTTGCCGGTGTCGACGTTGCCCCGTCCGGCAGCGGACCTCGGGTGACCCCCATCCCTTCGGGCTGGAACGCCTGCGGCAGGAGCCTCTCGAACCCGAAATCGCCGCCCATCACGTGAACCCAGATAAAGAACGCCACTGCGGCAATCAGGATTGCTCCCCACTGCGCCCCCTGTCCGGGATCCGACGTTGCGCGCCAGCGCAGCACGATCACAACCAGAAGCAGCACCCACGCTGCGAAATAGACCGCATACCGCGGGCTCCCGTCCGCCGGCGTCAGCGTATTGGCCTGCTGCATCAGGAACGGATAAAGCCCCACTGCCTCGGCAGGCACCAGCTTGACGAGCCGGCTCATGTAGGGGTCTTCCTGCACATAGCCCCGCCCGCGCCGCGTATCATCGGCCGGTAGTGGTGCGCGAATTCTGAGGCTCATCTCGGATCTCCTATGCAAGCCACGCCAAACCTCCGGTGGCATAGGGGCGATGCGCATTCATGCTGCATGAACTATATCGCTTTTGAGCATCGTCCTATGGCGACAGCCCGATCCCGGTCCGGCTCGCCTTCGATTTCCCTCCCGCCGTTGCCCGATTGCCTCAACACCGCGAGATCGCGTCCATTATCAGCGCTCGTGCTCGGCAACGTAGTAGGTGAAGCAGTAGCCGAGTTGGGCCCCCATCATCCCGTGCCACAGGGCGCACATCGCCGCCAATACGATCGGCTCGGCGTGCTCCCCCGGGTAGTACTTGCTGGTGACCAGCACGAACGCCGCATAGAACACCGCAACCAGGATGCCCACCGCGATCGCGCCCGTGAACGCGCCGAAGCCATCGAAGACGGCCCGCTGCGGCTTGCAGGCGATCACCGCACTCGAAGCGTAGATCACCCCCGCAGCAAGCGCATGCAGTCCGAGCGCAGTGTGGAAGGGCGAGGAGTGCGTGAGAAAGTAGAGCAGCGCCAGAAGAACAAATGTCGTCACCAACGGCAGCGACCAGTCCACCGCCTCGCTCAGGATGTCGACCTTGTCCGTGCGGACCACCTTGCGCGTCAGCTTGGTGATGGCGGTTCCGATCAGGAACAGAACGCCGGATCCGATCGCAACGGCGTAGTAGTAGTTTTGCGCCGCCTGCGTCACCACCGGATCGAACGCGACGGATGATTGCACCGGATACGACGGCACCAGATAGAGCAGGGCCAGGGCCAGAATGAAGCCGAGCACGGGTCCCAGAAAGGCGAGCCCCGCGTTCCATGGCCGCCGCGAGCCCCACAGCATGGTGCCGACCGCCGCAACGATGCCGAACGGTGCGCCGAGCACCCACACCCATGGCCGCATGGTGAGCGAGACCACTTCGCCGCCCTGAAACAGGAACAGCGCCACGATCAATCCCGCCACCGCGCCGAGCAGCCCGAGCACAATTATCGGGAGAGAATTGTTCGGCACGACGTAGTACGGCTCGGTGAAATTGGTCTCGCGCCACGGCTCCTGAAAGAACCCCATCCGCCCGACGGCATCGCTCACATCGCGTGCAACCCTGCGATAGGCCGAATCCAGGTCGAGCCCTCTGATCGACAGATGCCGGGACAGCGCCTCCGCGAACGGGCTATTGAGAGCAGTATCGGGATCGCCGTCATAGGCGACATCGCCCGGCGCAGTGGCAAGTGCGATGAACTTGCGGGCGCCCCGGTCCGCCTGAGTGAGCTTGAAGGTGGACAGTCCGCCGCCGGCATTGACCGACCGCATCGCCACGCCCGACTGCACCTCTGCGCTTCGCGTCGAGACCTTGTCCGAAAGCTCGCGCAGGATTCGCTCGGGTATCGGATTGTTGCGGCAAGCATCGAGGAAGACGATCACGGTTCCCGAAGGCCCCGCCAGCGTCGCCATCCGGTCGACCAGCTTGCGCACGGCCACCAGTTCGAGCCGCGGATCGTTCGCCCGTAGATTGGCGCCGATCGGAACCATGTAGTTCTCGTCCGCGATCTGAATGCCATGGCCGGCGTAGTAGATCAGCGCTGTTCCGCCCGGCTCGACCTCGCGTTCCAGCTCGCTGATCAGCGCATAGATCTTCTCGCGGTTGCAGTCCGCGCCGTCGCCGGCATCGTCTTTGGCTCCGCCGACGATCTTGAACCCCTGCCGCTCCAGCGTCGCCGTCATCAATTCCGCATCGTTGATCGGATTAGCCAGGGATTTGCCTTCGCTGTAGTTCGAGTTGCCGATGATGAGGGCAACTCGTTTGTACCTGTGACCGATGCTGTCGGTACTCATCTCACCACTCCAACCGCTTGAACCAGAAAACATGCAGCGGAATAAGATTGATCGGGCGCACGTGCTTGCAGCAACGAGGCTCGCCGCGTGAACGACGGCAGGCCTCACGGCCTCGTCCCGATACGATAGATCCCTCCACGGTGGTCTCTCCCCCCGGGAAACCGATACGACGAACGCTTGCCCCCAGCATTCGCCGCCAGTCTAGCGTCAAGCCGTCGACCTGCACAGCAGGGCCGCGCATTCGTAGTTGCCGCCTCGCAACGACAGGCTCACGACACGTCAGACTTTTCGCTGCGCCAGCAGATCCGGCCGCCGCTCCGCCGTAGTGCGCTCGGCCTCCTCGCGTCGCCACGCCGCAATGCGCCGATGGTCACCCGACAGCAGAACCTCCGGGATCCGCCGCCCCTCCCAGTCCCGGGGCCGCGTGTATTGCGGGTATTCGAGCAGCAGCGGACTCCCCTCCCTCCCCGAGAAACTCTCCTCATCGAGCGAGTCCGCCCCTCCCAGCACGCCCGGCAGCAACCGTACGCAGGCGTCGATCATGGCCATCGCCGCGATCTCCCCACCCGACATCACGAAATCGCCCAGCGAGACCTCGCGCATGCCCCTTGCCTCGATCACCCGCTGATCGATTCCCTCGAAGCGGCCTGACAGCACGATCAGGCCCGGTCCCTCGGCCAGATCCCGCACCAGCGCCTGCGACAGCCGCTCGCCGCGCGGCGTCACATAGATCAAAGGCAGTTCTCCGCCGCCGTCCTGCCGTGCGTGATCGATGGCGGCGGCCGCCACGTCGCACCGCAGCACCATGCCGGCCCCGCCCCCCGCCGGATGATCATCGACGGTGCGGTGCCTGCCGTGCCCGAACGCCCGGATGTCCACCGTTTCCAGCGACCAGATCCCGGCTTCACGCGCGGTCCCGACCAGGGACAGCCCGAGCGGTCCCGGGAACGCATCCGGAAACAACGTGAGCACGGTAGCCCGCCACGCTGCGCGTGCCGGATCGCTCTCAGGAACGTGAGCCAGCCGATCCTCCTGTCACTCGAATGACGGTTCTCGCCGCGCCAGCGTCTGAAGGAACTGACCGAACGTCAACAGACCCTCCGGCCACGGCCCATGTCCGGACGCCGTATCGATGTGACCGGCCTTCGCCAGGATCGAAACCTGGGCACCCCAGGCCGCACCCAGCGCCTCGGCACGCTCGGACGAGCAGTAGGGGTCTTCCGAGCTGGCGATCATGCGCGCCGGAAACGGCAGCGGTGCCATCGGCATCGGCAGAAACGAGCCCGCAACACGCCGCCAGTTCCGTCCCTGTTCGTCGGGCCAGTCCGCGATCGCATCGAGATCCATCGGTCCGACCAGGAAAGTCCCGGCCACCCGAGCCGGATCGAGCTCCTGCGCCGCATGCAGGACCGCCGCCACGCCGAGACCGTGCGCGACCAGCATCGCCGGCCGCTCCGAGCGGCCGACCTCCTCAACGATGCGTTCGACCCAACTCGGACGGTCAGGCTCCAGCCAGTCGCCTTGAGCGACGCGACGTGCGGTCTTGAGATTGCGCTCCCACCGCGATTGCCAGTGATCGTCGTCGGAGCCGGCCCAACCGGGCACGATCAGGATGTCGACGTCCGCAGTACGCATGATTGGATCGGTCCCATGTTCGACATGCGGCAGTGAATGCCGACCGGCACGCCGCCCCCCGCAGGTAGGTGAACCGACCCCGAACCGCAATGCCTGCAAGCCTCCCATGCAGGCGCCGACGGCGCTTCGGCCTACTCGGCCAGAAATTTCAGCACCCGTGTATTGAACTCCTCCGCGCACTCGATCTGCCCCATATGGCCCGCTTTCTCGAAGACATGCAGCCGGCAGTTGGGAATCTTCGGCACGAAGTCGTCTGTGTACCCTGGGTTGCGAAGCTTGTCCTGACGCCCTGCGAACACCAATACCGGACACGTTATGCCGGCATAATTGATGCGGTCGCGCTCCGACGGCCCGCTGGGCTGCCGGAATGGCGCCTTGAAGCGTGCCGCCGACGTCGCCTCCCAGGCGCCCGGCAGGTTGGCCATCTCGTGCCGCCGCTTGATATAGGCGTCGTCCTCCACCCATTTCCGGTCGACGAACATCACCTCGACGATCCGGCGCATGTGCTCGAAGTCGCCGGCATAGGTGTTGATCACCTTGCGATGGTCGTTGTCCGGCGCATCTCCGCCGCCCGAACAGCAGACCAGCTTGGCGATGTTCCAGTCCGGGCGCGGTCTCGCCGCCACGGAGAGGCACATGCCGCCCGACATCGAGGAGCCCATGACGTGCACCGGCTCGTTGATGCCCATCGTCTCGATGAACCGCCGGATATGCCAGATGCGCCGATTGAACGGATTGCCGAAATCATGCACTTTTTCGGTCAATCCGAAGCCCAGGTGATCGGGCGCCAGCACATGGTAGTGCTTGCCGAACTCGGGGATCTGGAACTCCCAGGTGAATTCTGCCGCCCCGCCGTACTCCGCTGAGTTGAGCAGCACGATCGTCGGCTTCTTGCCGCGGTGCTCCTGGCCCGCCTCGAAGTAATGCGTCCTGATACCGTCGACCGATACGTAATTTCCTTCCCTCAACTCCGTCCTCCTCGGCTTGCCATCTTGCTTGCCCCACGCCCGCGCATCCGTCACCGGCCGTCGCGGCACGGGAAGTCCCGATGCTGGGCCCGATCCGGGCCTGCGTCAACGTCGGGAGTGAACACGATCGAGCGAACCGCTTTCTCTCATGCCAGAGCTGCAAGCCTGGCAGCGCTTAGAGCTGAACGGTATGCGCGGAATGTCCCCTTGGGCCTGCCGCTCACAGCGCTGACCGCTCGCCGCTCCATCGCCCTTGTCCGCCGATCGTGACGTCACGGACCCACCATGAGGGATGCTGATGAGCCAACCGGGCGGCTGCTTGTTTCGCCGCAACCTCATCTCCAAATATACCGAACACCGTCGGACCGGCGCCCGAAAGCCGCGCCACGATGCAGCCCGGCAGCCCGCTGACTGCGGTCATAGCCTGAAGCGCCGCAGGCAAGACTGCAAATGCTGGCTGCGCCAGATCGTTGCCAGTCTGCTCGATGAGCCGGATCAGAGCGTCGCGCCCGCCGATCGATGGCCGGTTGTCCGCGCCGGGTGCTGCCGCGCGAGGTTCCCATCCGCTTGCCGCCAAAGCGCTGAACACCCGACGCGTCTTGTCGGGCGATCCCGCCGATGCCGGCGTTGCCAGCACCGCCGGGAGTGGCGGCACATCCACCGGCGTGATCTGCTCGCCGATGCCCTCGACCCAAGCCGACGTCAACCCCAGGCAGACCGGAACATCCGCCCCCAGTTCCAAGGCAAGGCCGTCCCAATCGAGCTGAGCAGCCAATTCGGGGTTGACCGCCCTCACGGCGCGCAGAAGAGCCGCCGCATCACTTGAGCCGCCTCCGATACCTGCCGCGACCGGCAGGTGCTTTTCAAGCACCACCTGACCGAGCCGCAGCCGGGGCGTCATCGCCGCCAGACGTTCCAGCGCAACCTGCACGAGGTTTTCACCAACGATAGCCGCAGCAGTCGGCCCCGTGACGGTGAAGCCCGCAGGTCCATCGGTATCCAGCGTCAGCCGGTCCGCGGCATCCATCGCAAACGCGATAAGGCTCTGCAGTTGATGATAGCCGTCGCTGCGTCTGCCGATGACGCTGAGGGTGAGATTGATCTTTGCGGGAGCCGGCTCGACGACGATCGACATAGCCTGAATCTCAGGGACCGCAGCCCTTGCGGAACTCTCGCTCGGCATTCCCCGTCCGCGGCCGCAGCGCCATCACCGCCCTCTCATTCATTGATAGGGCGCGAACGGCGCGACCTTGCTTTCCACCCGCTTGCGCGGCGTCCGCGAGCGCGCGGTCTGCTTCTGTTTGGTCTGAGACTTCGCGATCGGCACCGGAGGCAACCCGTGGTCGAGCTTGGTCTTGATCTTTTCGACCTCTTCCTCCTCGGGTTTCAGCGTCAGCGCCTGATCCCATTGGAAGCGCGCTTCGCGCTCGCGCCCGACCCGCCAGTAGGCATCCCCGAGGTGATCGTTGAGAGTTGGATCTTCGGGCCTCAGTTCGACGGCCCGCTCAAGATAGCGCACAGCCTGATCGAAGTCGCCAAGCCGATAGTGCGCCCACCCGAGACTGTCGACGATATAGCCATCATCCGGTTTGGCCGCGACCGCCTTTTCGATCATCGCCATGCCCTGCTTCAGGTTGCGGTTCTGATCGATCCACGAATAGCCGAGATAATTGAGCGCCAGCGGCTGGTTCGGCTCCAGTTGCAGAGCTTTCAGCAGATCGGCCTCCGCCATCGGCCACTTTTTCAGCCGCTCATAGGATGTTCCACGCGCATACCAGTGGACCCAGTCCTCCGCCTCTGGCTTCGGCGTCAGCGCAATGACCCGGTCATAGTATTCGATCGCCTCGGCATAACGCTTTCGAGAGCGCATGATCTCACCGAGCGTGATCAGCGGCTGACGATCGGTCTTGTGCGCGTTCGCAAGGCTCTCCAGCAGGACTTTCGCATCGTCGACCCGCTCCAGCAGGTTCAGGTTGATTGCCTTGCGGATATCCACAGCCTTCTGCAGCGGGGTACCCGCCGGAATCCGGTCATAAGTGTCGATCGCACGTTGATAGCGGTGCGTGAGTTCGTAGACATTCGCCAGTGCCGCCAGCGCAAACGGCGACTTGGGCCTCAAGTTCAGGCCCATTTGGAGATAGATCGCGCCCATGCTGACGCCGCCCTCGCTGGCAAGCGCTTCACCGAGACCGTAGAATACCTCTGAGAAGCCCTGCTCCGGACTCTCGACCAGCAGATGGATGACCTCGTCGCCGGTCAGCCGGCGATTGAGATCCTCGACCATCGGCTGCGGCTCGCCCGTGATCCTGTCCATATGCCGCTTCAGGACGCTGCGCGCGCGACGGAAGTCGCCGCCGCTTGCTGCGTGGCGCGCATAGGCAAGCGCCACCCGGGGTGTCCGCGGATCTCTCTCGAAAACGGCCTCGAACTCTCGGTCGGCAAGCTGCCGCCGCCCCGACAGGTCCGCGATCAGCGCCCGATGATAGCGGATGTACGTCTGGGCAGCCGTGGACAGCCGTTTGTTGTCGAGAATAGAAAGCGCCGCCCCTGACTCCCCCTTCGCCAGCTTGACCCAGGCGCGTGCGAGCGCCGTGGTCAGCTCCCCGATTGGACCGCCGCCGCCGGATTTCTTGAGATGGTCGTCGGCCTCGTCGAGTTTGCGCGCATTCAGCGCCACCATGGCCAGCCACAGCCGTGAGACCCTGTGTTTACTATCGATCTGGATAATACGGCGCGCAAGCGCAGCAGCCTCGTCGATGCGGCCCTCTGCGGCCTCCATGAAGAAGGCATTCTCCAGCACCAGCGGATTGTTGGGTTCCCGGATCAGCGCCCGCCGGAAATACTCCACCGCCGCCTCGGTATCATTCTGGCTTCGGGCGACTCTGCCGACGAGATAGCTTCCCAGCAGCGAAGGCTGATGTTTGTCCGCGGGCTCGGCTCGCGCCAGCGAGCCGGCGGCCAGGGCCATGCCGGCGCCGCAGAGGACGGCCAGCGCGAAAGCCCAAAGAACGCCGCTGCGAAGAGAGAGTGAGCGCATGAAACCTCGCTCGAGAGTAAAGCAGGCCGACTCGCTGACCGAGTCGCCTAGGTTGGTCACGCTATCAAAAACTTGGGCGCTTTGGCGACTATTCTGCTGCATCGCGGTGAAGTAGTCGTATTTGACCGCCCAACTGTGGCTGCAAATGCCTTTCGGCCCGCATTGTTGCATTGACCGGAAGCAATTTCGCCTGTCACCGGACTGGCCGGCCAGCCGCCAACAATTTACAGTCCTGAGTAATTGGGGCCGCCACCGCCTTCCGGCGTCACCCACGTGATGTTCTGGGCCGGATCCTTGATATCACAGGTCTTGCAGTGCACGCAGTTCTGCGCATTGATTTGAAAAGCGGGCTCGCCCGCCTCATTGCGCACGATCTCGTAGACACCCGCCGGACAGTAGCGTTGTGCCGGCTCATCGTATTTGGGCAGATTGACCTTCACCGGGATATCCGGATCCGTCAGTTTCAGGTGAACCGGCTGGTCCTCCTCATGATTGGTCGCTGAGAACGAAACGTTGGTCAGGCGATCGAACGTCAGAACCCCGTCCGGCCGCGGGTAGGTGATCGGAACGCAGTCCTTGGCCGCCTTCAGGCAGGCGTAGTCAGGCTTGCCATGCCCAAGCGTATAGCCCAGGCCGACGCCGGGAACGATCGTGTTGAGCCACATGTCGGCTCCTCCCAGGACGACGCCAAGCCGCGTGCCGAAACGCGACCACAGCGGCTTTACGTTTCGCACCGGCTTCAGATCCCGCCCGATCGGCCCGTCCCGGACCGCAGCGTCGTAAGCATCGAGCCGGTCATGCGAACGCCCCGCCCCGAGCGCTTCGAACACAGCCTCTGCAGCATGGATCCCCGACAGGATCGCGTTATGGCTGCCCTTGATGCGCGGCACGTTGACAAACCCCGCCGCGCAGCCGAGCAGCGCCCCTCCCGGAAACACCAGTTCCGGAATCGACTGCCAGCCGCCTTCGGTGATCGCGCGCGCGCCATATCCGATCCGCTTGCCGCCCTCGAACGTGCCCCGGATTGCAGGGTGCGTCTTGAACCGCTGAAACTCGTCGTACGGCGACAGATAGGGATTGGTGTAGTTGAGATGCACGACGAATCCGACCGACACGAGGTTTTCGCCGTAGTGATAGAGGAACGAGCCCCCTCCGGTTTTGTTGTCCAGCGGCCAGCCGAACGTGTGCTGTACCAGCCCCGGACGGTGCTGGGACGGATGTACCTCCCAGAGTTCCTTGAGCCCGATCCCGAACTTCTGCGGTTCACGGCCCTTGCCAAGATCGAAGCGTTCCATCAGCCGCTTGGCGAGTGAGCCCCGAGCCCCTTCCGCGATCAGGGTATAGCGGCCCTTGAGTTCCATGCCGCGCGTGAACGTGTCTTTGGGCACGCCGTCGCGGCCGATCCCCAGGTCGCCGGTCGCCACGCCCGTCACGTTTCCGGCGGTGTCGTACAGCACCTCGGCTGCCGCAAATCCCGGATAGACCTCCACGCCCAGCTCGGTCGCCTGCTCCGCCAGCCATCGCACGACATCGCCGAGGCTCGCGATGTAGTTGCCGTGATTGTTCATCAGCGGCGGCATCAAGAACGCCGGCAGGCGCATGTCCCCATATGGACCGAGGTAAAGAAACTGGTCCTCGCGTACGGGCGTGTGCAGCGGCGCCCCGCGCTCCCGCCAATCGGGAATAAGCCGATCGAGGCCGATCGGATCGATCACCGCGCCGGACAGGATATGCGCGCCGGCCTCCGACCCCTTCTCCAGCACCACTACCGACACCTCGCGGTCATGCTCGGCGGCAAGCTGCCTCAGCCGAATTGCGGCAGCCAAGCCTGCCGGCCCGGCGCCGACGATCACGACGTCGAAGTCCATTGCCTCCCGCTCGGGAAGCTCCGTAGCGTCAACAGCCATGTCCGTCCGTGTCCTGCGTGGCTCGAAATCGAGTGAGTGAGCAAACTAACCAAGTCGACAGGATTGCCAAGCCCGCGCGCCGACTTTCCTGACGTGAGTGCAGTGAGTGCACCCGACGGCGCGGATGCGCATGACGGATGGTGCAAACGTTCAGCCGGTTTCGAGGCGGTTGAACTCCAGGGGATGCAGCGGTGGCTGAACATCGTCGTCAGGCTGGCAGCAACGCGCGGCATGACGGCTTCGGGGGGCTACAGCGGCATGCGGATGACCGCGCGCAGCCCTCCCATCGAGCTTTCACCCAGCGCAACGTCCCCGCCATGACTGCGAGCGATGTCCCGTGTGATGGCGAGACCCAGTCCGGAGTTGCCCGTGTTGCGGTTGAGAGCATGATCCACGCGGTAGAACGGCCGGAACACGTTCTCGCGCTCGTGCAACGGAATGCCGGGCCCGTCGTCGTCGACCTCGACGCGCAGGAAGCCGCGCTCCGTTGCCGCTCGGATCACGATCCGACTGCCGAAGCGGGCGGCATTGCTGACGAGGTTCGTGACCGCCCGCTTGAACGCCTGCCGCTTGAGAGGCAGCTCCAGGTCGCGGCGCCGCCGGCGCAGCTTCAGCTCGATCGGCACCCCATAGAGCTGCGCCTCCTCGTGAACCTCCTCCAGAAGCTCGCGCAGATTGGTGGGTTTTGCTTCCTCCCCGCCGTCGCCCCGCGCGAATGCCGGATAGTCCTCCAGCATGTGCCACATCTCGTTGACGTCGGTCTTCTTCGCCGCGGCTTCCGGCACGTCGAGCAATTCGAGGTGTAGGTTGTAACGGGTCTGTATGGTCGGAAGATCGTGGCTGTCGCCCGCCTG
>JBFWYV010000063.1:0-19231 GCA_050186055.1 Hyphomicrobiaceae bacterium | reverse complement strand
CATCACCTTGTCCTTGGCGTCCTCGAACTCCGACTGCGTAACCAGCCTCTTGTTGCGTCTGGCAGCCAGCAGCGCAGACTCATTGACGAGGTTGGCAAGGTCGGCCCCCGAGAAGCCGGGCGTCCCGCGCGCGATCACTTTGGGATCGACATCGGGCGCCAGCGGCACCTTGCGCATATGCACGCGAAGGATCTTCTCGCGACCGGCCACATCGGGGTTCGGCACCATGATCTGCCGGTCGAAACGGCCGGGCCGCAACAACGCCGGATCCAGCACGTCGGGCCGGTTCGTGGCTGCGATGATGATGATGCCTTCGTTGGCCTCGAACCCGTCCATCTCGACGAGCAACTGGTTGAGGGTCTGCTCGCGCTCGTCGTTTCCGCCACCGAGCCCCGCGCCGCGATGCCGGCCGACGGCATCGATTTCGTCGATGAAGATGATGCAGGGCGCGTTCTTCTTGGCCTGATCGAACATGTCGCGCACGCGCGATGCGCCGACACCGACGAACATCTCCACGAAATCCGAGCCGGAGATCGTGAAGAACGGAACATTGGCTTCGCCCGCCACAGCCCTCGCGATCAGTGTCTTACCGGTTCCCGGCGGACCGACGAGCAGGCAGCCGCGCGGGATACGCCCGCCGAGCCGCTGAAACTTCTGCGGGTCACGCAGAAACTCGACGATCTCCTGAAGATCGGCCTTGGCCTCGTCGACCCCCGCCACGTCCTCGAACGTCACGCGCCCGTGCCGCTCGGTGAGCAGCTTCGCCTTCGACTTGCCGAACCCCATCGCCCGGCCGGAGCCGGCTTGCATCTGCCGCATGAAAAACACCCAGACGGCGATCAGCAGCAGCATCGGAAACCAGTTGACCAGCACCGAAAGGAACGAGGGGACCTCGTCATCGGTTGGTTTGGCGGAGAAGCTGATGTCGCTTTTCTTCAGGCGCTCGACCAGCCCCGGATCATTCGGCGCATAGGTCGTGAAGGCCGACCCGTTGTCCCGGTTCACGCCGGTGATGCGGTTACCCTGGATGACGACATCCTGCACCGTGCGGCCTTCGACCTTGGCGATGAACTCCGAATAGGAGATCGACTGACCCCGCCGCCCCTGCCCTGGATTCTGAAACAGGTTGAACAGCGCCACCAGCAGCAGCGCGATGACCACCCAGATTGCCAGGTTACGGAAATTGGATTGCATCTCGTATCCCATCAGGCCCTGAACGGTCATCCTGCCACGCAGGTATGAAGATCTCCGGAAAGGCCGTTCTGGGCCTGACACCTCTCCTGGAGATGTTAAAATAGGGTTCTGCAAGGCCTTTGCCAAGCTGCGACAACCGAGGCTGAGCAATCGGGCCAGCGGCCGGACCGGACTGGCGCGCGAACTGCCACGGTGCCCTGAGAATGGCACATTCGCCGCTGCGCGGCAGCTTCGAATCCCGCATGTCGGCCATGCCGCTGACACGCGGCGACTGTCCCGGCAACAACGCCGGAGGCGATGGCACACGCATCTCAGACGGGAGAGATGAAACGCACGTCGAATGGGCCCCGCTCCCCACTGATCGCCCAGTGCCGGGCGCGCAGAAGATGCCCGTCCAGATATTCGAGCTGCGGCACCCCTGCGAGATGATCGCCGACCCAGAACGACGGCAGGCACAACATCGCCGTTCGAAGTTGCACAGGCTTGCCCGGAACCGCCCCGGCCTCACGGATCGCCCTCCAGCCGTCGGCGGCCAGCGGCCGCACCACAACGGACTCCGCAGCCGCCGGGGACAGCGCCACATCGAACCGCCGATCCCAAGTCGCTCGCTCGCCGGGCTTCAGCTCGAGCTTCGGCAGACCTGTCCGCCCGGCTTCCCGAACCGCGGTGATCCAGCCGCGTGAGCGCCTGACCAGACACCCCGCGAGCGTGCCAGCCGCCGTCTCACCTGCCATGAGCCGCCCCAGCAGCGCTTCCAGCCGCGCCATTTGCGGCACCGCGCCACGGTCGCCGCAGGCCAGGACAACCCGTTGCAGCAGCCTGAGACGAAGCTCCTCCGGCGCCCCCTCGAAGCGGGCATGATCGATGCTGGCATAGGCGCCGTCATGGTAGTCGACAGCCGCCGCCTCCAGCTCCTCCGTCGCGGACTGCAAGGCTGTCAGGGCCCGGCGAAGGCGTCGCGCGCTCAGCGCCAGATGGCCGTTGTCGAGCCCCGCTTCGGCCAGCGTCACGGTATGCTTCCGCAACTTCACCCGCTCGAACCTCGGCAGCTCGTTGCTGGGATCCTCGATCCAACCGGCGCCCGCAGCCGTCAGCGTCGCAGCCAGTCGCACCTTGGGCACATCGAGCAGCGGTCTCACCACCATCGTGACGCTGCCGGCCGACAGAGTCCGCCGCGGCGGCATGCCGGCGAGCCCATCGATCCCGCTGCCGCGCGCAAGCCGCATCAGCAATGTCTCGGCCTGATCATCCCGGTGATGCGCCAGCGCGATCACCGATGGCGGGCACGCAAGCCGGTCGGCAAGCTCGCCGAGCAATCGGTAGCGGGCTTCGCGCGCCGCGTCCTGCGTGCCGGACGAAGGCTTCGGCCCGGTCCAGGGCAGGATATGATGCTCGATGCCAAGCGCCGCAGCCATGACCCCGACCGCTGCCGCCTCGGCTGCCGATTCCGCCCGCAATCGATGATCGACGGTGGCTGCAACCAGCCGCGGCGCCCGATGTCCGCGCCGCTTGCACCATAGAGCCGCCAGATGCATCAGCGCGACGCTGTCCACCCCGCCCGACACGCCGACGATGATGCAGCGGAAGCCGGAGAGAGAGGGACCCAGCAGTCCCTCGATCTCGTCGGCGCCGATCGCCTCGGCTGCATCTCGCCGACTGGTCGGCGTACGCGGGCTGGCGACGACGGCCTTGTGGTTGCCGGCCCTAGGCGCAGCCCGCGCGCCGGCGCTCGGCCGATTCCCAGTTTTTGACATAAGCCGGAGGATTGGGGTAACGCGAGTTGAGCTCGGCCAGCGCCCGGCAAGCCGCCTGGCGGTTGCCCTTGCGTTCGAGCGCCATGGCAAGCTTGGCGAGACTGTCGGGCGCCTTGGCGCTCTTGGCATGATTCTGCGCGACCTTCAGGAACGCAGCCGCCGCCTCGTCCCACTGTCCGCGCACGAAGTAGGTTTCCCCCAGCCAGAACTGGGCATTCGCAGCCATGTCATCGTTCGGATAGCGTTGCAGAAATGCCGTGAAGCCCGACTGGGCCGCGTCGTAGTTCTGCTGCAGGAGATGCCCATAGGCGCGTTCGTAGGCTTGCCGCGCAGAACCCGTCGACGCTGGCTGCACGGCGCCATTGCTCAGCAGACTGCCGATCGGATCGCTGCCCGGTGGCGGTCCGGGTGGCTGTGATGTGGTTGTGTTGAATCCGCTGCGGCTGGCCGGTGGCGGATTGATGTCGGACGGACCCGACTGCGGCCGCCAGGCGCCCCCGCGTTGAGGCGGTGCGGAAAGAGGCGGTGCGGAAACGGCAGTTCCGTTCCCGCGCAACGACCTGATCTCGGCCGCCATCTGCTCCAGTTGAGCTGTCAGAGCCTGCACCTGCGTCTCCAGGGCGGCGATGCGGCCCGCATCGGGACCGGATAGCCCGCCTCCGCCGCCGTAATTACCGCCCTGCCCCGCGCTGCGCCCGGATTTCGCAAGCGATTCGACAGTGCCGAGCACGACCTGCAGATCGACCAGTTGCTCCTCGAGTTGTTCGACCCGATGGCGCAGATCACTGTCGCCGTTCGATTTGGCTGGCGAACTGTTCGACTTCGCAGGCTGCCGTCGTGGCGTATTCTGGGCGACCTGCCAGCCGTTCTGAGCCGTCTGAGCAGAAACCATATCGCTGGCTGTCGCCGCCCCCAGCGAGAGACCCGCTGCGAGCATGGCAGCCATCGCCGTCGATCGCGTGGCCCCGTGAAGGACGTCGCGCGTCAACCCTCGCGTCCCAACTCTGCGCATATCTCAGATTCCATTCGCTTCGATGCGCCCGTCATGCAGGAGCTTCCGAGCTCATCCCCCGACCTGCCACAACCGATCGGCACCGGTCCCGATGGCTGCCGCGACGCTTCGAGCCGTCCGGCAATTCAAACGCTTGTTCGCTTCCGCCGGCATTGTCAACGTCGTACGGAGCTGAACGCGGTTTTGCCCTCCGGCTCGGCCATCGGAGCCATGCCTTTTTCCCGCCGGGCCGAGGAGTATCATCTGAAGCGCAGCGGCGCCCGGCTTGACCGATCATTGATGCACTGCTGCCAGGGACGCGCAGCCGGGGATGTGCAACCGGCCCGCGCCCTGATCCTGTCGATTGCGCGACCTCGCTGTTTGCCCGTGTGATCGCCGCCGGATATTACCATCGACAAACCTGTATCTTGGCAACATGTGACCCGACTGCGGCAAAACTGAGATTGGACCAGGCCGCGGGTATCCCCGCCCCGGTCCGGCGTCAATGACCGCGGCGATAGAGCGGCAGCAGCCGTCCGATGCGCTCTATGATCGCCCCTGCGACGGGCGCTGCATTGACGCCGGCCGTGATGTGCCCCTTGGTGCCGGCCGCCGGCTTCGGCTCCACCAGCGTCACCATCAGCAGATAGCGCGGCTTAGAAATGGGAAACACTGCCACGAACGACGACACCACGGCATGTTCCTTGTAGCCGCCAGCCGCCGCCCGTTCAGCCGTACCGGTCTTGCCGCCCACATCGAAGCCGTCCACCGCTGCGCGCCGCCCGGTCCCGTGCGCATCGATCACATTGCGGCGCATCAGCTCGCGCACCTTCGCACTGGTCTCCGACCGGATCACACGCCGCAAGCGATTGTTGGCCGGTTTGGCGCCCGGCGCCGCCCGTATCAGGCTTGGCGCCACGGCAAACCCGCCGTTGACCAGGGAGGCGGCGGCAACGGCGAACTGCAACGGCGCCAGCGCGATGCCGTGACCATAGGAAATTGTGATCAGCTCGGCTTTGCCCCAGCGCTTCGGAAGTCTCGGTGCGGTTGTGACTCCTGCGTCCCATTCTAGCGCTGTCGTCAGCCCGAGCCGCTGCAGAAACTCCTGCTGCCGCTCCACGCCAGCCGACAAGGCCAGACGCCCCGCGCCCACATTCGAAGACCGGACGAAAACGTCGCGCACGCTCAGCGGCCGTCCCGCCGGATGCGGATCTCGAATGACGTGCGGACCGACGCGCAACGGCTGACGGACATCGATCACGGTGTCCGGCGTGGCCAGATTGTAATCGAACACCATCGCGACGGTGACCATCTTGAAGATCGAGCCAAGCTCGTAGGTTGCGACTTGCAGCCTGTCGATCCGCTCGCTCTCCTGTCCTTCGGACGCGTCTGCCGGGTTGACGTCCGGCATCGATGCACCGGCCAATACCTCGCCGCTGTTGACATCCATCAGCACGCCTGCTGCGCCGCGTGCCGTATAGCGCGCCATGGCCGTTGCCAGCTCCTCTTCGAGCCCGTGCTGCACACCGATGTCGATCGTCAGCACCACCGGCGGCGTGATCGCTTGCCCGGACAGATCCGGTTCCAGGCCCATCGACTGGTCGATATGGCGCTCGATGCCGGATAGCCCGTTGTTGTCGATGCTGACGGTACCGAGCAAATGCCCCGCCAGCCGTCCGAGCGGATAGGACCGCTTCGGTTCGTTCCGGAACGCCAGACCCGGCAGGCCGAGGTTGTGCACCCGCTGCGCCAGCTCCGGCGAAAGCCCGCGCTTGATCCACACGAACCGCTTCGACTTGTCGGCGAGCTGCGCACGCAGGGCGCGCTGATCGATATCGGGGAATATGCGTCCCACGTCTTCGGCTGCTTCGTCCGCATCGAGCACCGCCTGTGGGTCGGCAAACAGCGAGTAGGCGGAGAGATCGGTCGCAATCAGCCTGCCGTTGCGGTCGATGATATCCGGGCGGGTGAATGTCGCCACCACAGGCTGCGTCATATGCAGACCGGGACCGCTGTCCTGCCCCACAAGCGCGAGCCTGACGACCTGAGCCGCCACGGCGATGAACGCCAGGCTTGCTGCCGCGAGGACGGACAGCGACATCGCCACCCGGCGCTCGCGCCTGCGGGGCTCGGGCGCCAATTCGGCTGCGGGACTGGTTCGGCCTCTGGCTGGCGGCATCGCGGCGCCACCTCAACGTACGGCTGGTGGACGATCGGACTGCTCGGGATAGAGATCGCTCAACCGGACGCTGTCGCCGGCCAGCGTGGGTTTCATGCCGATCGCGCGGGCGGCCGGCTCGATCCGCGCCGGTCTCGAAAGGCGCGCGCGCTTCGACTTGAGCTCGGCGATCTCCGCCTCCAGGCGGTTGCGCTGCTGCTGTTGCTTGCCGACCTTATGCTCCAGCCGCCGGGTTTCGACACTCTCCGCATACAGCACATAAGCCGTGCCGAGTGTCATCGCCGCCGCCGCCAACGTCGCTGCAATCCGCATCTGCCGTGGCCCCCTGTCCGTAATACAGGTCGGCGGTCAGGTTATGGTTCTCACCCCAAATGCCTGCGCATCCGGTCCCGCAGGATCGATGCGCCAGGCAGCCGCCGCCGTCCGTTCCGCGACCCGCAGCCGCGCCGAGCGCGCACGCGGATTCGCCGCGACTTCGTCGTTACTTGGAATTATCGCCTTCGAGTTAACGATTCGGAAACTTGCCGGGCGGGCCGCCTGCTGCGGCAGATGACGCGAACCGGATGGACTGCGCCCCGATACCGTCGCCATGAACCGCTTCACGATGCGGTCTTCCAGCGAATGAAAGGTGACGACGGCAAGCCGGCCGCCGGGCTTGAGCAGAAGTTCCGCCGCCAGCAGTCCGCGAACCAGTTGGCCAAGCTCGTCGTTGACATAGAGTCTGAGCGCCTGGAACGTCCGCGTCGCGGGATGCTTGTCGCCGTGCTTGCCTCGGCCAAGCACGGATGCCACGACCTGCGCCAGTTCCAGCGTCCGCGTGAACGCGCGTTCTGTCCGCCGCCTCGCGATCGCAGCCGCAATGGCGCGCGACCGCTTCTCTTCACCGAACAGATACAGGATATCAGCCAGGCGCTGTTCGCTCTCGCTGTTGACCACATCGGCAGCCGATGGCTGGGACGCGTCGGGACCGCCCCCGCCTGCGCGCGCCGACATCCGCATGTCGAGCGGACCATCGGCCATGAACGAGAACCCGCGCTCAGCCTCGTCGAGCTGCATCGACGACACCCCAAGATCGAACACGATGCCGTCGATCGAGCCGTCTGCGAGACCCATTCGGCCCAGCAGATCGCTGAACGGCCGGCACCGCAGCTCCAGGCGAGAGCCGGATTGCGCAACGATCTCACTCTGCCCCGCGGCGATCGCTGAAGGATCGCGATCGAGCGCAATCACGCGTGTGCCGGCCGTCTCCAGAAGCGCCCGCGTATACCCTCCGGCACCGAACGTCGCATCGATGTAGAGGCCGCCGTCGCGTGGCTGCAGCGCATCCACCGCCTCCGTGAGGAGCACCGGCACGTGGCGAGTGCTCCCGTCGGCATGATGGTCCGGCGGGGACTGCCCCCGCCCGCTCATCCGCAATGAATCAGCAGTGGCCCCTCGCGGCGCCCTGCGCCCGCGGTCGCCACGCTTCGCCGCCATCACTCTGCTCCGTCACTGCCGCTTTCGGCGTCGTCTGGTGCCACGTTTCGGGAGCGGCGTCCTTGCTGCCCGAACAGCCTGCGATGGTCCTGCACCTTCCGCCGCGCCTGCTCGCGCCGCTCCTGGAAGCGCTCAGGCTGCCATATCTGGAATTTGTCGCCCAGCCCGACAAAAGTGACGTGATGATCGAGGCCGGCATGCGCGCGAAGCGCTTCAGGAAGGACGATGCGCCCGTCCCCGTCGACCGCGAGAACCTGGACCTCGCCATAGAGGGCGACCGAAAGCTCGTCCCGCTCGTCGGAGTAGTCCGGGAGATCAGCAAGCAGCCGATCGATCTTCTTCGCAAGTCTCTCGCCGCCTGCATCGAGCGCAGGAGCATCGAGCGAGGGGTAGCAGTAGATGCCGGCCGCTCCTCCGGCAGAATAAGCATCGCGTTCGAGCACAGCGCGGAACGGCGCCGGGATGGAGACTCTTCCTTTGGCGTCAATCTTGTTCGTGAATGTCGAGACAAAGCGGTCCATTCCTTCGCTTCTTCAGCCCCTCCTGACGCCGACCCACCTAGACACCACGCCTCTCCTCACCGCCGCCTCCGGCATCGAGCCGGACAACGCAGCCACTGGTCTTTCGCCGCCCGGACGTTCCCGGCCACAAACTGACGCCGCACCCGCACGCAGGCCGTCCCCGCTGTCCAAGCGGGCGCCCCTGTTCAGGGGCCAATCCGCAGTGGAGCGAACCGTGGCGGTCGCCTGGCCGCGGCCCTCAACACAGCCGGCGCCCAACCACGATCCATACCCACATGCGGGTGGGCTAATATGGGATTACATGGGTTTTTATGGGTGTCAATGGAATGTTAACCTTTCGAGTGGGGATGGATTGGCGCGTTTGACCACCATCAATGCTCCGCCAAAGACGGCGCATGGCCCCTGAACCCGATCAGATAAATGGCAGAATCTGCTCGAGAAAAATTCATATAATATATTGAAACAAAATAATTTATTTAAGGAAGATGCTCGTGCCGGAATCCATCGTGCCGGCAATTGGGATCGCACAGCGATGCCGGCATGCCACAATGGTCCGAGTTTCGATTGATTGCCCTGCCGGATTGGAGCGTCTCCAGCACATGCAGCGGCCTTGACGGCTGGAGGACGGTGAGAGGGACAGCCCCCGCGATGGAACGTCATGGCCGCGCCGGGGCGACATGGCAACGTCGGCCCGGGGGACGGCGGCCATCCACGTGGCTCACCGCCGGCACCGAGCAAGCGGTGGCTTGTCGTAGGGGTCGCCTCCGCGACCGTGACGGCTGAGGGGATAGGCGCTGCTCCGCATCACAATCGGAGTGTTTCCGTAGAAGCGCTTGCGGCCGGCTCCCCGTAGGGGGAGTCGCAAGCGCAACTAAGAACACGGCCGGCTCCCCGCAGGGGAGTCGCAAGCGCAACTAAGATACCAGAAAAACCCTAGCGCGGCAGGTCGGTCCGCCCCATCAGCAGGCGGTCGACGCTCGCCGCCGCCTGCCGGCCCTCCCGGATCGCCCACACGACCAGGGACTGGCCTCGCCGGATATCTCCGGCCGCGAACAGGGCCTTCTGCCCCTTGACGCGATAGTCGCGCTCGGTGGCGTCGAGCCCCCTGAAGCGTCCGCGCGGCACGATCTCCAGGCCGAGTTCCTTGATCACATCGTCCTCGGCCGGACCGGAGAACCCCATCGCGAACAGGACCAGATCCGCCGGCAGCTCGCCTTCGCTGCCTTCGATTGGCTGAAGCTTGGAATCGACGCGGACATACTTCAGCGCCTTCACCTGCCCGCCCTCGCCGACGAACCCGGTTGTCGAGATCGAATACTCGACGACGGCGCCTTCCGCCTGGCTCGACGAGATACGCAGCTTGAGCGGCCAGTGCGGCCACGATAGCGCCTTCATCTCCTTTTCGGGCGGCCTCGGCATGATCTCGAGCTGCGTGACGCTCTTCGCGCCCTGCCGGATGCTGGTGCCGATACAGTCCGACCCGGTGTCGCCGCCGCCGATCACGATCACGTGCTTGCCCTCGGCCGTGATCGGCTTGCTCTTTGCCGGCTGCTTCTCGCCGGACACCCGCCGGTTCTGCTGCGGCAGGAACTCCATCGCGAAGTGCAGCCCGTCGAGGTCGCGCCCATCGGTCTTCTCGAAGAAATCGAACGGCTTCTCGGATCCGCCGGTCAGCAGCACGGCATCATGATCCTTCTGCAAGGCCTTCACCCTGACATCCTTGCCGACGGTGACGCCGCAATGGAACGTCACGCCCTCCGCCTCCATCTGCCGGACACGGCGATCGATGATGCCCTTCTCCATCTTGAAGTCCGGTATGCCGTAGCGCAGCAGTCCGCCGGCCTTGCCGTTCTTCTCGTAGACGTGAACCTCGTGCCCGGCGCGCGCGAGTTGCTGCGCCGCCGCCAGCCCGGCGGGACCTGAGCCGACGATCGCCACGCGCTTGCCCGTCTTGCGCTCCGGTGGCTGCGGCGTGGTCCACCCTTCTTCCCAGGCCTTGTCGGCGATCGCGCACTCGATCGTCTTGATGGTGACCGGCACATCCTCGATGTTCAGCGTGCACGCCGCCTCGCACGGCGCCGGACAGACCCGTCCGGTCACTTCCGGAAAGTTGTTCGTCGAGTGCAGGTTCATCGCAGCCGTTTTCCAGTCGCCGCGATAAACGAGATCGTTCCAGTCCGGGATCTGATTGTTGACCGGACATCCGGTGTGGCAATACGGAATCCCGCAATCCATGCAGCGCGCGGCCTGGGTTTTCGTGCCCTCGTCGCCGAGCGGCACCACGAACTCGTGCCAGTGCTTCACGCGCTCCTCGACCGGCCGGTACTTCCGGTCGGTCCGGTCGATTTCCATGAAGCCCGTGATCTTGCCCATCGTCATTTCCCCATCGTTGGCACGTGCGCCGGTGCGCACCCCAACATCGCCTGCGCCGCGATCCGGTTGAACGCCTGCTGGTCTGCCTGACCCAATCGGCCGCTTACGTTTTCATGCCGATCTCGAGCACGTTCAGACCGGTCTTGTCGACCGACTGCGCCACCGCCATTTTCTTCAACGCCTCGCGATACTCGACCGGCATCACCTTCCTGAACTTGGGCAGCCAGTTCTTCCAATCGGCGAGGATGGCCTTGGCTTTCGCCGAGTCCGTGTAATGCATGTGCCGCGTGACAAGCCGGTGCAGGCGCTCGGCATCCTGCTGGGTCATGTCGTCCATCACATCGACGAGGCCGTGGCTCTCCAGGCTTGCGCTCTGGCCTTCGAGGCGCCGCATCACGTCTTCCTCGGCCGGAATCGGCTCCAGGTCGATCATGGCAAGGTTGCAGCGCCGCTCGAAATCACCCTTCTCGTCGAGCACATAGGCGATGCCGCCGGACATGCCAGCCGCGAAATTGCGCCCGGTCTGTCCGAGCACCACGACGACGCCGCCCGTCATGTACTCGCAGCCATGGTCACCCGTGCCCTCCACGACCGCGATCGCACCCGAGTTGCGCACCGCAAACCGCTCTCCCGCGATCCCGCGGAAGTAGCATTCGCCGGTGATGGCTCCATACAGGACGGTATTGCCGACGATGATGCTTTCCTCGGGCACGATTCCGGACTTGGGGTCGGGCCTGACGATCAGCTTGCCGCCCGACAGACCTTTGCCGACATAGTCGTTGGCTTCGCCGATCAGGTCGAGCGTCACGCCACGCGCGCTCCATGCCCCGAAGCTTTGTCCTGCGATCCCCTTCAAGGTCAGCCAGATCGAATCTTCCGCCAGGCCCTGATGCCCGTGCAGCTTCGCGATCTCCCCCGACAGCATCGCACCCGTGGTGCGGTCGCGGTTGGTGATCTTGACCGGCTTCCTGGGGTCGGTCTGATGACGCTCGCGGCCTTCGATCGCCGCCTTCGTCATCTTGATGAGCTTCCGGTCGAGCACTTTGTCGAGGCCGTGATCCTGCCGCTCGCGGTTGTAGACCGCGACGGCCTCCGGAACCTCGGGCTTGAAGAACAGCTTGCGGAAATCGAGCCCTCGCGTCTTGAAGTGGCGGATCGCCTGCTCCTTGTCGAGACAGTCGGACTGCCCGATCATCTCCGAGAACTTGCGGTAGCCGAGCACAGCCATGAACTCGCGCACCTGCTCGGCGACGAAGAAGAAGTAGTTCACGACATGCTCGGGCCTGCCCTTGAAGCGCCTCCTGAGCTCGGGATCCTGGGTCGCCACGCCGACCGGACAGGTGTTGAGGTGGCACTTGCGCATCATGATGCAGCCCGCTGCGATCAGCGGCGCCGTGGCGAAGCCGAACTCGTCCGCGCCCAGCAGCGCGCCGACCACAACATCCCGCCCGGTACGGACACCGCCGTCGACCTGCACCGCGATGCGTCCGCGCAACCGGTTGCCCACCAGTGTCTGATGAGTCTCGGCAAGGCCGATTTCCCAGGGACTCCCGGCATGCTTGATCGAGGTCAGCGGTGATGCGCCGGTGCCGCCCTCGAAGCCGGCAATCGTCACATGGTCCGCCCGCGCCTTCGCCACGCCCGCCGCCACGGTGCCGACTCCCACCTCGGATACGAGCTTCACCGACACGGCGCCGTCGGGATTGACGTTCTTGAGATCGAAGATGAGCTGCGCCAGGTCCTCGATCGAGTAGATGTCGTGATGCGGCGGCGGCGAGATCAGACCGACGCCGGGCGTCGAATGCCTGACCTTCGCAATCGTCTGGTCGACCTTGTGGCCGGGAAGCTGTCCGCCCTCGCCGGGCTTGGCCCCCTGCGCCATCTTGATCTGCATCATGTCGGAGTTGACGAGATATTCCGTCGTCACTCCGAACCGGCCCGACGCCACCTGCTTGATCGCCGAACGCATCGGGTTGCGCGAGCCGTCCGGCATCGGCTTGAAACGGTCGGCCTCCTCGCCGCCCTCGCCGGTATTCGACTTGCCGCCGATCCGGTTCATGGCCATTGCAAGCGTCGTGTGCGCTTCTCTGCTGATCGATCCGTAGCTCATCGCGCCGGTCGCGAACCGCTTGACGATCGATGCAGCCGGCTCGACCTCTTCCAGCGGTACCGGTTTGCGCCCCACCTCCTCCGCCGTCTTGATCCGGAACAGCCCGCGCAGCGTCATCAGTTGCTCGGACTGCTCGTCGATCTGGCGCGCGTAGTCACGGAACTTCTGCGGGATGAGTCCGCTCTCCGCCTCGGCGGTATCGGTGCCGCGCACGGCATGCTGAAGATCCGCGACGACGGTGGGCCGCCACACGTGCGCTTCGCCGCGGACCCGGTAGGCGTAGTCGCCGCCGACCTCCAGCGAGTTCTGCAGGACAGGATCGCTTCCGAACGCCTGCCGATGCCGCTCCACGGTCTCCCGCGCGATCTGCTGCAGGCCGACGCCTTCGACCTGCGTGTGAGTGCCGGTGAAATACCGGGCGACGAAGCTCGAACGCAGCCCGACGGCATCGAAGATCTGCGCGCCGCAATAGGATTGATAGGTCGAGATGCCCATCTTGGACATCACCTTGAACAACCCTTTGTCGACCGCCTTGATATAGCGCTTCTGCGCCTCTTTCAGCGTCATCTCCTCGTCGAGCTGCGGCAGGATATCCGCCAGCGTCTCGAAGGCGAGATAGGGATTGATCGCCTCGGCGCCATAGCCCGCCAGGGTCGCGAACTGATGCACTTCGTGCGCCTCGCCGGTTTCCACGACGAGACCGACCGAAGTCCTCAGCCCCTGACGGATCAGGTGATGATGCACGGCCGACGTTGCCAGCAGCGACGGCACCGGAATGCGGTCCGGACCTGTCGCCCGGTCGGACAGGATGATGATGTTGAACTCGCCGGAGCGGACCGCTTCCTCCGCCTCCGCACACACGACGTCGAGCGCATCCGACATGCCCTTCGCACCTTGCGCAGCGTCGTAGGTGATATCGATCGTGACCGATGTGAAGTGATTGTCCTTCACCATCCCGATCTGGCGGATACGCTCCAGATCCTCGTTCGTCAGTATAGGCTGGCCCACTTCCAGGCGCTTGACCTTGGAAGTTCCCTCGAGGTCGAGCAGGTTCGGTCTCGGCCCGATGAACGAGACAAGGCTCATCACCAGTTCTTCGCGGATCGGATCGATCGGTGGATTGGTGACCTGCGCGAAGTTCTGCTTGAAGTAGGTATGCAGCAGCTTCGGCTTGGTCGACAGCACCGAGACCGGCGTGTCGGTGCCCATCGAGCCGACGGCCTCCTGGCCGGTGTGCGCCATCGGAGTCATCAGGAACTTCAGGCTTTCCTGCGTGTAGCCGAAAGCCTGCTGCAGATCGAGCAGCGAGACATTGGTGCGCCGCTCGGCGGAATTCGTCCCCAGCGGCAGATCTCCGACCTGGATCTGAGTCCGCTTCAGCCACGTCGCGTAGGGATGCCGCGAGGCAAGGTCCGCCTTCAATTCGTCATCTGCGATGATGCGCCCCTTCTGCAGGTCGATCAGCAGCATCTTGCCCGGCTGCAGGCGCCATTTTTGCGCGATCAGCTCCTCCTTGACCGGCAGCACGCCGGACTCCGAGGACATGATCACGCGGTCGTCCTTGGTCACCACATAGCGCGCCGGCCTGAGCCCGTTCCGGTCGAGCGTCGCCCCGATCTGCCGGCCATCGGTGAACGCCATCGCCGCCGGTCCGTCCCACGGCTCCATCAGACAGGCATGATATTCGTAGAATGCCTTGCGGTTGGCATCCATCGTCTCGTGGCCGGCCCATGCCTCCGGGATCAGCATCATGGCCGCATGCGCCAGGCTGTAACCGCCCATCGTCAGGAACTCGAGGGCGTTGTCGAAGCAGGCGGTATCGGACTGCCCCTCGTACGAGATCGGCCATAGCTTCCTGATGTTGTCGCCGAACAACGGCGATGACACCGACGCCTGCCGCGCCGCCATCCAGTTGACGTTGCCGCGCAGCGTGTTGATTTCGCCGTTGTGCGCCACCATCCGGTACGGATGCGCCAGCCTCCAGGACGGAAACGTGTTGGTCGAGAAGCGCTGGTGGACCAGCGCGAGCGCGGACGCGAAGCGCGGATCGCTCAGGTCCTTGTAGTAGGCCTTGAGCTGATACGACAGGAACATGCCCTTGTAGACCAGCGTACGCGCCGACAGGCTGACCGAGTAATGGCCGATGTCGCGGCCCTTGTAGGCGTGGTAGACCGCGTTTGAGACCACCTTGCGCACGATGTAGAGCTTACGCTCGAACGTGTCGTCATCGATCCCTTTGGGACGCCGGACGAACACCTGCCGGTGAATCGGCTCGGTCGACTTCACCATTTCGGATAGCGACGAGTTGTCGACCGGCACCTCGCGCCAGCCGATGAGCTCCAGCCCCTCCTCCCGGAGGATGCGCGACCAGACCCGCTCGCAGTGGGCTGCGTGCCGTTCATCGCGCGGCATGAACAGATGCCCGACCGCGTACTGGCCGGCTGCCGGCAGCTCGAAACCCAGCTTTTCGCATTCGGCCGACAGGAAAGCGTGCGGCACCTGCACCAGGATGCCGGCGCCGTCCCCCGACAGCGGATCCGCTCCGACCGCGCCGCGATGCTCAAGGTTCTCCAGGATGGCAAGCCCGTCTGCCACGATCTGATGCAGCGCCGCGCCCTTCAGGTTGGCGATGAAGCCGACGCCGCAGGCATCGAACTCGCGCTTCGGGTCGAACAGCCCGCGCTCATCCTCATCCGGCCCGAATTCGGCCGGACCGGCTGGGACAGATTGGCTGCTGCGGTCAATCATTGCATCCTCGCAAGGCATTCAGTGGGGAGTGCGGGCATCGAACAACGCCGGCAATTCGGTCTGACCGGATTTGCGGCCCCTGCGACGAACGGGCTGCATCTGGCCACTCCGCCGAAGACTGGAATTTTGACCCCGCCGGTGATCGGCTGCAACTCGGGGCCACCGGGTCTTTGCTCGGGCGTCAGGCCCGGCCCGCCGCACATTCCGATGCGGCAACCCGGTTCGTTCGTTTTCGCGTTCGCGAGAAGCAAGGCGCAACCGGCACAATATTGCCGCCGCCATCGGTGCGATCGGAGTTTGTCAGGACTTGCACCACAGCAATCGCCCGTTACATCGGTTACGTTGAATGGACCGGTGTCCGGCCCGGCCGACCGTTACCCTCTAGCTTACCGGCGTTGTCGCCGCCTTAACTCGGACGGAACACTACCAACGGACAAAGGACAGGAATGCTGACCTTTTATTTCGATCCTTAAGCACAAATCTCCAGTCGAGACAAGTTCCCCATCGCAGCCGGGCAACTGACCCTCGAACTTCCCGGCCGCGGCCCGGTTCCGGCCGGTACATGCAAATCGGCTTTGTAGTCTACGGCCCCTCGACGGCAGCGACATACTGCCGGACCTGCTGCCGCCGCCAGCCATGCGCGTTGCCGGGCGGTGCATTTGCAACGACGCGCTCGATGATGTGCTGCGCCCTGTCAACCTCGGCGATCCCGGCCAGGTTGCGCACATTGGCCCGCCCGCTCAGCAGCAGCACGTCGAGCGCCTCTCCGTCGAGCCGCAGCAGAACGTCGGATACGCCCCCTTCCACCGTTGCCGCCGCCGTGCGGACCTCGAACCTCTTGTCTCCCTGTTCCCTGCCTGGCGTCGTGGTCAGACGCATCATCCCTCGTCCCATGTGCAGCACAAGCGCGCCGGTCGCTCGTTCATGATCGGCCATGAAGCGCACGAATGTGAGCGAGGAGCGCTCGCCCAGCGCGACTCTGGTCCCGTCAGCCAGTTTGAGGATGACCCGCGCTCCGCCCGCGGTCTCCAGCCGGTCGCGGCTTTCGACCTCGCTGCCGGCGGAGATCTGCAGGGCAGGCCCGCCGCGCTCGATTCGCGCGACGCCGGCGCTATGCACGACCTTGCCGATGCGCCGCCCGCTGACATTCACCTCCCGGTCCGCGCCGCCGTTGCTGGTGCCATTGCCAAGCAGCGGCCCGAACAGCGTGTGCATCATGTTGCCGAACAGCTTTCCGAACGGGTCCGCGTGCGGAGTTTCGGCGGGTGCGCCCGCCTCGCCATTGCTCCGGCTGACATCCGGTAGGGCTTCGAGCCCTCCCCCTTTGGATTGATCGTGAAAGCCCACCTGCTGCGCGCTGGCCGGCCCGGCCATGTTCAGAACGATCGCGCCCGCCGCCAGCACGACCGATGTGAACATGGATCGCCGAAAATTGCAGGCAGCGATCAGCCCGCCCATAGAACGAATCATAAACAGTCCCCCAAATCCCCCCGCAGTACGGTCCTCCTGTCCAAGAAGCCGCCTCGCAGATCGCCATTGATTTCACACGAGTTGGCCAGATATATGTCCAACATCTTCCGGCAGCCGGCGGTGGCGTCACACCCGAGCGGATCTACCGCCGACGGGCCGGGTGGCATTTCGGCTCGGATCAGGCCACAGCAGGCGACATGTCCGCCTTGCACGTCCCTGACCCGATTCGGCAGTCCTGCGCACGAGCGGGCGTGGTGGAATTGGTAGACACGCCAGATTTAGGTTCTGGTGGCCTCGCGCCGTGGGGGTTCAAGTCCCTCCGCCCGCACCAAGCCGCTGGCCGCTGCGGCACTCCGCACGTTTTCGCGCGGACTGTCGTCGCGGATGGTGCGGCGGCGAATGAATTCGGCGCGTCCGGTCCGGATCGGTGCGCGAGTAACGTATGAGAACGAAGGGTCGAGAGACGCGATGCAGATCACGGAAACGAATTCGGACGGATTGAAGCGGCAGCTTCGGGTCGTCATCGGCGCTGGCGAGATCGGCGAGCGCTTCAAGGCGCGTCTGGATGAGATCAAAGGCAGCGTGCAGTTGAAGGGCTTCCGCAAAGGCATGGTGCCCGAGACCCACCTGAAAAAGCTGTTCGGCCGCTCGATGATGGCTGAGACGCTGCAGCAGATGGTCGATGAGTCGAGCCGCAAGGCGTTGTCGGAGCGCAACGAGCGTCCGGCGATGACACCCCAGATCGAGCTGGCGAAAGAGGGCAACGAGATCGACAAGGTGATCGACGGTGATGCCGATCTCGCCTTCGACATGTCGTTCGAGATCCTGCCCGAGATCAAGTTCGCCGACTTCTCCTCTCTGAACCTCACCCGCATGACCGCCGAGGTCGAGGACAAGGCGATCGACGATGCTCTCGCAGCCCTCGCCGAGCGCAACACCAACTACGAAGCCGAGGAAGGCCGGGCTGGCGAGAACGGCGACCGTATCACCATCGATTTCGTCGGCAAGATCGGCGGCGAGCCGTTCGAGAACGGCTCGGGCGAGGACGTCCCGATCGTCCTCGGTCAGAGCCGCTTCATCCCGGGATTTGAGGAAGGTCTTATCGGCGCCAAGGCCGGAGAGGAGCGCCAGCTCAACGTGACCTTCCCTGAGGCGTATCAGGTCGAGACGCTCAAGGGTCAGGCCGCGACTTTCGACGTCAAGGTCAAGGAGGTCGCCAAGCCGGTACGTCCGGCCATCGACGAGGACTTCGCCAAGGGTCTCGGTGCAGAGAGCCTCGAAAACCTGCGCGAGCTGGTCAAATCCCAGATCCAGCGCGAGTACGACCAGGCCTCTCGCCAGAAACTGAAGCGTGCGTTGCTCGATGCGCTCGACACCACCCACGATTTCGCTCTGCCGCCTTCGCTCGTGGATGCAGAGCTCGAAGGCATCATGCAGCAGATGAAGCGCAGTCTGGAGTCCAGCGGCCGCACCTTCGAGGACGAAGGCAAGACGGAGGAGGAAGCGCGCGCCGAATACCGCAAGATCGCCGAGCGTCGTGTCCGTCTCGGCCTCCTGATCGGCGAGATCGGCGAGAAGAACAAGATCGACGTCAGCCAGGAGGAGCTGCGCGCCGCTCTCATCCAGCAGGCACGCCAGTTCACCGGCCAGGAACGGATGGTCCTGGAGTACTACGAGAAGAACCCTCAGGCGGTGGCCGAGCTGCGGGCGCCCATATTCGAGGACAAAGTTGTGGATTTCCTGCTTGAGCTCGCCAAGCCGGCCGAACGCAAGGTAACGCGGGAGGAACTGCTGGCACCCGAGGAGGAAGAGCTTCCGAATCAGCCGGCGGCGGGTTGAACATAGCCGCGTCCCGTATCACATCTCGCTCGTTCCAGGCTTTCGCAGTCCCACCGACACAAGGCGCTCTGCGCCGGGAGATTGAAATCAGATGCGCGACCCAGTCGACACCTACACCAACACGTTCTGGCCGATGGTCGTGGAGCAGACCACGCGTGGCGAGCGCGGCTATGATCTGCCGTCCCGGCTGCTCAAGGAGCGCATCATCTTCGTGACCGGCCCCATCGAGGACCACATGTCTGCATCGATTTGCATGCAGCTGTTGTTCCTGGAGGCCGAGAACCCCAAGAAAGAGATCTCCATGTACATCAACTCTCCGGGCGGCGTCGTCACGTCCGGCATGGCGATCTACGACACCATGCAGTTCATTCGCCCGTCCGTCGCGACGCTGTGCATCGGGCAGGCGGCCTCGATGGGGTCGCTGCTCCTGTGCGCTGGCGACAAGGACATGCGCTTTGCCCTGCCCAACGCCCGCATCATGGTGCACCAGCCCTCCGGCGGGTTCTCCGGCCAGGCCTCCGACATCGAGCGCCATGCCGAGGACATCATCAAGATGAAGCGCCGGCTCAACGAGGT
>JBFWYV010000062.1:0-19246 GCA_050186055.1 Hyphomicrobiaceae bacterium | reverse complement strand
AGAACATCTTTCCGTCCAATATCCAGGGGCTGCCGACCTGGTACGAGGTGAGGGTGTCGGGCAAGGGCTACCTCGCCCGCCGCGACGGCATCGACCTGATGGTTGCGATGAACCCGCAGACGTATCAGGACGACCTGGCGGAGATCGTTCCGGGCGGCTGGCTGCTCTACGACAGCTCGCTGCAGCGGGTATGGCCGCGGTCGGACATCAATATCGTTCCGATCCCGATCGCGCAGATGTGCGCGAAAAAGTGGGTCGATCCCCGGCAGCGCCAGTTGTTCAAGAACATGGTCTACGTCGGTGCGCTGACGGCGCTGCTCGACATGGACATGGACGTGGTCAAGGGCGTCATCACGGATCAGCTTCGTTCCAAGGAAAAGCTGATCGGCGCGAATCTCGAGGCCATCGATCTGGGCCGCAGCTACGCGCTCGAGCATTTCGACTGTCCGCTCCCGATCAGGCTGGAGAAGTCCGAGGGAACCAACGGCAAGATCCTGGTGACAGGCAACGAGGCCGCCGGCCTCGGAGCGGTCTACGCCGGTGCAACCGTGTGTGCCTGGTATCCCATCACCCCGTCGACGTCGATGGTGGAAGGGTTCGAGCGCCATGCGAAGCGGCTGCGCGTCGACAAGGACGGCCGCAAGAATTACGCGATCGTGCAGGCCGAGGACGAACTGGCGGCGATCGGCGTGGCCATCGGCGGCGGCTGGAACGGCGCGCGCTCCTTCACGGCGACGTCGGGGCCGGGCGTGTCGCTGATGAGCGAGTTCCTGGGGCTCGCCTATTTCTCCGAAATCCCAGTGGTGCTCTACGATATCCAGCGCGGCGGTCCCTCGACCGGGATGCCGACCCGCACCCAGCAATCCGACATCATCTCCGCCGCCTATGCGTCGCATGGCGATACCAAGCATGTGCTGCTGTTTCCGGCTGATCCCAACGAGTGCTTCTCGCTCAGCCGCAATGCATTCGACCTTGCCGAGCGGCTTCAGACGCCGGTGATCGTAATGTCCGACCTCGACATCGGCATGAACGACTGGGTGTGCGATGCGTTCCAGTGGGATGACAACTGGGTTCACGATCGCGGCAAGGTGCTCGATGCGGCGGGCCTCGATGCCGCCAAGGACTGGGGCCGTTACAAAGATCCGGATGGCGATGCTATCCCCTATCGCACGCTTCCCGGGACGCATCCGACGAAAGGCGCCTACTTCACCCGTGGCACCAGTCACGATGAGAGCGCCAGGTATACGGAGGATGGCCGTATCCACGCGCGTGTGCTGGCCCGTCTGAGGCGCAAGTTCGATACGGCGGCGACCCTGGTCCCGAAGCCGGAGATCTCGATCCGCGACAAGGCCGGCAAGGCGGGCGTCATCTATTTCGGCTCGACGCGGCCGGCGGTGATCGAAGGTCTCGATATGCTGCAGCGCGAGGGCTATCCGGTCAATTCGATGCGGCTCATGGCATTCCCGTTCGGCGCCGAGGTCAAGGAGTTCTGCGCCAGTCACGATCAGGTGTTCGTCATCGAGCAGAATCGCGACGCGCAGATGCGCTCGCTGCTGATGACGGAAGCCGACGTGCCGGGCACCAAGCTGATCGCTACGCTGAACTACGACGGTTATCCGCTCACGGCGGATTTTGTCCGCAACTCCATTCTGAAGCAGATCGCGCCGCAGAAAGCAGCGGCGGCGGAGTAGAGGCTTTCCCGGCCTGATCGCCAATGGCTGTTTGGTCGCGAGGGATCGAAGGATACCAGCATGAGCTACATCGCCAAGCCTGTCGCCCATCATCCGGCGCTGCCGCACAACGCGCTGGGGCTTACCCACCGCGACTACGAAGGCTCGATGTCGACGTTGTGCGCCGGATGCGGCCATGATTCGATCACCGCGGCGGTGATCGAAGCCGCCTATGAGCTGTCGCTCCCGGCGCATCGGATCGCCAAGCTTTCGGGCATCGGGTGCTCGTCGAAAGCCCCAACCTACTTCATGTACCGGAGCCACGGCTTCAATTCGGTGCATGGGCGCATGCCGTCGGTGACGACGGGCGCCAACATGGCCAACAAGGACCTGATCTATATCGGCGTGTCGGGCGACGGCGATACCGCCTCGATCGGTCTCGGCCAGTTCGCGCATGCCGTGCGCCGCCGGTTGAACATGACCTACATCGTCATGAACAACGGCTGCTATGGGCTGACCAAGGGGCAGTTCTCGGCCACCAACGACAAATCCTCGCCGTCGAAAAAGGGCGAGGCCAATCCGTTCGACGCCATCGATCTCTGTCAGATGGCGATCCAGCTCGGCGCCGGTTTCGTCGCCCGGTCGTTCTCCGGCGACAAGAAGCAGCTCGTCCCGTTGATCAAGGCTGCGATCGGCTACAACGGATTTGCGCTGCTCGATGTGATCTCGCCGTGCGTGACGTTCAACAATCATCCGCAATCGACCAAGAGCTTCGAGTATGTGCGGGCTCACAACCAGGTGATGGGGCCGCTCGATTTCGTGCCGGAGCGTGACGAGATCACGGCGGACTACGAAGAAGGCAGCTCGACGGCAGTGACGCTGCACGACGGCGGGCGGATCGTTCTGCACAAGCTCGACGGTGCGCACGACCCACGCGACCCTGATGCCGCGATCCAGACGATCCGCTCGAATGCCGCCGACGGGCGGGTGGCGACCGGCCTGCTTTATATCAACGAGGAGCAGAGAGACCTGCACGACGTGATCGGATCATCGGCGCGACCGCTGAACGAGATCGACTGCAAGGAGCTGTGCCCGGGCGGGAAAGCGATGGAGGCAATCAACGCACGGTTCAGGTAGGTCTTTTTACGGCCGTCGGCGGATCAGAGCCAGCCGAGCCAGTATCGGCCGGCGTAGACGACGGTCAGAATTGCTCCCATCGCGACGATGGCGATGTGCATGGCATCGCGCGGTACGATGCGGGAGATGCGGACTCCGATCCAGGAGCCTGCCAGCCCGCCCACCATCAGCAGCAGCACCGGCTGCCAGGGCACCGCATCCTGCGAGGCGTAAATGACCATCGACATCATGACGCTTGTGCCGGTCAGCAGGTTCTTGATGGCATTGGCGACGCGGTAGTCGCCTCGTGCTCCGACGGAAAGGACGCCGAGCGTCAGGACACCGGCGCCGGCGCCGAAGTAGCCGCCATACATGCCGACGGGGATCATGGCGCGAGCCGTGCGCCCCCACGGCGAGCCGCTTCCGGACCCTTGCGCCCGGCCTTCCACCCATTTCGCGACTTGCCTGCCGCGGGCAAACAGAAGGGTCGCCAGGGCCAGCAGCAGGGGGACGAGGAGCTCCAGCACGCGGACGGGCGTCGCGAGAAGAAGTGCTGAACCCATCATCGAGCCCGCCACCATGCAAATCATCAGCTTGACGAGGGCGCGATCGAACTTGGGAAGTTTGGACCGTTCGTAGTAGGCGGCCGTAAAGCTGACCGGCAGCAGGGACACTGTATTGGCGATCGCGGCGGAGACGGGACTGAGGCCGATCGCCAACAGAGTCGGGAATGTGACGAGCGCAGCGCCGCCAAGCAGCGACGACAGGATGCCACCGGCGATGCCGGTGACAATCAATATGATGATCTCCCGCACGGCGGGATCGAGCGCGAGTTGAGCTAACGTATCCGTGATGGCGTTATCCCCGATGCGGTGAAGGCAATGCCCGGTTCAGGCGAACGGGACCCAGGCGCGCTGCACGGCAGGCCGTTGCTCGATCGTATCGTGCCAGCGCTTGAGGTTCGGATACTCGCCCAATCCGATGTCCTTGACGCCATGCAGGTGAACGTCCGGGTACATCGAGATGTCGGCGACGGAGTAGCTGCCGGTCATGTATTCGTTGTCGGCGAGATGACGGTCGAGCGTGGCCATCATGTCCTTCAGCACGCCGGTGTACCACGCCTTGGCCTTGGGCACGTCCTGGTCCCAGCGCACGACGAAATGGCCGAACTGCTGGGCCAGGGTGGTGAATGTCGCCGAGCCGTAGAACAGCCACTGGTCGACCCGGATGCGCTGAAGCGGATCGGCGGGATAGAGCCCGTTGCCGGCCTTGTCGCCGAGATACTTCAGAATTGCGCCGGATTCGCACAGCGTGATGCGATTGCCGCCGGGACCGTCGGTATCGACGAGGGCGGGGATCTTGTGGCCCGGGCTCAGCTTGAGAAAGTCCGGCGCGAACTGTTCGCGGTTGCGGATGTTGACCGGTTTCAGCTCGTAGGGAAGGCCGCTCTCCTCTGCCGCCTGCCGTGCCTTGTAGCCGTTGTCCGTCATCCAGGTATAAAGTTCGATCATGGTGATCTCCGGTTGGGCCGAGCACGCTGCTCAGCGATTGCCATGGGCTTGCCGAATTGCGTTCCAGATGCGCAGCGGGCTCGCCGGCATGTCCAGGTGCGTGACGCCGTATGGCGCAAGTGCATTGACCACGGCATTGATGGTTGCGGCAAGCGCAGGCGTGGTTCCGCCTTCGCCGCCTGCCCGCACGCCCAGCGGATTGGAGGGGGCGGGCACTTCGCTCAGCGCAGTATCGAACGACGGCAGCACGTCGGCGCGCGGCATTGCGTAGTCCATGAACGACGCCGACAGCAACTGGCCCGTCTCCTCGTCGTAATGGCAGTGCTCCCAAAGCGCCTGGCCGACACCCTGGGCGATGCCGCCGTGCGTCTGGCCATGCAGGATCAGCGGATTGATCGCGCGTCCGACGTCATCCACGGCCGAATAGCGCACCAGCTCCAAGGCGCCGGTATCGGGGTCGATCTCGACCTCGGCAACGGCGGTGCCGTAGGGAAAGCCCGCCTGCTTGAACAACTCCTCGTGCGCGGCCTTGAGTGGGCCCCTGAGGTCGTCGGGCAGGCTCGCGTTGCTCAGGCCGGCGTCGGCGGCCTCGAACAGGCTCATCGACCGGTTGGTGTTGGTCACGGTGAGAATGCCGCCGGCGAACGCGATATTGCCGGGAGCCGTCTCGAAAACGTGGGCGGCGATGCGTTTCGCCTTGGTGATGATGGCTTCCGCGCAGCGGCCCATCACGTAGCCTGCCATTCGCATCGAGCGGCCGGAATGCGATCCGCCGCCGACCGGGACGACGTCGGTGTCGTTCTCGAATATGCGAACGTCTTCGAAGCCTACGCCGAGCCAGTCCGATACGCACTGGGCGTAGCTCGTCTCGTGGCCCTGGCCCGACGACAGGGTGCCGACGTTGACGTCGATCCGGCCCTTGGGATCGACGATCACCTCGGACCATTCGCGAGGCTGGCCCATCGTGATCTCGATGTAGTTCCCGATGCCGATGCCGCGCAGCTTGCCTCGGGAACGGGCCTCGGCCTTGCGCGCCTCGAAGCCCGACCAGTCGGCGATGGACAGCGCTTCATCCATGGCGCGCTCGTATTCGCCGCAGTCGTAGGTGCAGCCGACGGGGTTGCGATAGGGAAGCTCGTCGGGCCGCACGAGATTGCGGCGACGGATCTCGATGGGATCGAGCCCGACCCTGGCAGCGGCGAGATCCATCAGCCGTTCGATGATGAACATCGCCTCCGGCCGGCCGGCGCTGCGATAGGGGATGGTCGGCGGCGTGTTGGTGAGCACGGTTCGGCCGCGCACGTGTCCGGCGGGTATGCGATAGAGGCCGCTGATGATGGTCATGCCCTTGCGCAGCGGCACCATCGAGGCAGCGTAAGCGCCGACGTTCGACAGGTTGTCGATCTCGACGGCGAGAACGCGGCCGTCTGCGTCGAGCGCCAGCCGGGCCTCTGAATAGAGGTCGCGGCCCTGGTGGTCGGAGAGGAACGCATCCGTGCGCTCGGCTGTCCACTTGACGGGGCGGCCGATACGCTTTGCGGCCCACAGGCAGAGGGGGAACTCCGGGAACAGCGAATTCTTGGTGCCGAAGTTGCCGCCGATATCGTCGGCCGTGATGCGGACCTGCTCGAAGTCGACGCCGAGGATCGCGGCGATCTCCCGCTTCTGGCGGACAATGCCGCCGGAACCTGCATGCAGGATGTAGCGTCCGCTCTCTTCGTCATAGCGGCCGACGCTGGAACGCGCCTCCATCGGCACACCCGTCACGCGCTGGATCGCTGTCTTCAGCTCGACGATGTGGGCGGCCTTGGCGAAGGCGGCGCGTGTCGCGGCGGCATCGCCCATCTCGGCGTCGACGACGATATTCGATGGCAGGTGATCATAGAGGCGAGGGGCATCGGCGGCGGCAGCCTTGCGGCTGTCGACGAGCACCGGCAATGGCTCGTAGTCGATCTCTATCGCTTCGGCGCCGTCCTTGGCGGCGGCGATCGTCTCGGCGACCACCATGGCAACGGCCTGGCCGGTGAAGCGGACGACGTCGTGCGTCAGGACAGGGCAGGGTGTATCGGGGATCGGCGTGCCGTCGGCGTTGGCGAGGACCGGTTCCGGTCCCGGCGGCGCGTTGCGAGGCGGAGGCTGGGTACCTGGGAGAGGCTTGTGGTCGAGCGGCATCGGGCCGAGGCCGTCGGCCAGGACGTCGGCCCCGGTCAGGACTGCGATCACACCGGGGACGCTGCGCGCGTTCGCGGTCTCGACCCGCGTGATACGGGCATGTGCGTGCGGCGAGCGAAGCATGACCGCATATGCCTCGCCCGGCATGGTCACGTCGTCGCTGAACCGGCCGTTGCCGGTGAGCAGGCGGCGGTCCTCCTTGCGGGGAACCGGCATGCCGATGCCCGTGCCGGCGGCCCGGCTCTTGTCTGCAATGCTCGCCATGAGGCGCATACCCCCGATATCGCGCGATGACAGGCGCTTAGCGCGGATAGTCGAAGCTGCGCCACGCGACGTCAAGGTGCCGGACCCCCTGACGCGCATGACAAGGCGGCATTTTATATTCGGTTCTGCCGCCGAACTGAACTAGGGTCCCCCGGCCACGAGAAGCCGAACGTCTGTGACCTTGACCACCGATACCCCACCCATTGATGCCGAAGTCCCCGAATGGGCCATTGCCGCGAGGCCGATGGAGGCGTTCTGGCGCGGGCTGGCCTCGTTCCTGAGCACGCCGGGCTATGTCCTGATGGGGAGCGCGCTGGGGTTCGGCGCGTTGGTGCGGGACATGGGGCTCAGCATCGATTTCGCCATTGCAACGTCGTTCATCTTCTACGCTTTGCCGGCGCAGGTCGTGTTGGCTGACCAGGTCGGGCGGGGTGCATCGCTGATCTCGGCCGCAGTCGCAGTCTCGCTGACCGGCGTGCGCATGCTGCCGATGACGATCACGCTGGCGCCGATGCTGCGCGATCCGAAGGGCCGGCGATGGCTTGAGGTGTTCGCGGTGCACTTCATCGCGGTGACGGCCTGGCTCGAGGGGCATCGTCGACTGCACCGGCTGCCGGCGGAAATTCGCCTGCCGCACATGCTGGGTTTCGGGCTCGCCTTCATGCTGTGTACGGTGAGCGGCGCCTGTGTCGGCTATATCCTGGCTGCCTCAGTGCCGGTGGGGATATCGGCCGCGCTGATGTCGTTCACGCCGTGCTACTTCCTGATGGCGATGCTGGCTTCCTCGAGGCTGGCGGCCGAGTATCTGGCCATTGTCCTCGGTGTCGTCATCGGCCCCTTCGTCTATCTCGTTTCGCCCGATCTCGACCTTGTCGTCGCGGGGCTGGCCGGCGGCACGATCGCCTATGTCGTGAGCCGGTAGAACATGAGCACATTCAGCGAAGGCCTGTTCGGATTGCTTGGGCTCGTGGCGCTGGCGGCACTGGTGCACGAGCCGTGGCGCTGGGCGGGATATGCTCTCGGCCGCAGCCTCAATCCGCAGGATGAGATTTTCAAATGGGTGAAGTTCGTCTCCACCTCGCTGATCGCGGCGCTCGTGGCCCGGTTGATGCTGTTTCCATCCGGAGCACTTGCGCAGGTCGGGCTGGAAATCCGCCTGGCGGCGGTGGCGGCCGGGGTCGGAGTCCTGCTGCGATACGGCAAGCCCTGGCAGGGAGTCTGCATGGCCGCCGCCGTCATTGCCGTCGGCAAGCTGTGGCTGTCCGGTCCGTGATTAGACCTTGTTGGCGATCTTCAAGCTGGTGAGCTTCCATTCGGTCCAGTCGAGTTCGAACAGGCCGACATAGGCGCGGGTGGGCGTATCCTTGTCGACGATCTCGATCTCGAAGCGCGTCGGCGAGAGGAATTCGGCGCGCAGGATCCTGCTATAGAATTTCTTCAGGCGTTCCGGGAGCGGCAGCGAGTCATCGGGCGGCAGCCCTTTGACATGGCTGTTCCAGGTCATGCGATATTTGTAGAGTTTGTGCATGCCCTCGGGCGTAACGTAGGTCTCCAGGAAGCGGTCGAGCATCGAGCTCCCGAAGGCCCATTTGACGCGCTGCCACATCGTCGGACGAATCTCGGCGCCGACCTTGTTGACCTCGGGCAGGAGCCGGGGATTGTGCGCCAGCGACTTGCGCAGGCTTTCACGGACACTCTTCCATTCGATCTTGCGCTCGATGGTTCTGGTGTCGCCGGTCTTGATCGCCTCGCGCAGCGCCCACGCCGCCCTGAACGGAGAGGCGACGTAGAGCCCGGCCCCAATGACGAGAACTGATACCATCAGGAGGAGTCGACGCATCATAATCCTCGAATGAACGCGTTGGCCTGATCGCAGATCATGTCGGTCAAGATTCTGTCATGGCGATGGCCTTGACTTGGCAAAGCCTGCATTCCTGGACCACAAAGCTGTGCGCGAAAGCAGGCAGCCATGATCGGTCAAGTCGTCGCGGGTGCCCGGGATGGGGGAAGCTCGCAAGCGCAGCAAGCGTTTGCGGTGTCTCCGGCAGGCTGAAGTCCCCGAGGTTTATGCACCGTGGTCTCGAGATGTCAGGGCGTACCGATCCTCATGCAGGTGATGCTGCCGGTCATAGCGTGGCTCTGGTTTGCAATAGCAGCCAGTGCACAGCCGGCGACGTGGGACGAATGGGCCGATACTGCCAACAGATCGCACCCGCTCGCGGGAAAGGTCGTCGGTGCCGACGGCAAGTCGTTGTCGTTCCGGAACAATCGTGGACCGGCAGATCATGGCGGACCCGGGTTTGCGCCGTTGCTGAGCAAGGGGGGCGTGCTGCTGCTCGGCGAAGTGCATGACAACGCCAGCCATCATCTGCTGCGCTCGTGGATCATCGCCAGATCCCTGGGCGGTGTGAAGCGGAAGCCGGCAGTCGTGTTCGAGCACATACGGGCCAATCAGCAGCAGGCGCTCGATGCGTTGTTTCCGGGACGCGCTGGTGCGCAACGCATGCCCACCTTCGACGCTGTGATGCAGGTGCTGGCGTGGCGGGACAGCGGCTGGCCGGCGGCCAAGCTGTTCGAGCCGCTGTTCGACGTCGCCCTCGATGCCGGCTTGCCGATGGTCGCCGGTGATCCGCCGCGTGAGCAGGTCCGGGCGCTGGCGCGGCAGGGTGCCGGTGCGCTGAGCGCGGACGAGCGGGCGCGCCTTTCCCTCGATGCCGGGTTGCCGGCCGCTTTGCGGGATGCGCTGGAGACCGAATTGAGGGGCAGTCACTGCGGGCTGCTTCCGGCGCAGGCGATCGGGCCGATGGCGCTTGCTCAGCGCTATCGGGACGCGCATCAGGCGGCAGCGGCGCTGGGAGCGGTTGCGGCGCACGGAAGCGCGGTGCTGCTGGCGGGCAACGGGCATGTGCGCAAGGACCGTGGCACGCCGTGGCACATCCGGCAGCGCAGTCCGGCAACGCCTGTGGTCAGCGTGATGCTGATCGAAGTCGAGGATGGCAAAACCAATGCAATGGATTATATGCCTCGCGATCCGGACGGGCGGGCGGCGGCCGACATGATCATTTTCACGCTGCGCCAGCCTCGCGAGGACCCGTGCATTGGGATGCGCGCACGTTTCGGCAAACAGAAGTGAATGGTGCCATGCGGTCCTGGGTCGACTTCTGGAATTCCGATCACGCCATCTATGTGAACGACCGGCACAAGGCGCTGCACGCGCAGGCGGTGGCGGCCGACATCGTCGGGCATATCCCCAGCGGCGACGCAGTGGTGCTCGATCATGGCTGCGGCGAGGCGCTTTACGCAGAAGACGTGGCACGGCACTGCGGGCGCCTGATCCTCTGCGAGGCAGCTCCCCGGGTGAGAGAGACGCTGACGCAGCGTGTGCAGGCGACCGGCAATGTGGAGGTCATCGATCCCGACGGAGCAGCGCGGCTGCCAGACGGGTCCCTCGACCTCGTCGTCGCCAACTCGCTGCTGCAATATCTGAAGCTGGACGAACTCGAGGCGCTGCTCGACCTGTGGCGCGACAAGATCAAGCCTGATGGGCGGATTGTGATCGCCGATGTGATTCCGCCTGGGGTGAGTCCGTTCACCGATGCGGCGGCGCTGGTGAGGTTCGCAGCCAAGGGCGGCTTCCTGCTGCCGGCTCTGGGCGGCCTGGTCAAGACGGCGATGTCGGACTACGGCCGTATCCGGCAGGCGCTTGGCTTCTCGATGTATCAGGAGGGGGAATTCGTGTCTCTGCTGGCCAGGCATGGCCTCAAGGCCGAGCGCGTGCATCCGAATTTCGGGCACAATCAGGCGCGGATGACGTTCATGGCCGTGCCTGCCGGTTGATCATGGCAATAGAAATATTGTTTTTTCAGCGACTTAACTTTAGCGCGTTGTGCCGTGCGGCGACGATCGTCCGAAACCGGCGCAATCGGCTGTGCGGTGCGTCGCGGCGCCTATAGCCAATTGCGTTGCGCTGCACTAAGAAGCCGCTTTATGCCAAGACGCACTGACATCGACGCGATCATCATCATCGGCGCCGGGCCCATCGTGATTGGGCAGGCGTGCGAGTTCGACTATTCCGGGACCCAGGCCTGCAAGGCGCTGAAGGCGGAAGGCTTCAGGATCATACTGGTCAATTCCAATCCGGCGACGATCATGACGGATCCGGAGCTGGCGGATGCAACCTATGTCGAGCCGATCACGCCGGACATCGTGGCGTCCATCATCGAGCAGGAACGCGCGGCGCGGCCGGACGAGCGGCTGGCTCTGCTGCCGACGATGGGCGGGCAGACGGCGCTCAATTGCGCCCTGTCGCTGCATCGCATGGGCGTACTGGAGCGGCATGGCGTCGAGATGATCGGGGCCAAGCCGGAGGCGATCGACAAGGCCGAGGACCGTCAGTTGTTCCGCGAGGCGATGAAGAGCATCGGGCTCGAGACCCCGCGCTCGATGCTGGCCAACGCCTCCGACCTCAAGCGTGCCGACAAGGAGGTCTACCGCGCCGGGCGCGCTGCCATCGAGGCGCGAGGGCTCGGCGGAGAGGAGAGGCGTCACGCGCTGCATGTCTACGACCTTGAATGGCATGCAGGCGAGCCGGAGCGGAAGCGTCGCTATGTCGAGCGCGGCACGCTGGAGGGACTGGAAGGGCTGGCCGAGATAGGGCTCCCGGCCATCATCCGTCCGTCGTTCACCTTGGGCGGCACCGGCGGCGGCATCGCCTACAACCGTCAGGAGTTCGTCGAGATCCTGGAGCGTGGACTCGATGCGTCGCCGACCACGGAAGTGCTGATCGAGGAGAGCGTTCTCGGCTGGAAGGAATTCGAGATGGAGGTGGTCCGCGACCGGGCGGACAACTGCATCATCGTCTGCTCGATCGAGAACGTCGATCCGATGGGCGTGCATACCGGCGACTCGATCACGGTCGCGCCGGCGCTGACGCTGACGGACAAGGAATACCAGCTCATGCGCAACGCTTCGATCGCGGTGCTGCGCGAGATCGGCGTGGAGACCGGCGGCTCGAATGTGCAGTTTGCGGTCAATCCGGCCGACGGAAGGCTGGTCGTCATCGAGATGAACCCGCGTGTGTCGCGGTCATCGGCGCTTGCGTCCAAGGCGACAGGGTTCCCGATCGCCAAGGTCGCTGCGCGGCTGGCTGTCGGATACACGCTCGATGAGCTGGAGAACGACATCACGGCCGGTGCCACCCCGGCTTCGTTCGAGCCGACGATCGACTACGTCGTAACTAAGATCCCGCGTTTTGCGTTCGAGAAGTTTGCCGGCGCCGATACTACGCTGACGACTGCGATGAAGTCGGTCGGCGAGGTGATGGCGATCGGCCGGACGTTCGAGGAGAGCCTGCAAAAGGCGCTGCGTTCGATGGAGACCGGGCTGACCGGTCTCGACGACGTGGAGATCGAAGGGCTCGGGCAGGGCGACGATACCAATGCGATCCGCGCCGCGCTCGGCCGCCCGGCGCCGGACCGGCTGCTGAAGGTGGCACAGGCGCTGCGGCTCGGTGTCGGGACCGAGGAGATCCACGGCATGTGCCGGATCGATCCGTGGTTCCTGGAACGGATTGCCTCGATCGTCGAGATCGAGCGGAAGGTGCGTGAGCACAAGCTGCCGCCGACCGCCACGCAGATGCGCGAACTGAAGGCGATGGGCTTTTCGGATGCCCGGCTGGCCCGGCTAGCAGGGATGACGGAGGACGCTGTCGCAGCCCACCGCGTCAAGCTCGGCGTGGTTCCGGTCTACAAGCGCATCGATACGTGTGCTGCCGAGTTCGCGTCCCCGACCGCATACATGTACTCGACCTACGAGAGCGGGCTTTTCGGCGCCGCATCCGGCTCCCCCGCTGGGAGCCGGCCGGGGGTCGGAGGACCGGACGCGGGCGGCCCGGTGTGCGAGGCCGATCCGAGCGACCGGCAGAAGATCGTGATCCTCGGCGGCGGACCGAACCGAATCGGCCAGGGCATCGAGTTCGACTACTGCTGCTGCCACGCGTGCTTCGCTCTCTCGGATGCGGGCTATGAGACGATCATGGTCAACTGCAATCCGGAAACCGTTTCCACGGATTACGATACGTCCGACCGGCTCTATTTCGAGCCGCTGACCGTTGAGGACGTGACGGAGATCATCCGTACCGAGACGTCGAACGGCACGCTGAAAGGCGTCATCGTGCAGTTCGGCGGCCAGACACCGCTGAAGCTGGCCGCGGCCCTCGAGGCGTCGGGCGTGCCGATTCTCGGGACCTCGCCGGATGCAATCGACCTTGCGGAGGACCGCGACCGCTTCAACGCGCTGATCAATCGCCTCGGACTGCGTCAGCCGGCCAGCGGCATTGCGCGCAGTCCGGGCGAAGCCCGCGAGAAGGCGGAGGCCATCGGCTATCCCGTGCTGATCCGGCCGTCGTACGTGCTGGGCGGGCGGGCGATGGAGATCGTGCACGACGGCGGTGATGTGGAGCGCTACGTTGCGCGGCTGTCGGCAACGCTGGACCGGCCGTCGGAACTCGTTGTATCCGACCGCCGCCCGCTGCTGATCGACCGCTATCTGACTGATGCGACCGAAGTCGATGTCGATTGCCTGTCGGACGGGCGCGATACGTTCATCGCCGGAATCATGGAGCACATCGAGGAGGCCGGCATCCACTCGGGCGACAGTGCCTGCTCGCTGCCGCCGCATTCGCTGGACCAGGATACGATCGCCGAAATCGAGCAGCAGACGCGCAAACTGGCGCTGGCTCTGGGCGTCGTCGGTCTGATGAACGTGCAATACGCGATCAAGGACGGTCAGATCTACGTGCTGGAGGTCAACCCGCGTGCCAGCCGCACGGTTCCGTTCGTGGCCAAGGTCATCGGCATGCCTGTTGCCGGAATCGCCTCGCGCATCATGGCTGGCGAGGCGCTTTCCACGTTCGATCTCGTGCCTCCCCGTCCCGATCACATCGCGGTCAAGGAAGCGGTGTTTCCGTTTGCGCGGTTCCCCGGCGTCGATCCGGTCCTTGGTCCCGAGATGCGGTCGACCGGCGAGGTCATGGGCATCGACCGGGACTTCGCGATCGCATTCGGCAAGAGTCAGCTCGGCGCCGGGCAGAACCTGCCGATGTCAGGTGCGGTGTTCGTATCCTTGAAGGATGCCGACAAGCAGCGGATTGTGCCTGCCGTGCGCGAACTGAAGGACATGGGCTTCCGGATCATCGCCACGCGGGGAACGCGCAAGCACCTGATCGAGCAGGGTATCGAGTGCGATTACGTCAACAAGGTCCTCGATGGCCGGCCGCATATCGTCGATGCCATGAAGAACGGTGAAATCGCCATCGTATTCAACACGACGGAGGGCGCGCAGGCCTTGCACGATTCGCGAGATATCCGGCGCACGGCCTTGCTCAATCATATTCCCTACTATACAACCTTAGCGGGCGCGATTGCCGTGACCAAAGCCATCAAGGCGATGAGGGCGAGCTCGCTAAGGGTCGCACCGTTGCAGCGTTATTCTGCTTGTGCGGGCTGAATGCGCGCATCGGTACGTTGCCGTTGTGAACAACCCATTGAATTGACGAGACTTGAAGTCCGCTGCCCTGATATTATCTCGGGCCAGGAGCAGTGCATGGCCGGCGCGAGCGATGTTGAGCTGGCTGTCGAGTGAAGCGTGCCCGCACATGTCTAAAGCATTGGTCCAAGGCATTGATGATCCGGCTGATCGGGGCTGTGCAGACGCGGGTTGTCAAGCGCTTCGGCCACCTCCGGTGAGCTGGCGTGACGCGGCCGGCGGTTTTATGCAATGATAGTGGGTCGCGGCGTTTAGCGGTGCGCCGCGGTCAGCCCACAAATGGATCTGGATTACCGCAGCTACGACCTGGACGGCGAATTGCTTGCCGGCAGGCTGAAGTGGAGAGACGTATGGAACGGGTTCCGATGACGATCGAGGGGTTCAAGCAGCTCGAGGCTGAGTTGCACCGCCTCAAATCCGAGGAGCGCCCGCGGATTATTCAAGCGATTTCAGAAGCGCGTTCGCACGGTGATCTGTCGGAAAACGCCGAGTATCACGCTGCCAAGGAGCAGCAGGGGCTCAATGAGGCCCGGGTGGCCGAGCTCGAGGACAAGCTCTCGCGCGCAGAAGTTATCGATCCAGCCCTGCAGGCGGGCTCGACCGTGAAGTTCGGTGCCACCGTCATGCTGGAAGACGAGGATACCGGCGACAAGGTCAAGTACAAGATCGTCGGCGAGACCGAGTCGAACGTGCGCGACGGGAAGATCTCGATCGGTTCGCCGATCGCGCGGGCTCTGATCGGCAAGTCGAAGGGCGACTCCGTGGAGGTGGTCACGCCGAAAGGCGCGCGGTCATACGAGATCCTCCAGATCGAGTGGAAGTAGTCCGACAGACCGGGGGTTTGCTGCTCTTATCCGATTGTCCGATCGATGGGATGCCGCGGGTCTTGCGGCGGCCTATCTGGTCTTGCGTATTCTCCAATTGCCGTCTGTGAGCTGGCCGGAGGGGAACGAAACGCGCGATGATACCGTTATTGTCCCTTCTACCACGCAACGATGGGCAAGGCGATGTCACGAAAACGAAGGGTGCCCGAGAAGCTCGCCAAGGACGAGCTGGATGCGCAGGTCGATGAGAGTTTGAAGGAGACATTTCCGGCCAGTGACCCGCCCTCCATCGGGAGCCCTACGAGGCGGCCGCCGAAGGGCCGTCCGGTCAATCGCAAGCCGCCGGTGATCGACAAGAGCCTGGTGCGCCGCCTCGCAGAAAAGGCGGGCAAGACATAGCTTCCAGCCTCCAGCCTGTCGCGTCCCAGGCATGAGATCGGAGCCCCGCCGGACGATGGGGTACTGTGTGCCTGGAGCATTGCGGCTGACGATTTCCTGAAGCCATCGACCAATCATGCTATGCAGGCGCAGCGACGACGGACATAGCTGACGCACCACTGGCATGATCGACAAGCTCGAGCTTCTGCTTCACCTTGCGCGCGAACGCCATTTCGGCAAAGCGGCGCAAGCTGCCGGCGTTTCGCAGCCAACATTGTCATCGACCGTGAAAAGCCTGGAGGAGCAGCTCGGCGTCGTCATCGTCGAGCGGGGGTCGCGCTTTCGCGGATTCACACCGGAAGGCGAGCGCGTTCTCGCCTGGGCGCGGCAACTCACCGCCGACGTGCGGGCCATGAAGCAGGAATTGCAGGCGAGCAGACGGGATCTGGCCGGTGAGCTGCGTCTGGGCGTCATACCGACGGCGCTGCCTGTGGTCACCGAACTTACCGTCCCGTTCCGCTCGGCATTTGCCGGTGTGCGGTTCAGGGTTTCCTCGCTGACCTCAAATCAGATCCTCCAGAAGCTCGCGGACCTGGAGATCGACGTCGGGGTGTCGTACCTGGATTCCGAGCCGCTGGGGCGTTTCCGGGGCGTGCCGCTTTACGAAGAGCGTTATGCTTTGCTGGTGCCGCCTGACGGCCCGTTCGAGTCCCGGGAGGCGGTGGGCTGGCATGAGGCCGGCCGGCTCCAGCTTTGCCAGTTGTCGCCCGACATGCAGAACCGGCGCCTGATCGACCGGCATCTGCGCGAGGCCGGGGCTGAACCGCAATGCACAGTTGAATCGAACTCGATGCTCATCCTTTACGCGCACGTTCGGACCGGGGGATGGGCCAGCATCATGCCGGTCCGCTTTGCGGAGGCGTTCAAGCGGCCGGGACGACTGCGGGCTATTCCGCTGGTCGAGCCGGATGTCCGTCACGTCGTCGGTCTCATTCTTCCCGACCGGGACACACAAACCCCGATCGTCGCCGGTTTCGTGGAAACGGCGCAGAGGGTGTTCCCTGAAGATAAGATTTCGCGATCACGCGGTTGAAGTTAAAGCATCGTTCAGGCACTGATAGAGATTATCTATCAATTCACGGAACGCCTTTATTGATCTGGCAGGCGCCCTCCCCACACTGGTCTGCTGATCGGAGGATTGTGATGTCGGGGACGGTCGCTGACGTCAGCGCGCGGACTACGCGGATACTTGCGGCATTTGAGGGTGTCGAGGCCCCGCTTATCGAAATTTTGCATGCGGTGCAGAAGGAGTTCGGCTGTGTGCCGCCGGACTCGCAGCGGCTGATCGCCGAGCGGCTGAATCTAAGCCGCGCCGAAATTCACGGCGTCGTCACCTTCTATCATGACTTCCGCATGGAGCCTGGCGGCCGGCATACGCTCAAGATCTGCCGGGCGGAAGCGTGTCAGTCCATGGGCGGAGACGCTCATGCAGTACGGGCTGCCGAGGTTCTCGGTGTCGACTTCGGCTCGACCACGGCCGACGGCGGGGTCACGCTCGAGGCCGTCTACTGCCTGGGGTTTTGTGCATGTGCACCGGCAGCGATGCTTGACGGCGTGCCGGTCGGACGGGTCGACCGGGAGCGTCTCGATGCGCTGCTGGCGGAGGCACGCCGATGAGCGTGAGAGTCTACGTGCCTGGTGATTCCGGCGTTGTGGCCGTCGGGGCCAACGGCGTCGCCGAAGCTCTCGTGGCCGAGTGCCGCCGCAGGGGACTGCAAGTCCGTGTCGTGAGGAACGGCTCGCGCGGGCTCTACTGGCTGGAGCCGCTGGTGGAAGTCGAGGTGGATGGGCGGCGGATCGCCTATGGCCCGGTATCGGCGGGAGACGTCACATCGCTGCTCGATGCGGGTTTCCTCACCGGCGGCTCTCACCCGAAGTGCCTGGGGCCGACCGAGGAGATCCCTTTCCTCAAGCGGCAGACGCGGCTCACGTTCGAGCGGTGCGGCGTCATCGATCCGCTTTCGCTCGAAGACTATGAGAGCCATGGGGGCCTTGCCGGACTGCGGATCGCGGCCCGTCTGGCGCCCGCGGAAATCGTCGAGACAGTCACCGCGTCGGGATTGCGCGGTCGCGGCGGCGCGGGTTTCCCCACCGGCATCAAATGGAAGACCGTGCTGGAAGCTCCGGGCCGGCGCAAAGTAATCGTCTGCAATGCGGATGAAGGCGATAGCGGAACGTTCGCCGATCGGATGATCATGGAGGGCGATCCCTTCGTGCTCATCGAGGGTATGGCGATTGCCGCGCTTGCGACCGGGGCGGATCAGGGCTTCATCTATATCCGCTCCGAGTATCCCCATGCGATCGGCGTAATGCGCCAGGCCATTCGGGACGCACGCCTGGCGGGGATCACCGGTCCGTCGGTCCTCGATAGCGGCAAGCCGTTCGACATCGAGATCCGCGTCGGTGCGGGTGCTTACGTGTGCGGGGAGGAAACCTCCCTCCTCAACAGCCTGGAAGGCAAGCGTGGCGTCGTCCGCGCCAAGCCGCCGCTGCCCGCCCATAGCGGGTTCCTCGGCCGGCCGACGGTCGTGAATAACGTTATTTCGCTTGCGACGGTGCCGATTGTGCTGGCGAAAGGCGCTGCGTTCTTCCGCGAGTTCGGCATGGGCCGCTCGCGGGGCACGATCCCGATACAGCTCGCCGGCAATATTCGTCGCGGCGGTCTTTTCGAGACTGCGTTCGGCATGACGCTGGGCGAGCTCGTCGACGAGATCGGCGGCGGGACAGCGAGCGGGCGTCCGGTGAAGGCGGTCCAGGTCGGCGGTCCGCTCGGCGCGTATTTCCCGCGTGCACTGTTCGATACGCCGTTCGACTACGAAGCGTTCGCCGCCAGGGATGGGCTGATCGGTCATGCCGGCATCGTCGTGTTCGACGATACGGTCGACATGCTGGCGCAGGCGCGATTTGCCTTCGAGTTCTGCGCCATCGAGAGCTGCGGCAAGTGTACGCCATGCCGGATCGGCGCCGTGCGCGGGGTGGAAACGATGGACAAGATCCGTCGGGGGGGGGATGCGGCCGCGCAGAAGGCTCTCGTCAGCGATCTCTGCAACACGATGAAATTCGGATCTTTGTGCGCGCTAGGTGGTTTCACACCGTACCCGGTGATGAGCGCGCTGACGCATTTCCCGGAAGATTTCGGCGATCCCGTGATTGTCGAAGCAGCGGAGTAGAGCCATGGGGCTGGTTCACGAAATCGATTATGGGACGCCGGCGTCAAGGTCCGGGAAGACGATCAAGCTGACGATCGACGGGTTCGAGGTCACGGTTCCGGAAGGAACGTCGATCATGCGGGCCGCGATGGAAGCGGGGATTCAAGTTCCCAAGCTCTGCGCCACGGACATGGTCGACGCCTTCGGGTCCTGCCGGCTCTGCCTTGTGGAGATCGAGGGACGGGCCGGCACACCGGCGTCCTGCACCACGCCGGCGGCTTCGGGACTGGTGGTGCGTACACAGACGGAGCGGCTGAAGGCGATCCGTCGCGGCGTTATGGAACTCTATATCTCCGACCATCCGCTCGATTGCCTTACCTGTGCCGCCAACGGCGATTGCGAGTTGCAGGACATGGCCGGCGCGGTGGGCCTCAGGGATGTGCGCTACGGCTATGACGGCGAGAACCATGTCAAGGCGCGCCGTGCGGACGGATCCGTCAATGTGCAGTGGATGCCGAAGGATGAAACGAATCCTTATTTCGCCTATGATCCGTCGA
>JBFWYV010000061.1:0-19310 GCA_050186055.1 Hyphomicrobiaceae bacterium | reverse complement strand
CGGCGCGGCGGTCTCGTAAGGCGTATAGACCGTACCGCCTTCGCCGCCGCCGCCCGACACATCGATGGTATCGAGCGCGATCGCGCCATCGACGGTTGCCGTGGCGGTATTGCCCGCCGCGTTGGATATGACGACGGTGTTGGCGCCGCTCCTCTGGAACGACAGGCCGGTGCCGGAAAGCAACCGTGCGAGCGCTGCGTTGGGCGGCATTGTGCCGGCTATGCCGGGTGAGGTGAGCCCGGCGGCGACCGACGGCACGTAGCTGACCTGAATGCCCGCCTGCTGACCGAATGCAACGAGTGCGGAGGATAGCGGCCCGGCCGGAATCGAGAAGCTGCGATTTGCGGCAGCCTGACCTTGCTGCGCCAGGGCTGCATCGATCGAGAGGGGGGACGCGGAAAGCAGCAGCGCCAGCGCAACTGCCTTGAGGCCAGCGGCGCGGCTGCCGCCGCGAGAGGTACCGATACGCAACATCACAATGCTCCAGTCTCGACCATGGAGCTGCCTGCCGCACGCCATGGCGGGCGGTATCGATGAGCTCCTAAAGTCTCGACGGAGTTGGCGCCGATATTTCTACACCAGGAGCAAAGTTTTTTCCCGGTTCAGACACTCGAGATCACAGTCAGCCACGGTGTGATGCTCCGCACGCGGCCGCCATAGGGTCTGACGACGGCATGCAAAGCGGCTTCCGGATTGCCGAGATCGTAGAGGCCGCTGACACGTGAGGCGCCCAGTCCCCAATCGGCTATGATGATGCGCGCGGACTGCCAGCGGGCAATCTCGGCGACCACGGAGTCGATGCGCTCCTGCTCGGCGATGAGCTGGCGGTTGCGCCATGCCGCGATTTGGGCCGCGTCGCGATGTCCCCGCCGCGGCGTCTCATCGCCTGGTCCGCCGGCAACCCAGTCGCCTGCTGCGAGCTCGGCCGCAGCAGCCCCTTCGCGCGTTTCCACCCGCACACGCCCGCTGCCGACGCCGACGACGGCGCGGCTGCCGTTCTGGCGCATCTCGAAGGAGGCGCCCGCGCGGACACGTGTCACGAAGGCGTCGGTGCGCGCTTCGAACGGGCGGTGCGGATCGTCGGTCACGTCGAACAAGGCCATCCCGTCGAGGAGATCGATGCGGCGCAGGGTCGGCGAAAAGGCCAAACGTACGGCGCTGTCCGGCCCAAGCGTGAGTTTCGACCCGTCGGCAAGGTCATGATGCGTGATCACGCCGGCATCCGAAACCATATCGGCCTGCCAATCCCGCCAGAAATCCGCGCCCTTGAGCGCGATCGTGCCTGCGATCACGACACCGAGGCCGCCGATGACGCCACGGCGCGTCAGCTCGCGCTTACGGCGTCGCGCCTCTTCCCGCGTCGGCGCGCCGGTCGCTTCTCCGGTCAGGCGATAGAGGCGCTTGGCGCTCTCCCACGCCGCGAGGTGAGCCTCGCTCGCGGCACAAAAGCATACGATGTCCTCGCGCGCTTCGGCATTGTCCGGGTCCCTCTGCCAGCGCAGCAACAGCGCCATCGCTTCGTTCCAGAGATCGTCGTTCTCGTCCGGCATCGTCGTGGCGTGCACAGTCCTGGCGCGCGAAGCAGAGGGCGTTTCGCTTCGTCCCTGGTTCTATGACGTATGAGCGGGGTTGAATTCAACCCCCGGTCACGCCGCACCGGCCTCGCGCAGACGCTCATGCACGATGCGATAGCCTTCCAGCACGAGACGGCCGGCGAGTGAGGTGGAAATGCCGAGGTCCTTGCCGATCTGTTCCAAGGTATGATCGCCCAGGCGGTGCATCTCAAGCGCTTTGCGGGTGCGGTTCGGCAGCGAGCCGATGGCGGCGACGGTGATAGCGAGCGCCTGACGGTCGGCAGCCACTGTTTCCGGCGACGGCGATGGGTCGACGAGCGCAAAGAATGCCTCTTCGCTGATTTCGATGATCCGTCCGTCTTTGCGTTTTTGATCGATGGCGACGTTGCGCGCAATGCGCGACAGGTACGCCTTGTCGTCGCGAACCTCGTGGGACGCCCCTTCGAGCGCCCGGAGAAAGGTATCGTGAACCAGATCTTCGGCAGTCGCCGGATTGCCGACGATGCGATTGATCAGCCGGCCAAGCCGTCCGCGCTCCGAGACGTACAAGAGTGCCAGATCGCCGATACGTGCCACCATGCCCGCGGTCTCCAACGCGCCTCCGCGTAGCAGATTCCCTACGCCTACAGACAAACTGCCTCCTAACAGAATGGCTTTTTGGGCGCAATTTGAATGAATTGGAGCGGTTCTAAGGGTAAGGTGGCGCTACATTGAAACTATACCAATCAGGTATGGTTTTGCGTTGCAAATCGGTGGAATAACCTCTCTGACGCCTGCGTTTCTTTGTTCGTCCATCGACGCGACGGCGGCGCATTTGCGCAATCAAGTTGCGAAAGCGCAACAGCATCGGCTCCGGATCGAGCCTATTTCATCAGTTCCGTTATGCGCGCGTGGGCCGCCGTGAACCCATCGAGCGACAGCGTGAACACGGCCGGCTCGCTCGACCCGGCCGGCGTTGCCGTAGCGGACAGCGCCTTGGCCTTCTTGATGGCGGCGATGGCAGCCGCGGGGAAGCTGACGGGGACGAGGCAGCCGCTCGGCACGCAGGTCGAAAACGGAATGGTCTGCCCGAGCGCCTTGTCGTCGAGCGTCAGCTTGACGCCGGCGCCGAGCGCCAGACCGAACGGCAGCACCAGCACGCCGTCGGTCTTGCCGTCGCGCGGCGGCTTGAGTTCGATCGCGAAGTTGCGCTGCCCCGTCTGCTGATTGCCGCGGACCTGCGAATGAGAGCAGAGCTTGCGGCCATCGGCGATGCGGCAACTGACGGTCCACGATCCATAGGTCTCCTGCAGCGATGACGCGCCGCCGGGCAATGTCTCGGCGCCGGCCTGGGCCAGCTTTGGTTGCGAGAACTGTCGCTGAGCCCCGGCGGGAACGGCGAGTAGCAGGAGCAGGGATATCCCCGTGGCCACGGGTGCCGCGTTGGATAAGGAGGCCATTATTCGCATATCGAGTTGATCCCTGAGGAGTTCATCTGGAGAACCTCACCGGCACGGTGAGCATGATGCTGCCGCGGCCGATGTTGGGTGGCGGGGCGGGAACGGGACTGGCGCGGCGTGTGAGCGCGACGGCCTCCCGGTCAAGGGTGGAATTGCCTGACGAGCGGATCAGGCGTGCGGACAGCACGTGGCCGGCGCGATTGATCGTGAACGCAACCGAAGCCGTACCGCCGCCTGCGCCGGGATAGCGCTTGTAGCGGTTGAGATGGGCCATGACCGTGCCGCGCCAGGTGGCGATCGACATCGAAGAGGCGGTTCCCGAGGTCGGTGCGGCGTTGGTCGTGGCCCGCCTGGCATCGACGCGCTTGGGCGCCGACGTGGTACGCGCCACGGACTTTCGTCTCGGCTTGGGCTTCTCCGGCTTGGCCTTCTTGCTGTCGTTGACGGCTTCGTCCGTATCCTGAGTCTTCGGTGCGGCCTTCTCCGCAGGGACTTCGAGCGTCGCCGCGGCATCCGCGATCACGGGAAGATCCGGTATTTTGATCTCGATCTCCGCCTCGTGCTCCACCGGCTCGGGCGGCGGCTCTTCCTGTTGCACGACCGGCTCCGGTGGCTGCGGCTCTTCCACCGGCTTGTCCGGGGACTCGACGGGCGTAGCCTCCTGCGACATTTCCTGGCGCACGCCCACGGCGACGTCCTCCGGCGGAGTGTCGGGCGCGACGGGGACCGGGGCCAGCTCGATCATGATCGCTGCCGGCGGCTCGCCCGCCGTGTTCTCGGGCTGTGGCCAATGCATCACGGCCAGCGCCACGGCGCCGTGCGCTGCCATGACGAACACGATGGCGAGCATCCAGCGCGCGAGGAGCTGGCTTGTCGTCTCGTCGTGGCTGACATGATGGTGCGCAGTCACCGCCCCTCCGTCTTCGACGGCGTTTCGGCAGAGACGGAAGCGGCCGGCACGGTCTCCAGGCCGACGAGACCGATCTTGAGATAGCCGGCCTTGCGCAAGAGGTTCATCACCTCCATCAGGTCGCCGTAGTCCACCGTCTTGTCGGCGCGCACGAACACGCGCTCGTCGGTGTTGCCCTGGGTCTTGCCGTCGAGCGCGGCTTTGAGCGCCTCGCGCGCCACCGGATCGTTGCCGAAGGCAAGCGACAGGTCCTCCTTGACGGTCAGGAAGATCGGCTCTTTCGGCCGCGGCTGCGGCTCGGCGTTGGAGGCCGGCAGGTCAACGGCGACATCGACCGTCGACAGCGGCGCCGCCACCATGAAGATGATGAGCAGCACCAGCATCACGTCGATGAACGGCGTGACGTTGATCTCGTGGTTGACGTCGAGTTCGTCGGAGTTGTCGCGCGCCTTGAGACTGCCGGCCATGGCTCTACTCTGCCGCCCGTGCCACTGAGGCGTGAGGGGGAATGCGGCGGGCGTCGAGCTCCCAGCTCACCAGCCGCTCGACGCCGGCCGAGGCATCGGCGAGCAGCAGCCGGTAGCCGGCAATGGAGCGGGCGAACACGTTATAGATGATGACCGCAGGAATGGCGGCGACGAGGCCGAGCGCGGTGGCCAGCAGTGCCTCGGCGATGCCCGGCGCGACCACGGCGAGGTTGGTGGTCTGCGACTGGCTGATGCCGATGAAGCTGTTCATGATGCCCCACACCGTGCCGAACAGGCCGACGAACGGTGCCGTGGCGCCGATGGTGGCGAGCATGCCGGTGCCGAGCGTCATGCGCCGCGCGGCGTTGGCTTCAACTCGCGACAGCCGCGACGTAACGCGCTCCTTGGCTCCGTCCGGGCCGGCGTGATCGAGCGCCGACAGCGAGCGCGCCAACTCCTGCGAGGCTTCATGCAGCAGTGCTGCGCCGGTCCCTCTTATCCGCGCGAACGCGGTGGTCGCGTCGGCCAGTGTCTCCGCCGCCGAGAGACGACGGATGGCGCGCTTCAGCCGCCGTTTCGTGGCCCACAGCTCGAACGCCTTCGCGGCCCACACCGTCCAGGTCACGAACGAGGCGAACGCCAGTCCGATCATCACCGCCTTCACGACGATGTCGGCGGCCATGAACATGCCCCACGGCGACAGGTCGTGCGGGATGGTTCCCGCCTGCGTCCCCGGCTGCGTCACGGTCTGCGGGGCCGGTGCCGACGGTGATGTTGCCTGGTCCTGCGGCGCTGGCGGCGGAGCGTTCACAGGCTCGGCCTGCGGGGTAGCCTGTGGGGCAGACGGGTCAGCCGGCGGAGGCGTCGCCGGCGCCGTTGCAGCCTCGCTGGCGGAAGGTTCGCCAACGGGGAGTTCTCCAACGGCGGGTTTGGGCGCTTCGGGCACCGGCGCCGGACCGGCGCTGTCCGGTGCGACGGCCGGCGGGCCGGGCTGCTGCTGCGGCGGCGCGATGGGCGTGCCCTGAGCCACCGGTCCCTGAGCCACCGGTCCCTCCCCGGGTCCCTGAGCGGTTCCCTCAGCAGGTCGATCACCGGCTCCCTGGGCAGCAACCGGTATCGTCGGTGTGCAAAGCATCAACGCCAGCAGCACGGTGCCGGCGAAGAGAAATGACAACCGTTCAGCAATGCGTATGCGCGACATGAGATACGGAATGTCCTGTGCAGAATTTCGAGGATGCAGCCGGCAGGGCCGGACACGCCGCCCGCATGAAATTGCAATCGAAGCAGGCGATCCGCTCCATCGTGCGTTCGGCAGCGAGATCGGCAACGCTGAACCGGTCCATCAGCGCTACGAAGGTGCCGCGTGCGGCATGAAGGATGATGTCGATCGACGTCCGCGACGAGCGCGCGCGCGGCGGCGGACCGCAGGTTTCGACGATCTCCGGCTGCGTGTGCCGTAATACCGTACTCAGACTGATGGAACCGGCAGGCTGGGCCAGCGCGATGCCGCCGCCGCGCCCCCGCATCGTCTTCAGCAGCCCGGCGTGCACGAGCAGCAGGACGACCTTTGCCGTATGGGCCTTCGTTGCACCGGCCTCGAGCGCGGCCTCGCTGGTCTGCGCGTAGCCCGCGCGTGTCTTCGCGCACGCCACGAGGATAGCGATTGCGATCTCCGATCGGCGGGTCAGGCGCATGAGCGTTTCTCCTCGTTGCTGCCGGCGACGCCGGGTTGCGGCGCGGGGCGGGTGACCACGTACAGGGCGGACGCAAGCATCAGTCCGGCGACGACGGCTGCCAGCCAGAAGCCGGGATGCGCACCGATCCAGAACAGCGCGAAACCGACCGTCATGCCGATGCAGGCCATGACCTTCGCGTGGCGCGGCACAGCTCCGGTCTCGTTCCAGGCGCGCAGCGTCGGCCCGAAACGCGGATGACCAAGCAGCCAGGCTTCGAGCCGCGGCGAGGAGCGCGCGAAAAACCAGCTCGCCAGGATGAGGAATATGGTCGTCGGCATCAGCGGCACAACCGTACCGATGAAGCCCAACGCGACCATCAAGCAGCCCAAGGCGAAGCAAAGCTTTTGTGTCACGCAGACCCCGTTTCTATCGATACTCTTCGATGCGCCCACGCACTCTGTCCCCATGCGCTGGTCAATGATGGCAACGCGTGACATCCGGGCCGCCCGGACGTCGGGTCGCCCGGGCGTTGCCGACCGCTGGCGGACGCCGGACCGTGAATTGCGCGGTGCCGCACGCTCCAGGCTTGGGACATTGTCAGGCGTGTCGCGTCACCTCCGTCGATGTCGGCATATGCGTCTCGACAAGCTTGCGTACATGGGCGAATGCCTCGACAGCACCTTCGACGACAGCCTGCTCCTTGTCCTCCGGCAGCTCGACGGCATCGAGGGCATCGGTAAAGGAGCGCCAGTGCCGCCCGCGTCCTTCCAGGGCGCCGGCCAGATGCCGCGCTCCGAACGTCTCGGACAGACCGATCCGGCCGGCCTCCTTCAGGAGGAACGCGGCGCCGAGGTTCGAGCCTTCGGCGACGTAGAGCCAGCCGAGCGCGTTCGGCACGTCGACGGGATAGTCGTCGTCGAACTTGAGCGGCGGCGGCATGCGGCCGAGATCGACCATGTCCTGCCGGACCAGGTTGAGCCGCCGGCGGGTGGCGAGATCGGGTATCAGGTCGGAAAGTCTCGCTGCGCGGTAGAGTGGGTCCACGGCAACTTGAAATTCATGCTGGACGATCAGGAACATACCGTAGCGCTCGCGGCTCGCGAACGGTGCCGCTGCCATGATCCGGTGGTCCAGCCGCTCATGCGCTTCGTGTGTCGCAGCCCGGAGGCGTTTCGCCCGCCCCGGCACCTCGATTATGGCGTTCATCTGCTCGGTAAACCTCTGCTTGCTTGCTGGACACTCGACGGCGCCGGCGGCGGCGGACATCGCTCCCTACCTATTAAGACGATCCGGACCGGAAATTTTCGCACGGCTCCGACGAATTTTTTTCTGGGAGCATCGAGAGACTTCTGGTTGACATTGCCGAAAGTCCTCCCGACGCCGTTTGTCTCGCAGCGTTGACAACCGCCGGGGCGTCCCGCTTTTGACCAAGCCGACGGCAAGTGGCCAAGCCGACGGCAAGGGGCGGTCCTGCGACTGGTTGCGGCAACTCGAATTGCCTCTGCTCCTGCCTAAAACTTCAGTTGCAGTCCTACGGTCGCGGTGCGACCGGGCATGGCGTAGTAGTCGGCGCCGAGCGCCGAGATGTAGGCCACGTCCATCACGTTGTTGACGTTGACGCGCAGCTTGGCGCTCTCGTTGAAAGCATAGGAACCGTAGAGATCGTAGATCCTGTAAGCGTCGAGCTTGTAGTTGTTCTGCAACGTTCCGATCGTCGGTTCGGTCTCGCTGACATAGGTCATGCGCCCGCCGATCGTGAGCTTTTCGTCGAACAGGCAAACCCCGCCGTCGAGCGTTATACGCCGCTCGGGCTGAACGAACAGAACCGAGTTGAACGGATCGATCTGTGTTTTGAGATAGCCGCCGCTGAGGGGAAACTTTGGATGATTCAAAGTCAGCGTGCCGCCGAGATACCAGAACCGGGCATTATAGTTCGCCTCCAGTTCGATGCCCCTCATGCGCGTCGTCCCGTCGATATTGATAAACGAAATATATCTTTTGTCGGCATCTGGGTTATAGCTGCGGCCGAGCGCGATGTAGTCCTGGATTTCCCGGTAGAAGTAAACGAATTTCAGGCGCAGCTTGTCGTCGTCCTTGAACACCCCGTCCTTGGAAATATTGATGCCGACCTCATAGGTGTCGCCACGCTCGGCAACAAGATTGGGATTTGGGGCGTAGTTGTTGAACTCGCCACTGTGAACGCTGTTGAGCAATGACTCCATGATCGTCGGCGGACGAAAGCTCTTCGAATACTTGACGAAGGGCTGCAGCCATTCCGTGGGCTTGACCGCAGCCATCAGTGTCGGAAGCAGCGGGCCGTCAGATCGATCAACATTCACGTCGTATCTTCGATAGTAGTCAGGGCCGTAGATATACTCTGTAGAAGGAGGGGTCCCGGCATTGCACAACCCAGGCGGAAATGGTGGCGACGGAAGACATAGCGGCGGCGTACCCGGATGAAAGATCGTGCCGATGAGATCCCGCTGTCTGTCCCCGTAGATCGTCGTGTTGCCCCGCAGGCGATACCAGTCATAGCGAAGGCCGCCTTGCAGTGTCAGCCAGTTGCTATGCTCGAGCTTGGCATTGACGAACCCGCCGGCTTCCACGCGATTGCCGCTCGGCATGCCGCCGTTGAGCGAATCCGTGATATCGACGCCGTTGTCGTTGGTTCCCTGGCCTATGATGCGGCCAGGCATCTTGGTCTGACCGTTGTCTTTGAATGCTTCTGCGCCGTAGTTGAACGACAGAGCACCTAGCGCGGTATCGAAGCGGCTCGTGTTCTCGATGCTGCCGCCGAGCGTTCCCATCGTGTAGTGAATGGGGTTCCCATCGATGACGAGGGAATTGTCCGTATTGCTGGTCTTGTTGTAATAAAGCTTTGCGTGCAGATCGATCAGGTTGCCCTCCGGCTTCCAATCGAACGCTCCCGTGAATGTATCGTTGATGACGTTCTGCTGTGTTTCCCGCAATCCGCCGTGCAGGAAAAGCGTGTCGTAATAGCCGGTGCTGAAGTCGGAATCGTTGTGCACCCAGCCGAGCGTGAGTTTCGCGTCGTCCGTCAGCTTCGCCTCGGCTTTCAGAAGGCTGGAGATCACCTCCTGACCGGAGAACAGCAAGGTATTTCCCGTATAGGTCGTAGACTGATGCAACTCGCCGTTCTTGCCGATATCATAAGGCCCGATCTTTTTGCGGCTGATCCCGCCGGTAACGGAGAGGCGATCTGACAGCCGCACGGCGGTAGCGACCGAGCCGTCGAACTCGAAGCCGTTGGTGCCGGTGCTTGCGTTGACCTGCGCACCCCATTGCTTGCCGGGCTGGATCAGGTCGTCGGCGATAAGCGTGCGGAAGTTGACCGAGCCGCCAAGCGAGCCAAGGCTGCCCACGCTCGACGTACTGCTCTTCTCGACGTCGATCTCGCGCAGGAAGGCAGTATCGACGTAGGTCTGCTGGGTCGCGCCGTGACCGTTGCGCTGAAAGCTTTGGCGCGCACCATCGATCATCATCACGATGCGGTCCTGGTCCTGCAGACCGCGGATGTTGACGGAGATGCCGGGCTGCTGCGCCTCGGCGCGGCTGACATAGACGCCGGCAACGCTGTCGAGCAGGTCGCGGGTGTTGCGGGCCGGGCTGTTCTCGATCGCCTCTCGCGAGACAACACTGACGGCTGCAGGCGTGGTGTAGACCCAGTCCGGCGTACCCTGGTAGCCCGAGCCAGACGCACTATCTCGGCCACCCGACACGTCGATCGTATCGAGCGCGATCGCGCCTTCCACGGTAGCCGTCGCATCGTTGCCGCCGGCGTTGGGGTCGACGATCGTCACTGCATTGCCGCTGGTGCGGTAGGTCAGGCCGGTGCCGGAAAGCATCCGGCTCATCGCCTGGTCCGTCGTGAAGCTGCCGCGCAGGCCCGGCGCCTTCTTGCCGCGCACGAGGTTGGCATTGAAGAAGAGTTGCACGCCCGTCGCATTCGAGTATTGGACCAGCGCACCCGACAGCGACTGAGCCGGGATATTGACGTTCGTCCGAGCGACTGATGCCGAAGGAAACTGAGGGAAGGCCGGCGTGTGCAGCAGTACGGCGGTTGCCAAGGCCGTCGTCAGCATCAGCGAACGTTTCGCCGTCGCGGTCCGCGTTCTTCCGCCGAAGACGTGCCCTTCCATTCGCGCGCTTGCTTGCGGTCGCCGACCCGAACCCATACGCCTACTCCGTGCCCGACACCCCTCATACGCGAGAGGCGGATGTTCCCTGCGAAGGCACGCGCGTCGCAGGCCCTCATTGGGTTAAACACCCGAGGCCGTGCGAACTAATGATCGCTCCTGTGAAAAAAGTTTCATGTTCGATGCGTCCGTCCTCAACGGGCGTAGACCACGGCGATGTAGCCGGCGGCGTCGACGACGCGGATCGGCAGCGTGTCGGCGATGATGTCGAGCGCGCGCCCGGAGGATTTCGTGTCGAGAACCGCAGTCACCGGAATATCGCCGAGGCTCCGGTCCAGCAGTACGATGCGGCCGCGCCGGTAGCGCTCCAGCTCCTTCAGCACGCGGTGCAGGGGCACGTCCTCGAACACCATGCGGTCGCGGCGCCAGGCGCCGACGGCTGCCGCATCGAATGGCGAGGGCTTCAGATTGTTCGTGCGTCCGTAGCCGACCTGCATGCCTTCCGGTACGGGGACCGCCTGATATCCGTCGGCGCGCACGGCGACGGAATGCTCGATGACGGCGACCGTGGTCTGCTGATCCAGGACCTTGACGTCGAACTCGGTGCCAAGCGCCTCGACGCTGCCGCGGCCGGCCTCGACGACGAACGGGCGGGATGGGACCGGCGCGACGCGGAAGTAGCCCTGGCCGCGATGAAGAACCAGCGTCCGCTTCTGCGGCGTGAAATCGAGCGACAGCGCCGAATAGCTGCCGAGTTCGACCTCGCTGCCGTCGGCAAGCCGGAATGACCGCCGTTCGGCTATGCCGGTGGAATAGTCTGCGAACAGCCCTGAAGGCGTGAGGTAGTATGCGGAGGGGACGGCGACGAGCGCGGTCAGCCCGCCGAGCACGACGCGCCGCCGGCTCAGCGCCCGTTCCCGCTGCAGACGCTCGTATTCGGGCTTGACGATATCGTACCGGTCCCACAGCGCCCGCGCCCGCTCGATGGCGGCAGCATGCGCGGGATCAGCCTTCAGCCAGGCCTCGAACGCGGCATGATCGGCGGGCGCAACGTTCTCATCCCTCATCCGGACAAACCATTCGAGGGCATCGGTCTCGATCGGATCGCGGCTATCGTCTGTCATGCGCGCCAGTTGCCAGGGACATGCGCCGCTGCCGCGGCCCGAGGCAGCAGCAGTGCTCACTTTCTAATACACCCGGGAACAGCAAATCGATGACCGGATCGCTCAAGAAAGTTTGCGATCCAGATCCGCCATCGCCGCAACGACTTGCGAGATCACGGTATTGCGGGAGACGCCCATGCGCTCCGCGATCTCGTCGTATCGCAGCCCTTCTATCCGGCTCAGGATGAACGCCATCCGCCGCCGCTCCGGAAGCTCGGCAATGGCGAGCAGCAAGCGCTGCAGCTCGCTTCGGTAAAGCGCAACCAGCTCTGGCGACGGCTGCGGGTCGGGGATCGCTTCGAGCCCGGCATCCGGGATTTCGATCCGGGCGCGGCGGCGTGCGTCGCGCAGGTGATTGAAGGCGAGGTTGCGGACGATCTGCGTGACATAGGCCGGGTTGGTGACCAGGCCCTGCTCGCTCCTGGCAAGCAGGTTCGCAAACGCCTGCTGGACGACATCCTCGGCCGTGGTCGGATTGCCCACAAGTCGCCTGACGAGCGCACGCAGGCGGCTCTGCTCCGCCTCGTACAGCTTTGCCAGTGCGAGCGAGCGCGCGGTCATGGCCGGGGCGTCCTGCGAATGCGAGGATGCCGGTCATGAGCGGCGAGCCGCGTGGACCAAGGCGCAGACGTCACGCCAGCGTCGGCGCAGATCGCACGGCCGTGGACGCCGGAGCTGGTCATCGATGGTGGGACGCTGCACATATCGACGCTGTCTGCGAGCTTCTGTGAACGGCATGATCTGACATGCCCGTTCCAGTTAGCGCAGGGGAGAAAGGCCTGCAACACCAATAGATTAGAGCCGCTCTAAGGCCGGCGGATGCGGCGCCGGATAAACTTTACTAGAACAGTACAGTTTAGGCGTTGGAATCGTTGCCGTTTCGCGATGCCGGACGATTGGACGGGGCGCGGCGGCCTGAACTCAGCCTGCTGTCTGATTGTATCCTGTCGTTGCAAACGCGACACGTATGCAAGGCATTTCCCGAATGTTTGCTGTGCCTGGGTTGACACGTATGCTCCAGGCCCGACTCAAGCGTCGCGACCCCACGTTAGCGCTCGGGAATTCAGAACTTCAAATTCAACGACGTTGTGGCGGTGCGGCCGGGCGCGGTGAAGTAGCCGCCGGCCGGAACGTAGTGGAGGTCGGTCAGGTTGTTGACCGCGAACCGCAGCTTGACGTCGTCAGTGAAGGCATAGGAGCCGTAGAGGTCGTAGACCGTGTAGGCGTCGCTGCCGAACGTCGATGCGGGCAGCAGCGAGCCCAACGTCGGTTCGGTCGGCGTGACGTGCGCGATGCGGCCGCCGAGCGTCAGCTTCTCGTCGAGAAGACGCACACCGCCGTCAATAACGACGCGGAAGCGCGGCTGCACGAACAGAACGGGGACGCCTGCACCGTTCAAAGAGCCAAGGCCGCCGAACGGACCGTTGACGACGAACCTCTCGGCCCATTTGGTGTCGTTGAAAGTGAACGATCCGCCAATATAGAAGGCGCGGGCGTCATAATTGCCCTCGACCTCGACGCCCTTCATTCTGGTGACGCCGTAGAGATTTACAAAAGACTGATAATAGCGGTCGGTTTCGGGGCGATAGTGGCTTCCAATAGTGATGTAGTCTTCGATTTCCCGGTAGAAGCCTACAACCTTGAGACGGAACGTGTCGCGATCCGTGAAGATGTGGTCCCGCGAGATGTTCGCGCCCAACTCCCAGGTGTCGCCGCGCTCCGGCTTCAGATCGGGATTCGGTGCGTATCCATTGATCGAGTCGTGGCCGCTTGTGAAGAACGACTCCATGATCGTCGGCGGCCGGAAGCTTTTTGAATATTTGACGAAGGGTTGAAGCCAATCGAACGGCTTGACCGCAACGGTGAAGGTCGGAAGGAACGAGTCGCCTGATCTATCAACGTCGGCATTATATTGCGGATAATAATCAGGTCCGTACACATTTTCGGTCGAAGGAGGCGTTCCCGGAGTGCAGTTGAAATTGGGTGGGAATGGTGGTGAAGGCCAGCATGAAGGCGGCGTCCCGGGATGATTGATTGTACCAATAACGTCGTGCGTTTTGCTCCCATATATCGCTGAGCTTCCCGAGATGTTGTAATAGTCGTATCGGATACCTCCAGAGATACTCAGCCAGTTCGTGGGATCCCACTTTGCACTACCGAAGCCACTGGCGACTGTCCGTTTTCCAGAGCCGGTGCTGCCGACATAAGAACTCGACCAGTCACTACCATCCACGCCCGTGAGGCTCGTCCCGACCTTTCCCTGTCCGTCATCCTGAAAGGCTTCGGCGCCATAGTTGAACGACAGACTGCCGAGCGCGGTGTCGAAGCGGCTGGTGTTCTCGATGCTGCCGCCCAAGGTCCCCATCGTATAGTCGATGGGTATTTTCGTTCCTCGGAACAGCAGCCCTCCATCGGACACCAGGTTGTCCTTGATGTGATTGTAGTAGAAGCGCGCCTTGACGTTGATGAGATTGCTGTCGGGATTCCAGTCGAACGCGCTGGTGAACGTGTCGTTGACGAGGTTTTCGTCGCTCTGGATCAACCCCTGTAGCGATGAATTGCCCCCCGTGCTGAACTGAGATCTGTTCCTGAGCCACCCGAGCGTGAGCTTCATGTCGTCGTTGAGCTTCGCCTCCGCCTTCACGATCCCGGAAGCCACCTCCTGCCCCGAAAACAGCAGCAGGCCGTTCTGCGTCGTTCCGCTCGAGAGCTTGAGATCACCGTGTTTGCCGATATCGAACGCGCCGATGTCCTTGCGGCTGATGCCGGCCAGAAGCGAGAAGCTGTCCGAGAAGCGCGCTGCCGCCGCCATCGAGCCCTCGAAGTTGTAGGCGTTAGTGCCCTTGGTGAGATTGACCTGGCCGCCGAACTTCTGGCCTGGCTTGATCAGGTCGTCGGCCTCGATCGTGCGGAAATTGACCAGTCCACCCAAGGCAGCGGCACTGCCGACGCCGGACGTTGTGCTCTTTTCGATGTCGACCTGACGGATGAATGCGGTATCGACATAAGTGAGCTGCGACGAGCCGTGACCTGCGCGCTGGAAGTCCTGGCGCGCACCGTCGATCATCGTATTGATACGGCCCTGGTCCTGCAGCCCGCGGATGTTGATGGTGATGCCGGGGTTCTGCGCTTCGGAGCGGTTGGCGTAGACGCCGGCCACGTTATCGAGCAGGTCGCGGGTATTGCGGGCCGGCGCGTTCTCGATCGCCTCGCGCGAGATCACGCTCACGCTCGACGGCGTCTGATAGACCCAATCCGGCGTACCCTGATAGCCGGAGCCCGACGCCGCATTCGCACCGCCCGACACGTCGATCGTATCCAGCGCGATGGCGCCGTCGACGGTGGCCGTCGCATTGTTGCCGCCGGCGTTGGGATCGATAATGGTGACGGTATTGGCGCTGGTGAAGCTGTAGGTGAGGCCGGTGCCGGACAGCAGCCGGGACAGCGCCTGCCGCCGCGAGAAGGAGCCGGCGAGACCCGGCGTCGTCTTGCCGGCAACGATGCTCGACGGAAACAGCAGCTTGAGACCGGCCCTGTCGGCGAAGCTGGTCAGCGCCGAGCCGAGGCTCTGCGGGGGGATGCGGTAGGAGGCGCTTTGGCCTTGCGCTTTTTGGGCCGCGGCGGTTTGAGCGCGGGCCTGCTGCGAGCCTCCGCCTGCAGGACTGAACACCAGTGCGACGGCCGCCGATCCCAGCAGCATGGCCTTCAGTGAACGCCCCACCCCCGCCGGTGCGCTGCTCTTCAACACGGTACGCATGAACTCGCCTCTGCCCCTATCTTCCCCGGCTCGAGGACGTCGGCGCCGTTCCACTCGCAGTGCCCGCACGTCCTCATCGACAAGGACGAAACGACGGCGGAAATCGCGCACACCTGCACGTCAAAAAAGATTTGCAGTGTCTGACGGCGCGTCGATCATGCGAGCCTTCAGGCCGAGACGCTGACGCCCGCGGTCGAAGCTTCAGCGCAGGATCGTCACCAGCGGCAACCGCGTGACGGCGACGTCCAGGGTGTCCTCGATCGCCTGCAGGATGGCTTCCGGATCGGAGGTCTCGAAGACGCCGGTCACCGCCAGGTTGCGCAGGCGAGAGCTGGCGATCACGATGGTGCCGCGCCGGTGGCGCTCGATCTCCGCGACCACATCGCGAAGTGGACGCCCGTTGAAGATCAGCTTGCCGCGTTGCCACGCCGTCTCCATCGCGGCATCGACGGCTTCGGGGCGCGTCAGCCGGCCCTCCGCGAGATATCGGATGCGCTGATTGGAGGCGACGGCGACCGGCACGGAGAGCGATGACGCGGAGACGTCGACCCGGCCTTCGACGACCGTGACGGATGTCTCGGTGGCGCGAATGTCGACATCGAAGGTTGTGCCGGTCGCGACGGTCCTTGCACCGTTCGCCTCGACCATGAACGGCCGCTTTGGATCCGGCCGCACGGCGAACATCGCCTCGCCGTCGTGCAGGGTGAGGCCGCGCTGCATCGCATTGAAATCGACCGAGAGCGCGGTATTGCCGTTGAGCGCCGCCGTCGATCCGTCGGGCAGCGTGACCGTGCGCTGCTCGCCGACGGCGGTGACATGGTCGGCGAACAGGCGCGGCCCGATGATGCCGCTCGCTCTCAGTCCCGCGCCGACGCCGAGGACGACGGCGCCGCCGAGCAGCGTTCGGCGGGTCATCCTGGCGCGCGTGCGTTTGCGTGCGGTCGCGCGCACTTCCTCGCCGGCAATGCCGACGCCGTACCAGATGGTCTCGGCCTCGCGCGCGGCGGCTTCGTGCGCCGAGCTCTGCGTGCGCCAGCGCAGAAAGTCGGCCTCATCGGCCGGTGTCGCGCGTCCCGACCTCAGCTTGACCAGCCACTCGATGGCGGCATCGCTGAGCGCGATGTCGATGTCGTCCCTGTTGCCGTCCGGTTTCATGCGGGGCCTGGTTGCATTGCGTGCCGCCGCCAATCCTGCCGAAGCCGGGCGGGTAGCGACGGCCGGTTGCTCGTCCTCTTAATCCCAAGGACGAAAAAGCGCGAGAGATCCGGAACGGGACGGAGAGCGAAATTCACCCGAGGCGGCGGAAATGATCGCGGCAGTGGCGCAGCGCCGTGACCAGATACTTGGCAACGGCCCGCTCGGAGACCTTGAGCCTTGCAGCGATCTCGGCATAGGTCAGCCCGTCGCAACGGCTCATGAGCAGGGCGGTGCTGGACTTCGCCGGCAGCATCATCAGCGCCGCCGCCAACTGGCGCAACTGGTCCCGGTCGACGGCGAAGGTCTCGGGCGAGGGATAGGTGTCGGCAATCGTCTGGAGCAGGGCGTCGTCGCTGACGCAGCGCGAGGCATGACGCCTTTCCTTGCGGACCATGTCGATGGCGATGTTGACGGCGAGACGCAGGATGTAGGCCTGCCGGTCCTTGATGCCGTCGGGCGGCATCTCCATGCGCGACAGCCGCAGCCACGTCTCCTGCATGGCGTCCTCGGCAAGCTCATGCGAGCCGACATTCTTCTTCAGAAGCGAGCGGAATTGGGCCCACTGGCGAAGGTAGAGGGCCATGAGATCATCCGGCGCCTGTTCGCCGGAGACGTCGCTACTCGTCATGGTCATGAGCACATCCGCGACAGACGCATCCCGCAAAGGACATACGCAAACAGCAATGGATCGTGGTTATCCCACTCGCAAAAGATGCGCAATGACAATGATTTAGAGTCAATCTAATGCGAGGTTCACGTCCGGTTTTATTGTCTACTGGAAAAGTACACTTAATGTCTGGAATCGCTCACCCTTTATGTTCGGCGCGTGCCCGCCTCCTGCCGCCTCCCTTGCAGCCGCCAACCGATGCGGTAGCCTGCTGCCTGTTCCAGTCATCGAAGGTCGCGCAGATGAGTCGCAAAGCAGAAGTATTCGCCGCCGATGGTCACCGCCTGGACGCCTGGCGCAGCGATCCCGTCGGGAAACCGAAGGGCGGCGTGATCGTGCTGCACGCCATCTATGGGCTGACTGCCCACATGGGCGATGTCTGTGACCAGTGGGCCGGCGCCGGCTATGCGGCGGTTGCGCCGGCACTCTACGACCGGCTCGGCCGGCCAAGCCCGGTGCACGGTTACGAAGCGGGCGCCGCCGCCGGACGCGCGTGCTATGCCCGGCTGACCGAGGAACAGGTGCTTGCCGATATCCTTGGCTGTGCCGCCGCACTCGACGGCGCAGGCGCTAAGATCGTGTCCGGCTTCTGCACGGGGGGCACTTATGCCTGGGTGGCGGCCGCCAAGCTGACGTTCGATGCCCAAGTCAACTTCTATGGCAGCCACGTGGCCCGGAAGCTCGACCTTGAGCCGCGCTGCCCGACCGTGATGCACTATGGCGATGCCGACACCGTCGTGCCGATGGAGGACGTGGAGCGCATCGGCGCCGCCCATCCCGGCATCACGCTGCATGTCTATCGGGGCGGCAAGCACGCCTTCTTCAACCCCGAGCAGGGGAACTACCACGCAGCCAACGCCGCCGCTGCCTGGGCCAACTCGCTCGCCTTCCTCGATACGGCGCTGAACCAGTGATCGCGGCGACGGCGCAAGTGCTCTCCGTGCGCCGTCGTTGTGCTCTTGCCATGCGTCGCCGGAGGCTACTCTGCCGCCATTGATGCCGGCGACGAAAGTCCGTCGAGATGTGCGACGACCTCATCGACTTTCATGACATCGACGTACTTGTGATGAAGGTCGAACAGGTTGACCTTGTGGATCAGGGCTGAGCGATCGTAGGTCGCTTCCTCCACCAGGCTGACGTGATAGCCGTTCGAATAGGCATCGACGCAGCTCGCGCGGACGCAGCCGGACGTCGATTCTCCGCACACGATCAGGCTGCGGATCCCGAGGAAGTTGAGATGGGAGACGATCGGCGTGCCCTGGAAGATGGAGGCACGCTGTTTCTTGATGATCACGTCCTCCGGCTGCGGCGTGAACTCATGATAGATCTCATACATCTCCGGATCGATCTTCCGCGTGATCCGGGTGGAGTTCACGCCCCAGGGCCTGTTCTGGGGGCGTGTCTCCTGCGTGCAGTAGAAGATCGGCAGCCGCGCGCGGCGTGCCGCCGCGAGCAGCTTTTTCGCGGGTTCGATCGCATCGTAGGCGAACTGCCCGCAGGTGTTGTAGTGCTGCGGCGTCGTCTCGACGGGCGGCCGCGGTCCACCCTGGTACACCAGCCGGTAGAGATCGATTGCGATCACGGCCGGCCGCTCGCCCACCCGCGTCTCGCGCTTGTAGTTCGAATAGACGCTGATGGTGTCGGCGTCGATCACGTCGGCCCAGCAGTGGTCCTCGAAATCCTCGATGCGAGCCATCGGCTCCTCCCATGTCAGCGGTATTGCGGGCTGCGGCAGGCGCTCAATACCAGACTTCACCCTTCTTGATGCCCTTGCCGGACGGCAGGTCGTACATGCCCTGCTGCAGCGTTTCGAGATAGCGGATCACTTCATCGGACGGCAGGACGTTGGCGTATTTGGCGTTCATGTCGCAAAGATTGATGGCATGGCTCGCCTGGCTGCGGTCGAAGCAGGCATCTTCGACAACGGTCGTGCGGAAGTTGAGGGAGAACGCGTCCAGCACCGTTGCGCGCACGCAACCGGACGTCGTCGTGCCGGTGATGATGACGCTGTCGCAGCCGAGGTTCTGCAGATAGCTGTGCAGCGGCGAGCCGAAAAAGCCGGACGGCTTTTCCTTGCGCACCACGAGATCGCGTGGGCCGGGCTCGATCTCCTTCACGATCACGTTGCCGTCGAACCCGTCGAAAGCGGTGCTCTCGATCTTGGTAGCGAGATCCTCGTTGTTGCGCGAGTTCTTCCAGGCCCACGAGCCCGCGTTCCAGCCGTCGGGACGCGGCGTACCCGTCGTATAGATGACGGGAATGCCCCTGGACCTGCAGGTCTCGATCAGCTTCTGCAGGACCGG
>JBFWYV010000060.1:0-19450 GCA_050186055.1 Hyphomicrobiaceae bacterium | reverse complement strand
GCAGAAGGCAAGCCCGGCAGGTATCACGGCCACCGCACTGCTAGTTCCCGTGTTTCAGTTGAGTCACCTGCGTTGACGCGTTCGGCCTGAGCTGCGTGCGCACACGCGCGTGCGAGCCGCTCGGACGGAACGCGAGCTCGTGCCGGGCAGCGCGTGCTGCCTTCTGCACCCAAGAAGACATGGTGGAGAACAACGAATGAACAATCTGATGAAAACGGTAAGTGGACTTGCGGTAGCCGCTGCGGCGGGCCTGCTGGCAACGTCTGCGACGGCAGCCGATCTGGGCGGCAACTGCTGCACGGATCTGGAGGAGAGGGTTGCCGAGCTTGAAGCAACGACGGTCCGCAAAGGCAACCGCAAGGTGTCCTTGCAGCTCTACGGCCAGGTCAGCCAGTCGTTGATCTTCTGGGACGACGGCGGCGAGAAGAACGTGTATCTGCTCGAGAACGACAACATCAAGAACCGCATTGGCGTTCGCGGTTCGGCCAAGATCACGTCGGACTGGTCGGCGGGCTACAACATCGAGCTGCAGGTTCGCTCGGGCCGGTCGAGCCAGGCCAACCAGTTCCCGCTGGCGACGACCGAAGGCCAGTCGATCACCGTCTATAACACCCGGTCGGTGTCGTTGCGGTATGCCAACTGGTACATGAACTCCAGCACCTATGGCCGCCTGACCGTTGGTCGCCAGACCGACACCACGGTCGGCACCTCGAGCGTCAGTCTCGTTGATGCGGATGGTTTCGCGGGGCCGGTTGGTGCCGGTTATGCGTTCCAGGGCATGCGTCTTCGGCGTTCGGGCACCACCGGCAATGGCGGGCTGAGCGCGATTTCGAACCACCAGTTGTTCCGCAACGGTGCGACGATCGTTTCGTTCGACTACGGCCCGACCCTGCACGGCGTGAAGTACACCTCGCCGTTCTTCCTTGGCCACACCAAGAGCTCGGGCTTCCAGTTCAGCGTGGGCTGGGGCGCCGATGATGTATGGGGAAGCGCGCTGCGCTATGCCGAGCAGTACGGCGAGGTTCGCGTCGCTGCCGCCGTCGGCTACGCCGAGTTCACCGGCAACGACCGCGGTGCCTGCACCAACCTTTCCGGCGTTACGACAGTATCGACCACGGACTGCAGTTCCTGGCAGGCCAGCGGCTCGATCCTGCACGTGCCGACCGGCTTGTACGTGTCCGGCGGTTGGGCCGAGTGGAAGGACGATCATCGGAAGGCTCGGTACTCCGCTATCTCTGGCGTAGACAACACCGACAGCTATTGGTGGATCCAAGCCGGCTGGCAGGCCAAGCTGAACCCGCTCGGCAACACCATCTTCTGGGGCCAGTACCTGAACCAGGAAGGCGGCTTCCGGATCGACGGTGGAAATGCGCTGTCGATCGCTGGTGGTGACGCCATCAACCCGTTCGGCACAGGTGCGGCTAACAACGCCTACATCACGAGCAACGAGCGCACGATCTGGGGCGGTGGCATCACCCAGCGGATCGACGCTGCTGCCATGGCGCTGTATCTCGGCTACTACAACATCTCGAACGACATAAAGATGATCCGGCAGACCGACACCTCGACGGCGAACGCCGTCAAGTCGAACCCGATCTCGGATCACAGCCTGTTCTTCGCAGGTGCGACCATCAAGTTCTGATAGTCTGAGCCACGCAACTTGGAAAGAGCCGCCCAAAAGGCGGCTCTTTTCTTTTGCGCGCCCCGGGCAGTCTCACTTGCTTCCTTCTTTTGCTCCTGTTCTCGGGCCATCGCGGCCGCAGTTGCAATCAGGCCTTCGCCCAGATCTGCCTCAAGGCGGGTCAACAGCCGATAACGGTCCGGGTACTGAGTTCGACCATAAGAATCAGTAGGCTGATTGCAGGTGCTTTCTTAGTAATCACACGCGTTGCGACGACGCCACTTTAATCGCCAATTGCGACCTCCAGCCGGGCAAACTAGGGGGTAAGCACTTAGAAACAGCGTGCGAGCCCGGATAGGACGCCTTCCCGAACTCCATTACCCAACACTGGTCAAGAGTCGTGCGGTGAGAAATCCGCCCGAAGGTCATCGATCGTCTCGCGAATTCGACGTTGGCCCTACGGCTCTGCAGAAGGCTGGCCCGGCAGGTAGCAAGGCCACCGCAGTAACAAGTCCCTGCGTTCAGTTGAGTCACTTGCGTTGACGCGTTCGGTCAGAGCCGCGTGCGCACGCGCGCGTGCGTGCTGCTCGGACGGAACGCGAGCTCGTGCCGGGCAGCGCGTGCTGCCTTCTGCGCCTGAAAGACATGGTGGAGAACAACGAATGAACAATCTGATGAAAACGGTAAGTGGACTTGCGGTAGCCGCTGCGGCGGGCCTGCTGGCAACGTCTGCGACGGCGGCCGATCTGGGTGGCAACTGCTGCACGGATCTGGAGGAGAGGGTTGCCGAGCTTGAGGCGACGACGGTCCGCAAAGGCAACCGCAAGGTGTCTTTGCAGCTTTATGGTCAGGTCAGCCAGGCGTTGATGTTCTGGGACGACGGCGGCGAGACCAACACCTACCTGCTTGAGAACAACAACATCAAGAACCGCATTGGCGTTCGTGGTTCGGCCAAGATCACGTCGGACTGGTCGGCGGGCTACAACATCGAGCTGCAGATCCGGTCGGGCCGGTCGAGTTCGGCGAATCAGCTTCCGCTGGCGACGACCGAAGGGGTGTCGATTACAGCCTACAACACCCGGTCGGTGTCGTTGCGGTATGCCAACTGGTACATGAACTCCAGCACCTACGGCCGCCTGACCGTCGGCCGCCAGACCGATACCACGATCGGCACCTCGAGCGTGAACCTGGTCAATCCTGATGGTTTCGCTGGACCGACGGGCGCCGGTTATACCTTCCAGGGCATGCGTCTTCGCCGCTCGGGCACGACAGGCAACGGCGGGCTGAGCAGCCTCAGTCATTTCAATCTGTTCCAGAACGGCGCAACGATCGTATCGAACGACTACGGTCCGACCTTGCATGGCGTGAAGTACACCTCGCCGTTCTTCCTCGGCCACACCAAGAGCTCGGGCTTCCAGTTCAGCACGGGCTGGGGCGCCGATGATGTATGGGGTGTTGCCCTGCGCTACGCCGAGCAGTACGGCGAGGTCCGTGTCGCCGCCGCCGTCGGCTATGCCCAGTTTACCGGCAACGACCGCGGCGCCTGCGCCAATCTCTCCGTTGTGACCAGTGCATCGACCACGGACTGCAACTCATGGCAGGCCAGCGGCTCCATCCTCCACGTGCCGACCGGCTTGTACGTGTCCGGCGGCTGGGCCGAATGGAATGATGACAACCGGAAGAAGTTGCTCGCCATCTCCGGCATCGATGACACCGACAGCTATTGGTGGATCCAGGCCGGCTGGCAGGCCAAGCTGAACCCGCTTGGGAATACCATCTTCTGGGGCCAGTACATGGAGCAGGACATCGGCTTTGGCATGTCCAACGGTAAGGCACGGAGCGTCGCCGTCGGCGACGCCATCAATCCGATCGTCGGAGCCGCCTATATCACCAACGCTCAGCGCACCATCTGGGGCGGTGGCATCACCCAGCGGATCGATGCAGCGGCGATGGCGCTCTATCTCGGCTACTACAATATCCAAACGGATATCAGTCTGATGGATCAGACCGCGACCTCGACGGCGGCAGCCGTCAAGTCGAACTCCATCGCGGATCACCAAGTGGTCTTCGCCGGCGCCACCATCAAGTTCTGATCGCAAAACTCCACAGAGCAATATCCGGGAGCCGCCCACACGGGCGGCTCTTGGCTTTTGCAGGGTGAACAGCGTTCTTTGCGGCCGAATAAAGCAAGAACCTGTTCAAAACTCAGTTGAAATTAAGATGGAGTTTGGATGTTGCAACTTCGCCACATGACGGCGAAACCACAATCAGGAAGCGAATTATTCAGGGAGACCTGATAGCTATTGAAACACCATTCGTCTCACGTATGTTCCACTCCAAACACTGCGGAGGCGAGCGGAAGCCGTCGCGGGCGGGGGCGCGGAACGATGCGCAGGATTATGAGATTGAGACAGCTAGCTGCCGGATTACTGCTTCTGTGGATGTATTCCACGGCTTTTGCCTTTGAGGAGAAGCCGATGCCGGGCGTTGGGCAAGCGCCTGCGCCGTCGGCGTCTGTTCCCGCCGATCGCGGGCTCGGACTCGCGACGCCTGAAGCCACCGCACCGAAATCGGAATCCGGTACTAAGATAAGGATCCCGGGATTGGGCATTATCGGTGAGATTCCCAAGCTGGATCTGAAGCTTGAGCTGCTTTATGGCGCCTCCGAGCCCAAGCAGCAGTTGAACGGCGATCGCGATGTCGAGGCGAGCGGCGTCATGGGCCGGGTGAGGGTGCCGCTGAAGTCGCCCTGAGCTGCCGGTCCCGCTGAGCGGGTTACCAGACGCGCATTGTGTATTTGGCCTCGCCGCAACTTACGGCGGGGCCTCGGCTTTTCGGGGCGCAGTTGGCGCCGTGAGGGCCGGGATACGGTTCACGAGAAGCTGTGATAGCCGTTCGAGCGGATTGGACCGCATCGGCCGCAAGGCGGCAATTCCCTGCGCAAAGGTTGCCGGGTTCAGATCCGCTATCGCCAGTTCGCGGCTCCATCCCTCCGCCGAAAGCCAGTCGCGATAGCTCTGTTCGTCGCGATCCAGGCTGGCCTCGCGTGGGAACACACCGAGCACGGGCGTGCGGGCCCACACGCACTCTGAGATCATGCTGCTGGAGTCGTTGGTGCAGACAACCGCGTCGACCTTGCCGAGCAGGTCGGAAAGCCTGGCAGCCATCGGCTGTCTGACATCGATGAACTGCTCGACGGGAGAGACGCCCTCGGCGACCATGGCGGCCAGGCGGTCGCTTACCGCGTCCGGGGTCCGCCGGGAGTTCGACACCAGCCAGCGCGTCCCATGCGAGCGCGCGGTCTGCTCGATGAAGCCGAGCAGTCGCGTCCAGTCGGCATCCCGGTAGGTGTACGTCCCGGAGTTGCCGCCGATGATCAGGGCGGCGGTCGCCAGCGGTCTCGAACTGTCCGTGGCATCAGCCGCACGCCGGCCGGAAAGCTGGTCCGGGTCGAGGCGCGATGGCTTGAGGGCCAGGGCATGATGCGGCCGCGAGGCTCGGCGTGCGTACGATGTCAGCACGAGGGTGAAGTCCAACGGGCTGAACAGGCGTAGTGATCCATAGAAGATGTTGGGAATGCTCCTCCCTCGCGCCACCCAGACGTTGGCGGCGAGCGTCTCCGCGCCGGCGGATACGACGATGTCGGCTGCCGGCAGATCCGCAAGTTGCAGCCCATAGACCCTCTGCAGCATGGTCCGCGCAGGCAGCCTGGACCTGACCAGCGCGGCGAGCACCGCACCCGGCCAGCCCCCGCGCCGCACCTCGACGCGCACGGTCTGTGCCGGACCGAGACGCTCGATCGCCGCAGCGATCCCGTCCGACAGGTTCGCATGACCGGGCCGGCCGTCAGACAGGATCAGAATCTTGCGCACGAACGTTTCCCAGGGATCGGTATGGGCGGAGCCGCCGGTGCAGGCTGTCCCGCGCCCCTGTCGACGTCAACACGTTCCTGATCACACCCTGTGTGTGATGATAGAGGAGCGAGAAAAAGCGCTGGTGCGATTGAACGTCTGTACCCTACATGTTGAGATGGATCGACTGGGAAGTCGGGAGCGGGAGCCATGAGAACCTCGATTGCGACCGTATGCCTGTCAGGGGATTTCACCGAGAAGGTTGAGGCGATCGCCGCGGCCGGCTTCAAAGGCCTCGAGATCTTCGAGAATGATCTGCTGTCCTTCAATGGCACCAACGCCGATGCCCGCCGGCTCATCGACGGGCTGGGACTGGAGCTGATCGCCTTCCAGCCGTTTCGCGACTTCGAGGGCTGGGACGAGCCCCAGCGCGCGCGTGCATTCGCACGGGCCGAGCGCAAGTTCGACACCATGCAGGAGCTTGGCTGCGATCTTCTGATGGTCTGTTCGAATGTCTCGCCCGAGTCCCATGGCGGCATCGAGCGTCTTGCCGCAGATTTCCGGGAGCTTGGCGAGCGTGCCGAGGCGCGCGGAATCCGGGTCGGCTTCGAGGCCTTGGCGTGGGGACGCCACGTCAACGACTACCGCGATGCCTGGGAGGTGGTGCGCCGCGCCGACCATCCCAATGTCGGCGTCGTCCTCGACAGCTTTCACATCTGCGCCATGAAGACCGATCTCAACCCGATCCGGTCGATCCCGAAGGAACGCATCTTCCTGGTCCAGATCGCCGATGCGCCGCTGCTCGATATGGACGTCATGCAGTGGAGCCGTCACTTCCGCTGCTTCCCCGGACAAGGCGATCTGCCCGTGCTCGACTTCATGAAGGCATTGGCTGAAACGGGCTACGACGGGCCGTTGTCGCTGGAGATCTTCAATGATCAGTTCCGCGCCGGCTCCGCGCGCTCGGTTGCCGTCGACGGCCGCCGCTCGCTGATCTACCTGCTTGACCGGCTGCAACGGGCCGGCGGCCGTATGCCGGCCGGCTCCGGCGTCTCGCTGCCCGCGAGATCGCGGCCCCAGGGCGTCGAGTTCGTCGAGTTCACAGTGGATGAGAAGGACGTTGCAGGTCTGGAGCGGCTGTTGAAGGGCATGGGCTTTTCCAGAGCCGGTACGCACGTGTCCAAGGCGGTCAGCCGCTGGACGCAGGGCAACATCAATCTCGTCATCAACGCCGAGAAGGACGGCTTCGCCCATTCCTATCAGATCGCGCACGGCACATCCGTCTGCGCGATCGGGCTTCGCGTCGAGAACGCGACGGCAACACTGGACCGCGCCGAGAAGTTGCTCGACAAGCCGTTTCGCCAGCCGGTCGGGCCCGGCGAGCTGGAAATTCCGGCCGTGCGCGGACTGGGAGGGAGCCTCCTCTACTTCCTGGACAGCGCCAGTGATCTCGGCCGCGTCTGGGATATCGAGTTCAGGCCCGATGCCGGAGATGGGACGGCGCAATCGGCCAGCCTCGTCGAGGTCGATCACATCTCGCAGTCCATGCAGTACGAGGAAATGCTGACGTGGCTCCTGTTCTATTCGTCGCTGCTCGACGTCGATAAGACCAAGGAGCTGGACATCGCCGATCCCGGCGGCCTGGTGCGGAGCCAGGTCATCGAGGCTCCCGAAGCCAACGTCCGCATCGTACTGAACGGCTCGCAGAGCCAGCGCACGCAGTCGTCCCGCTTTCTCAGCGAGTTCTTCGGGTCGGGTGTCCAGCACGTCGCCTTCGCCTCGCAGGACCTGGTGGCCTCGGTGAAGCTGCTGGCGGCCGGCGGCGTCAAGATCCTGCCGATCCCCGGCACCTACTACGACGATCTCGAAGCGCGCTTTGATCTCGACGAGCGCATGCTGGATACGCTGCGCGCCAACAATATCCTGTACGATCGGGACGAAACCGGCGAGTACCTGCAGGTCTATACCCAGCCTTTCGAGGACCTGTTCTTTTTCGAGTTCGTCGAGCGCCGCGGCTACAAGGGCTTTGGCGCGACCAACGCGCCGATCCGGCTGGCGGCACAGGCGCGGTTGGCGCGTCATCCCGCAGTGCCGCGGCGGTAGGCAGAGCGTCCCCGCGGCGGTCCGTGGCGAATGGACGCGAATGCGTGTCCTCCGCTTTCCGGCCAGACGAACGGCCGCCGCAACCAGTTGATTCCGCCCTCGATCTGATGCCACAGTCCCGCCCATCATCTCGGGAGGTTGGACGATGCGGGTTGTCGCACTGGAAGAGCATTTCACGGTCCCTTCGCTGGTCAGCAGGATTCCGGAGGAGGCCAAGATCAAGCGCGGCTTCAGGCCACGTACGGTGTTGCCCGGGCATAAGAGTCCACTCGACCTCTTGCCGGACCTCGGCGAGGAACGGTTGAGCGCGATGGACGCCGCCGGCATCACCGTCCAGGTCATCTCGATGTCCGCCGCCGGCGCCGATCTGGTGGACGGTCAGGCCGGCGTTGATCTCGCCGCCGCGCTCAATGACGTGCTCGCGGGTGCGGTAAAGAAGCATCCCGACCGCTTCGCGGGATTCGCCCATCTGCCGATGCGCTCGCCCGATGCCTGCGCCAGGGAGCTCGAGCGCGCGGTCAAGCAGTTGGGATTCCACGGTGCGATGATAAATGGAACGTGTGAGGACAAATTCCTCGACGATCCCCGTTATGACAGCCTGCTCGCGGCTGCCGCAGCGCTCGACGTGCCGATCTACATCCACCCGAGCCTGGCGCCCGAAGCGGTGCGCAATACCTACTATTCGAACCTGCCCGGATCGGCGAGCACGGCGATCGAAACCGCCGGCTGGGGCTGGCACTCCGAGACCGCGATTCACGTCCTGCGCCTGGTGTTGTCCGGCGCGCTCGACAAGCACCGCAATCTCAAAGTCGTCATCGGCCATATGGGCGAGGGCCTTCCGGTCATGCTGGCCCGCATCGATGACGTATCGGCCCCGCACGTTCGGCACCTGTCGCGCACGATCAGCCAGACGATCCTGGATCAGGTCTGGATCACGACGAGCGGCGTCTTTACGCAGCCGCCGCTCGTCGCCGCGCTGATGACGTTCGGCCTCGACCGCATCATGTTCTCGGTGGACTATCCGTACTCGTCCAACATGCAGGGCAAGGCGTTCCTCGATCAGTTGGCGTTCTCGCCTGCCGATATGGCGAAGTTCACGCACGGAACTGCCGACAAACTGCTGAAGCTGAAGGCCGGTTGAGGCCGATAGTCCTGATGCAATGAAAAAGGGCCCGCCGGTTGAGCGGGCCCTTGTCTTGTCCGCAAGCGGCCTGCGCGGTTACGCCGGCACGGCAGCCTGTCGCGGCTCGGCGCGTGCGGTCCGTTCCAGCTTGAGACGCTCAGCCATCAGGAAAGCAAGCTCGAGCGACTGGTCGGCGTTGAGCCGTGGGTCGCAGTGGGTGTGATAGCGGTCGGACAGGTCCGCGTCAGATATGGCGCCGGCGCCGCCTGTACACTCGGTGACGGGCTGGCCGGTCATCTCCACGTGTACGCCGCCTGCGTGCGTGCCCTCGCCGCGGTGGATCGCGAAGAAGGAGTCGACTTCCCGCAGGATGCGCTCGAACGGCCGGGTCTTGTAGCCGGTCGCCGACGTGATCGTGTTGCCGTGCATCGGATCGCACGACCACACCACCGAGCGGCCGGCCTTCTGCACCATACGGATCAGCTTCGGTAGCGCCGCGTCGATCTTGTCGGAGCCATAGCGGCAGATCAGCGTGATCCGGCCCGGCTCCTCCTTCGGATTGAGCGTATCGAGCAGCCTGAGCAGGGTCTCCGGCTCCAGCGACGGACCGCACTTGATGCCGATCGGATTGCGGATGCCGCGGCAGAACTCGACGTGCGCATGGTCGGGCTGGCGGGTGCGATCGCCGATCCACACCATATGCCCCGAGGTGGCGTAATACTCGCCCGACGTCGAATCGAGGCGCGTGAACGCCTGTTCATAGCCCAGGAGCAGCGCTTCGTGGCTCGTGTAGAGGTTCGTCGTCTTGAGCTGCGGCGTGTTCTCCGAGGTGATCCCGCAGGCCCGCATGAAGGCGATGGTCTCGTTGATGCGATCGGCCAGCTCCTGGTAGCGGTGGCCTTGCGGGCTGTCCTTGACGAAGCCGAGGTTCCACTGGTGCACGCGCTCGAGGTCCGCGTATCCGCCCAGAGAGAATGCCCTGAGCAGGTTCAGCGTAGCCGCCGACTGGCGGTAGGCCTCCAATTGGCGCAGCGGATCCGGCGTCCGCGCCTCCGCCGTGAATTCGGGGCCGTTGATGATGTCGCCGCGATAGCTTGGCAGTGTCACATCGCCCTTTTTCTCGAAGTCGGACGAGCGCGGCTTGGCGAACTGCCCGGCAATCCGCCCGACCTTCACCACCGGCATCGAGGCGGCATAGGTGAGAACGATCGCCATCTGCAGGAACACGCGCAGGAAATCGCGGATGTTGTCGGCCCTGTGCTCGGCGAAGCTCTCGGCGCAGTCTCCGCCCTGGAGCAGGAAAGCATTGCCGGCCGCGACCTGCGCCAGACCGCGCTTCAGATCCCGGGCCTCGCCTGCAAAAACCAGCGGTGGAAACGTGGCGAGCTTGGCTTCGACCTCCGAAAGCTGGCGCTCGTCGGGGTATTCGGGGACCTGGATGATCGGCTTCGATCTCCAGCTTTCGGGCGTCCAAGGCGCCGGCATGTCAGAACTCCTGCTCTCTCGGTCTCGTATTGTTGTTGTTTTCGCGCGCAACGCCGTCACGCCGCACCGGCGGCTCGTTGCGTTGGGCGGCCGCATTATGCCATGAAATCCCGCGTCGCGGAGATGGCAATTTGGTGCAGTGCGTCTACACGCTGCAGCCGGACAAGGTCCGAGAAGTTCGAGAAAGTTCGAGAATGACCGTTACCGTTCGCTTCGCTCCCAGCCCGACCGGCCGTCTGCACGTCGGCAATCTGCGCACCGCGCTCATCAATTGGCTTCACGCCAGGCGGCATGGCGGCACGTTCATACTGCGCCTCGATGATACCGATCTGGCGCGAAGCACCGCCGAGTTCGCCGTTGCCATCGAGGACGACCTCGCATGGCTCGGGCTCGCGTGGGACCGCCTGGAACGGCAGTCGGAGCGCATCGCGCTCTATGACCTCGCCGCCGCGCGGCTGAAGGCCGAGGGACGCCTGTACGCCTGCTATGAGACCGAGGACGAACTCGACCGTCGCCGCAAGCGCCAGCGGGCCCGCGGCCTGCCTCCGATCTACGACCGCTCGAGCCTGCGGCTGACGGAGCAAGCTCGAGCCGCGACCGAGACCGGGGGCCGCAGTCCGCATTGGCGTTTCCGGCTTGCCAATACTGATGCTGGTAGCGGGTGGACGCCCGTTCCGACCCTGGTCACCTGGCACGATCTGGTCCGCGGCGAGCAGTCGGTCGATGTGGGGTCGCTGTCCGATCCCGTCCTGATCCGCGAGGACGGCTCCTACCTCTACACCTTCACCAGCGTCGTCGACGATATCGACATGGGCATCAGCCACGTGATCAGGGGCGAGGATCACGTCACCAATACCGGCGTGCAGATCCAGTTGTTCGAGGCATTCGGCGCCGAGCCGCCGGCATTCGCCCACCACAGTCTGCTGGTCGATGCCGACGGCGGACCGCTCTCGAAGCGTCTCGGGTCGTTGTCGGTCGCGAGCTTGCGCGATGCCGGGTACGAGCCGATGGCAATCGCGAGTCATGCGGCTTTGGTCGGCACGTCGCAGGCGATCGATGTCTGCGACACGCTCGATGAACTCGCTCAGCGCTTCCAGATCGATCAGCTCTCGCGCGCGCCGGCCCGCTTCGACGAGGCGGAGCTGCGCCAGCTCAATGCCCGGCTGCTGCACCGCACGCCATACGCCGCCGTGCGCGAGCAACTCGCTCGTCTGGACATCGGCGGCGGGGAAGAGTTCTGGAATGCCGTGCGCGGCAACATTGTCGTGGTCGCAGACGCTGCCGGCTGGTGGAACGTTGTCGGGCGCGACGTCGCGCCGGTGATCGAAGATGCTGCCTTCTGTGAGACTGCGGCCGGTCTGCTTCCGCCTGAACCCTGGAGCGAGGCGACCTGGGGCGGGTGGACCAGTGCCGTGAAAGCAGCGACCGGCCGCAAGGGGCGGCAGTTGTTCCACCCGCTGCGCCTGGCGCTCACCGGAATGGAAGCCGGACCCGAGCTGAAGCTGCTGCTGCCGTTGATCGGACGCGCTCGCGCCATCATGCGCTTGCACGGGCACGCCGGATAGGCCGCTTCAAGAGCCGGACTGTTCCCGGTTCCTGCGCATGAACGCGACCGGGACATTGACGTCCGGACCCACGCCCCAGACTCCGTGAGAGGCAACCTCGAAGCCGAGCTTCAGGAAGAAGCCGGTCGCTCCGATCGGCGAGCGCACGGTCAGCCCTGAAAAGCCCGCACGGGACGATTGAGCCTCGACCGCGTGGAACAGGCGCCGCCCTATGCCCTGCCGGGCGAACTGCGGCCCGACAAACATGGCGACGAGGCGCGCAACAGCACCGGAATCATTGGCCGGTACCCAGCCGGCGGTACCGACGATCGAGCCTGCTTCTCCCATGACGGCAACGGTGAGCCGCCCTGCGCGGACGAGATCGACCAGCCGGCCTGCGTAGCTCTGGGAGCACACCAGCGCGACGAATGCCGCGGTCTCGTCCTCGGACAGCATCCTGGCTGCGATCCGGCGGACGGACTCCGTTTGCACGTATCGAATGTCGGAGAAATCGTCGATCGTTGCCGGGCGCAGAATCACAGCCTCGACAAGCGAGCCGGAAGCGGCGCTTTGAGACAAATCGCTCATCCGAAACAACGCTGCACACGGCACGAGTAACGAAAACAACGCCCATACGGACGACATCAGAGTATCACACTTCCGATAACTATAACGCAAAAACGTGAGCAGCGCGCCATTGGCACGGCCGATCACGCAGATTTCAACGCCGTTCGGTGTGTTTGTCGGTGCTTGGTCGTGTCTCAGGGCCTGGTCGTGGCCGCGCCCCATCCGCCGCTTGTGGCCGGAGCTTCCGCGCGCCGCCCGCGTATGGCATTCGGGCTTGTCGGCTCAGGCACGTACTCTGCCTTTTTGCATGAGCAGCCCGGGACATATTCCTTGCGATAGCGCAGTGCGGATTTCAGGCTTGAATATGGTTGCTGCGTTTTCTGCGACAGCGCCTGTTCGATCGAGACACCCGGCTTGTTCTCGAAGAAATAGAGTTCCGCCGGCGCTGCGCACTTATCCTCGCACACCATCGCATCGTGCTCGAAGTGATTGGGCAGCGTCGAAAAGCTGACCGGGAAGTAGTAGCCGTCGCACAGCCGGACGCAGACGGTCTTGTAGGTGGCGAACGGAAGCGAGAAGGTGTTGCCGCCCTGACTGTTGCCCTCCTCGTCCTGCCACAGTGACGAGAACGGATTGAAACTGCGCGCCTGCTGCTGGTAGCCCGGCCCGCAATTGTAGCGTGCCAGTTCGCGAACGATGTCGTCGCGGTAAGATCTCCCTTCCGAGCTCATGATCTGCTGGCGCTGCGCGTCGAGATCGCCGAGCTGGCGCTTGGCGTTTTCCACCTGGTTGTTGAGGCTGACGCACTGCCGCGTGCGCTTCAGGGTCTTCGCGAACAGGAAATAGTCGAAGCAGTTGGCGCTATCGAGCTGGCGCTGGCCGACCTGGTAGGTGCGCTCCGCCTGCCGCATCTCGGCTTCGATGCGCGGAAGCTGCTCGCGTGACTGGTTGCCGCGGTTGGCTTCCATTGCGAGCCGTTGCTCGAGCTGAAGGCAGATCGGAGGTCTGTTGCTCGACCAGTTCTGACCATAGCCCTGCGTTGGCGGAGACCGGCGTTGCGGCTCGCGATAGACCGGCTCGGAGGGCACGGGCGCACGTTCGGAGCTGCCGCCGCCGAACGGCCACCAGCTCTGCGCCATTGCGGGGCCGCAAATGGATGCGATCGATACCAGCGCGCAGGCGCTCACGAACGCAGCCGGCCAGCGCCTCGACTCCGAGCGCGGTGCTCTTTCGTCTTCGCTGCGAAGCGTCGTCATAAGAGGCGCACGTTTTCCCTTGAGCCGAATGCGATTCGATGGCAGCGAGCCACCGGCCGCAGTATGTGTGCGCCGGGTTATGGGGTCAATGCAGCGCAATTGCGGCGCAGGGGAAAGTCGCGGACTTTGATCGATATGCGGGATCCGACGTGTTGACGGGAACTTGCCGGTGCAGCGATAGTCGTGGACAGAACATCAAGCGCGGGGACGGAATTGTGCAGCGCACGATTACTGCTCAGGCGCGGCTCCAGCAGTGGAGCGGACTCGCATGTCTGCTCCTGGCCTTCATCTGGGCCCACGTTCTGGCGTCGCCTGGACATGCCCAGGCCAAGGGAGAGCTCTCGACCAAGGTCGGCCAGGCGATCCTGATGGACGCCACCACGGGTGCGATTCTGTTTCAGCATAACGCCGACCAACTGGTGCAGCCGGCGAGCATGAGCAAGCTGATGACGCTCGCTCTGACCTTCAAGCTGCTGAAGGCCGGCAAGATCAAGCTCAGCGACGAGTTCGTGATGAGCGTGCATGCCTGGCGGACCGGCGGCGCGCCCTCGCATACGGCAGCGATGATGGTGCCGGTCAATACCAAGGAGCCGTTGTCCGAGCTGATCCAGGGCATCATCGTGCAGTCGGGCAACGACGCTGCGATCTGCATTGCCGAGGGGATCGCCGGCAGCGAGGCGAAGTTCGCCCAGATGATGACGGAGGAGGCGCGCCGGATCGGGCTCCAGAAGTCCCAGTTCCGCAACCCGACCGGCCTTGAGAATCCACAGCACCTGATGACCGTCAGGGAATTGGCGCTGCTCGCCCGCCACATCATCGTGACCTACCCGGAATACTTCCCGATGTTCGCGCAGAAGGAGTTCCAGTACCGCCGCCACAAATTCAGGAACCGTAACCCGCTGCTGTTCTCCGACCCGACCGTCGACGGCATGAAGACGGGTCATCTGAACGCCGCCGGCTACGGCCTCGTTGCGACGGCGAAGCGCGGGGATCGCCGTGTGATCGCCGTTGTCCACGGCGCCAGCAGCGCCCGGGAGCGCCAGAGCGAGACAGAGCGACTGCTCGAGTGGGGCTTCAAGAATGTTGCGCCGGTCAAACTCTATGATGCGGATGAGACGATCGGCAGTGCGCGTGTGTGGGGCGCAAGCGTGATGTACGTGCCGCTGGTTGCGAACGGCGAACTCAACGTCTGGCTGCCGCGCTATCCGACCAACCAAAGGTTGCGCGGCGAGATCATCTATGACGGCCCGCTCAAGGCGCCGATCAGGAAAGGCGACAAGGTCGCGCGTCTCAGGGTGACGAGTACGACCAACGCCGTGCAGGAGGTGCCCCTTTACGCGGCACAGGACGTGGAGAAGGCCGGGCTCGTCTGGCGCGGTCTTGACTCCCTCGCCCATCTGGCGTTCCGCTTGATCCCGAGATAGCGCAGCCACGTTCGCGGACCTGGCGGCGGTCGGCCCGCTCCCCTCATGGGCGCGGGAGACCGGCAGAGCGGCAAGTTGACGGCGCATGGCGATGGCACGCGGCAGGTTCATCACTTTCGAGGGCGGCGAGGGCACCGGCAAGACGACTCAAGCCGAGCGGCTGGCCCTGTCTCTGCGCGGGCAGGGGCGCGACGTGGTGGTGACCCGGGAGCCCGGCGGATCGCCGTTTGCGGAAGCCGTACGGTCGATCCTGCTTGATCCGCGGACGCCGCCGCATTCGCCTCTGGCCGAGGCGCTGCTGTTCTACGCGGCTCGTGCCGACCATCTCGAAAAGACCATCCGGCCGGCGCTCGAGCGGGGGCAATGGGTGATCTGCGACCGCTTCTCCGACTCCACCCGCGTCTACCAGGGGGTGACCGGCGGACTCGGCTCTGAGGCGATCGAGATCCTTGAGCATCTGGTCGTCAACCTGACCACGCCGGATCTGACGATCCTGCTCGACCTCGATGCGGCCGTCGGGCTCGCCCGTGCCGAGCAGCGGCGCGTGGCGGCGGCGCCCGGTTCGGTTGCCGATGCCGACCGCTACGAGGCCCGGCGCCAGGACTATCACGAACGGCTGCGGCAGGCCTTCCTCGACATCGCCCGGTCCGATCCGCGCCGGTGTGTCATCGTCGAAGCCGGCCGGTCCGCCGACGATATTGCCCGTGACGTCGCTGCCCATGTCGCTGCCCGCCTTGCGCGAGGCGGCTGATGGCTCGCGCACCGGTCCTGCAGGAAACGGAAGCCCCGCCGGAGGCAGACCGCCTCGACGGTTTTCCGCATCCACGTGTGACCGCCCGCCTCCATTCCCACGCGGAAGCGCAGGACCACTTCGCCAAGGCCTTCGCCGAAGCACGGGTGCATCATGCCTGGCTGATTACCGGGCGCGAGGGCATCGGCAAGGCGACATTGGCCTATCGTCTCGCCCGCTACGTGCTCGCGGAGCCGGAGCAGCGGGGCAAGGGAGACGATGGCGTCCTGTCGGTGCCGGACGACAGCATCGCGGCCCGGCAGGTCAAGGCGCTGTCCCATCCGGGGCTGGCCGTCCTGCGGCGCCCGTACGATACGCGGGCCAAGCGCCTCCTGACCGCAATCACCGTGGACGAGGTGCGGCGGCTGAAGTCATTCCTGTCGCATTCGGCGGGGGGCTGGCGGGTGGTGATCGTCGATCGGGCGGACGATCTCAACCTGAATGCCGCGAACGCCCTGTTGAAATCGCTGGAGGAGCCGCCGGCACGGGTGCTCTTCGTGCTGATCTCGTCCCAGCCGGGCCGGCTGCTGACGACGATCCGCTCGCGGTGCCGCCGCCTCGATCTGCAGCCGCTTAACGAGGCCGATCTGCGGAGCGCCGCGACCGCAGCGCTGTCGGCGTCCGGCCAGCCTTTGCCCCCGGACGCGGACTGGAGCCGGCTCGCGCCGCTCGCCCAAGGCAGCGTACGCAGGCTGCTGACGCTTGCAGGCGCCGACGGCATGAAGCTGTCCGGCCGTGTGTCCGGCCTGCTATCGCTGCTGCCGAAGGTCGACTGGCCGGCCGTACACGCGCTGGCCGACGATGTTTCCGGGCCAGGCAGCGAGCAGCGGTTCGAGCAGGCGTTCGACCTCATGATGGAGGCGATAGCGCGTCTGATTCGCGCCCGCGCGCTGGGCGCCGACGCTGGTCCGGATGCTCAGCTTGCGCAGCGGGTGATCCCCGAGCATGGTCTTGCCACATGGGCCGAGCTGTGGGAAACAACGCTCGCCAGGAAAGCCGAGACGCTTGCGCTCAATCTCGACCGTAAGATTCTCATCCTGGAAACGGTTGCCCGTTTGCAGGCGGCCTCGCGCGGCGCTTGAGCCGAGGCGGGCTCGTCTGCGGCCGCCGCAGCCGATTGTTTCAACTTTGCTCGTCCGGTAATAGGCCCGTGCCCGACTGTTCTCATTTCGTGTCGTCGTCGATCGTTGCCCGAATGTGAGGGTGGCTTGGCTGCGCGTGCGTGGCACGCCGGCTTGCGCATGAGATCGAGGAACGCGGCGACAGGCTTGAGAACGGTGTTTCGACATGAGCGGACGAGAGAAATTCTACATCACAACGGCTATCTCCTACCCCAACGGCGTGCCCCATATCGGCCACGCCTATGAGGCCATCGCGACCGATGCGATCGCGCGCTTCGAGCGTCTGGCGGGCAAGGACGTGTTTTTCCTGACCGGCACCGACGAGCATGGCCTGAAGATGAAGCAGACGGCGCAGCGCGAGGGGCTGACCCCGCGCCAGCTCGCCGACCGCAACGCAGCCCGCTTCCGCGACATGGTGGCGACGCTCAACCTGAGCCAGGACCGTTTCATCCGCACGACCGAGGACGGCCATTACCGCTCCTCGCAGGAGCTGTGGCGGCGCATCGAGGCCAATGGCGACATCTATCTGGGCGGCTATGCGGGCTGGTACTCGGTGCGCGACGAGGCCTACTACGCCGAGGAGGAGACGACGGTCGGCGCCGACGGCGTCCGTGTCGGCCCGCAAGGTACGCCCGTCGAGTGGACGGAGGAACAGACCTACTTCTTCCGGCTCTCCGCCTATCAGGACAAGCTGCTCGCGCTGTATGAGAGCGATCCCGACTACATCCTGCCCGTCGAGCGCCGCAACGAGGTGGTCTCGTTCGTCAAGGGCGGGCTGCAGGATCTCTCCGTCTCGCGCACCACGCTCGATTGGGGCATTCCGGTGCCTGGTGCGGAGGGACACGTCATGTACGTGTGGATCGACGCGCTGAACAACTACACGACGGGCGTCGGCTTTCCCGACGAGACCGACAAGAACTGGCATTATTGGCCGGCTGACGTGCACGTCATCGGCAAGGATATCGTGCGCTTTCATGCTGTCTATTGGCCGGCGTTCCTGATGTCGGCGGGATTGCCCGTGCCCAAGCGGATCTTTGCGCACGGGTTCCTGTTCAACAAGGGCGAGAAGATGTCGAAGTCGGTCGGCAACGTGATCGATCCGTTCGATCTCGCCGCCGCCTATGGCGTCGACCAGATGCGTTATTTCTTCCTGCGCGAGGTGGTGTTCGGCCAGGACGGCAGCTACGATCCCGAGCAGATCAAGAACCGCATCAACGCCGATCTCGCCAATGGTCTCGGCAATCTGGCGCAGCGTTCGCTGTCGATGATCGCCAGGAACTTCGGCGGCGTCGTGCCGGCGCCCGGACCGCTGTCGGATGCCGATAGGGCCATCCTGGGCGCGGCCGATGCGATCTATCCGGCGGCGCGCAAGGCCATGGACCGGCAGGCGATCAAGACCTGGCTCGATGCGATCTGGGCCGTGGTTTCCGAAGGCGACCGCTATTTCGCCTCCGAGAAGCCGTTCGACAAAGGGCATTCGCAGGAGCGGCGCGGCACGATCCTTTACGTTACCGCGGAGGTGGTGCGGCAACTCGCAATCCTGGCGACGCCGGCGATGCCGGTATCGTGCGGGAAGCTGCTCGATCTGCTCGCTCAGCCGGCGGAGAAGCGCGATTTCGCGGCGCTCGGCGAGGCGGGACGGTTGCAGACGGGATTGACGCTGCCGGCGCCGCAGGGCGTGTTCCCACGCTACGTGGAGCCCAAATGAGAGAGACTTGTCAGGCGGACGATGATGACCCACCGCCTGCCTGAGGGGACTCGCAACGGTGTCGGTTGGCGCGCGCCTGCGATCGATCGACGGAGCAGGAAGCGGTAGGATGCTGGTCGACCACCACTGCCATCTCGACTTTCCGCAGTTTGCGGAGGATCGCGCCGGCCTGGTCGCACGCGCGAAGGCGGCCGGCGTGGGCGTCATGGTGACGATCTCGACCCGCATCCGCCAGTTGCCGACGCTGCTGGAGATCGCCGCATCCGACGAACGCGTGTTCTGCTCTGTCGGCACGCATCCTCACAACGCGCACGAGGAACTCGACATCGGCACCGACGAGATCGTCAGGCTTGCCGGACACCCGAAAGTCGTGTCCATCGGCGAGGCCGGTCTCGATTACTACTACAGGAAGAGCCCGCCCGAGGCGCAGGCGGAGGGCTTCCGCAATCACATCCGTGCGGCGCGTTTGACCGGTCTTCCCCTCGAAATCCATACGCGCGATGCCGACGACGATACCGCCCGCATCCTGCAGGAGGAGTACACGAGGGATGGTCCGTTCCCGGCCATTCTTCATTGCTTCACCGGCGGGCCCGAACTTGCGCGCCGCGCCGTCGCGCTGGGGCTGTACGTGTCGTTCTCCGGCGTCGTGTCGTTCAAGAAATCCGATGCGCTGCGCGCCGTGGCGGCGGACGTGCCGCTTGACCGTCTGCTGGTCGAGACCGATGCACCGTTCCTCGCGCCCGAGCCCTATCGCGGCAGGACTAACGAGCCGGCCCTCGTCGTCCATACGGCCGCTGCGGTCGCCCGCGCGCGTGGCATGTCGCCGGACGAACTGGCCGCGCATACGACGGAGAACT
>JBFWYV010000059.1:0-19520 GCA_050186055.1 Hyphomicrobiaceae bacterium | reverse complement strand
AGCCGATCAAGGAGCGGACGGGCGGCTCGACGTTCAAGAACCCGCCAGGGCATAGCGCCTGGCGATTCATCGATGCGGCAGGCTGCCGTGGATTGCGGATCGGCGGCGCGATGGTATCGAGCCTGCACTGCAACTTCCTGATCAACGTCGACAACGCCACGGCCGAAGACATCGAACGGTTGGGCGAGACCGTACGCGCTCGCGTGAAAGAGACGTCCGGCATTCAGTTGGAGTGGGAGATCATCAGACTCGGCGTTCCGCTCGAAGGCCGGGCCAGCGGAGAGGCTCTGGCGCTGAAGGCCACGGTATGAGCGAGCGTATGTCGCAGAGGAAGTTCAATCACGTCGCCGTGCTGATGGGCGGACTGTCGGCCGAGCGCGAGGTCAGCCTCCGTTCCGGTGCGGCCTGTGCGGAAGCGCTGGAGAAAGCCGGATATCGCGTGAGCCGGATCGATGTCGGCCGTGACGCCGGCGAGCGGCTGGCGGCGTTGAAGCCGGATGTCTGCTTCAATGCCTTGCACGGACGGTGGGGGGAGGATGGATGTGTGCAGGGCCTGCTCGAATGCCTTGCGATTCCCTATACGCACTCCGGCGTGCTTGCCTCGTCGCTGGCCATGGACAAGGCGCTGGCGAAGCGCGTGCTGCGGGCCGCCGGTGTCCCAGTGGCGGAAGATGCGATCGTCAGCCGGGATGCAGCCGCCGCCAGCCATGCGCTCGAGCCGCCGTATGTGGCGAAGCCGATCGCGGAAGGCTCGAGCGTCGGCGTGGTGATTGTGCCGCGCGGTGCGGAAATACCCTCGGATAAGATTTCGAAGATCCCGGCGCCGAACGGTCTGATCATGGTCGAGCGCTACGTTGCCGGACGGGAGCTGACCTGCGGTGTGATCGGAGACCGGGTCACGGGCATCATCGACATCGTTCCCAACGACAACCTGCAGTTCTACGACTACGAGGCGAAGTATGCGCCGGGCGGGTCGCGGCATATCCTGCCGGCGGATCTTCCGTGCGATGTCTACAGGGCCGTGCAGGCGCATACGCTGGCCGCGCACCGCGCACTCGGGTGCCGGGGCGTGAGCCGTGCCGACTTCAGATATGACGATACCGCAGGAGGGAGCGGCGAGATCGTGTGCCTGGAAGTGAATACGCAGCCGGGCATGACAGGTACGTCGCTGGTGCCGGAGTTGGCGCAGCATGCCGGCATCAGCTTTGTCGAGCTGGTGACATGGATCGTCGAGGACGCCTCGGTCGACCGCTGAGCCGGGCGCCGCCGCAAACTCGTTACCAATTCGTTTACTCGGCGTTAACTGCTTGATCGCAAATGTATCATTTGGAGCCGTGTGATAACGGCCGCTTCATATTGGTGCTCAAACGATTGATAAGGCGATGCACTTCGGCAGGCCATCGGCAGGATCGCGGCAGGTCGGCGAACGCCGCCGGCGCCGGCGTGGTGCCGGACTCCTGGCCGCGTCGATCGCCGCCGCCGGTTTGACAGGCGCGCTCGGCTTTCTGCTGCTGACAGAAGACGGCAAGGCGATGCGGGCGGCTCCGAACCTGTCTGCCGATCTCGATGGGATCGCCGAGAGCCTGGGCTTCGGCATCGCAGCGGTGCAATTGCAGGGACAACGCTATACGCTCGACACGCAGATCTACAAGGCGCTGGACGCCGGTGCCGCAGGGTCTCAGCTCGGCTTCGACACCACAGCGGCAGAAAAGCGGATCGAGCAACTGCCCTGGGTCAAATCTGCCCGCGTACGCCGCCTGCTCCCCGACCGGCTGGCGGTCGACATCGTCGAACGCACGCCGTTTGCGATGTGGCGAACGAAGGGCGGTACGTTTCTCATCGACGGCGAAGGCCGGGTGCTGGTGGCCGTGACCGAGGGCGAATTCGGACTGCCGGTGGTCAGCGGAGAGGGGGCTGCGGGCGGAGCCGCAGAAATTCTCGCCATTGCGAGCAGGTATCCCGAGCTGAAGCGGCGCCTGATCGAAGCGCGGCGGGTCGCCGACCGTCGCTGGGATCTGGTTCTCGCGGGAGGGACGGAGCTGCTGTTGCCGGTCGATGGGCCCGACATTGCCGTAACGCGACTGATGCAGCGTGCGCCGAAGCTGATCGAAGATGCAACTCTTGCCGCTATCGATCTTCGCACGCCCGGCTCGTTGTTTTTGCGGAAGGTCGATGCGCGGGTCCAAAGCGCGGCGGCGGCCCGGCCGCCCGACGCGGCTCGGTGAGGTGCCGCCATGCTGTTCGGTCGAGACAACAAACTGCACGCGGCCGGCTCGATCATCGCGGCGGTCGACATCGGCTCGGCCAAGATCTGCTGCCTGATCGCAGCGGTCGCTCCGGAAGAGCCGCTTGCCGGATCGAACGGCGGGATGCGCCTGCTGGTGCTTGGGCTGGGCCATCAACGTGCGTTGGGTATCGAAGGCGGGGCGGTCAGCGATGCCAAGGCGGCAACGCCGGCGATCCGGTCGGCGATCAGCCAGGCGGAGCAGATGGCCAGGATCGAGCTCGATTCGGTGTATGTCGGCGTGTCATGCGGCAGGCCGCGGTCACGTACCTTTCACAGCCACAAAGAACTCCCGGCGGGGATGGTCGAGCGGGCGGATCTCGATGCGCTCGAATCCGGCGCGCGGGTCTACGCGCAGCGGGGCGGCGGCAAACTGATACAGCTCGAGCAGACCGGCTATCGGCTGGATGGCGTGACCGGCGTTCGTGAGCCGCTGGGAATGGCCGCAACCAGTCTGCATGCGGAGCATCACGCCGTGCTTGTCGATGAGGGGCCGCTGCGCAACCTCGCGCTGCTGGTGGAGAGCTGCCACCTCGACGTCGCCGGCTTGATACCGACGGCCTATGCCAGCGCCATCGCGGTCGCCACGCCGGAGGAGCAGTCGCTCGGTGTGACATGCATCGATATCGGGGCCGGCGTCACGTCGATCGCCGCGTTCGCCCGCGGGCACCTGGTCTTCACCGCCACACTCCCCGTCGGCGGGCAACAAATCACGGACGATATCGCGGCCGCGTTGTCGGTTCCGCTTGCAGAAGCAGAGCGAATCAAGTCGCTATATGCGACGCTGGCTCCAGGTGCATGCGACGAGGGCCTGTACTCTGCGTTTCCCTTTGCGCATCAGACCGGCGCCGGATTGGATGGCAGTTCCAGGGTACTGGTTGCGCGCATCGTTCGCCAGCGCATGACGGGGGTCCTGAGAGAGGCTGCGGCGCAACTGGAGCAAAGCGGCGTCGGATGGCTGGCCGGCAAGCGAGTGGTTCTGACCGGCGGCGCCAGTCAGGTTCCGGGTCTCGCCGATTTTGCGGCTGAAGCGTTGGGCCAGGATGTTCGCGTCGCACGGCCGTCGTCAGTTCGTGGGTGGGTATCCGGACAACCCGGGCCGGCGTTCTCGTGCTTGATCGGGCTTGTGAAAGCCGGTGCGACGTGGCCGTCACCGATCCTGGACGAGCTAGGCGGAGAGCCCCAGGGTGCGGGGTATTTGGGACGGATGGAGCGGTGGCTGCGCGAGAGCTTCTGAGCGGCAGAGGAGGTGAGCAGATGAGCGCGGGCGGGCAACCGGAGCGGTTGCGGTCGCCGTCGTTCGTTGAATCGCCGTGGACCGTCGCTGCGAGGGGCAGTGCATGACTATCAGCCAGGAACTTCCCAAGCTTACCGAACTGCGGCCGCGGCTTACCGTGGTCGGCGTTGGCGGGGCAGGCAGCAATGCCGTCAACAACATGATTTCCTCCGGTCTTTCCGGGGTGACGTTCGTCGTGGCAAACACCGACGCGCAATCGCTCGCCAACTCGACGGCCGAGCACCGCATCCAGCTTGGCGTCACGCTGACCGAAGGATTGGGCGCCGGAGCCAAGCCTGAGATCGGCGAGGCCGCGGCGCTGGAGGCTGCGGACGACATTCGTGCGCAACTGACCGGATCGCACATGGTGTTCATCGCGGCCGGCATGGGGGGCGGCACGGGCACCGGGGCGGCTGCGGTCATCGCCAAGATCGCGCGCGAAGTCGGCGCGCTCACGGTGGGAGTCGTCACCAAGCCGTTCCAGTTCGAGGGCTCCCGCCGGATGAGGGCGGCCGAAGCCGGCATTGCGGCGCTGAAGCCCAACGTCGATACGATGATCGTAATCCCGAACCAGAACCTGTTCCGGATCGCGAATGAGAAGACCACCTTCTCCGAGGCTTTTATTCTGGCCGATCAGGTGCTTTTCGCGGGCATTGCCTGCATCGTCGATCTGATCATCAAGGACGGCCTCATCAATCTCGATTTCGCTGATGTGCGGGCGATCATGGCGGGCATGGGCACAGCCGTGATGGGAACCGGCGAGGCATCCGGAGAGCGTCGCGCCGAGCGCGCCGCCGAGGACGCAATCTCGAATCCGTTGCTCGACGATGTCTCGCTGATGGGGGCAAAAGGGCTGCTGGTGTCGATCACGGGCGGCCGGGATATGACGCTCTACGAGGTCGACGAGGCTGCGTCGCGCGTGCGCCAGGAGGTCGATCCGGACGCGAACATCATCGTTGGCGCGACGTTCGATGAAGGGGTCGGCGATCGCATCAGAGTCTCCATCGTCGCATCGGGCATGGAGCGCAGCGAGCAACCGTTTACGCAAGCACTGTCGGGTGCGCTGCAGGGATCCGCGGCTCCGTCCCGGCAAAGCCGGTCCAACGATGTGCCGCAGCCGGATCATCCGGCAGGGCCCGCGTCTGCAGCCGCTCAGGGCGGGCGGGATCCATCCGCAAGCCATCCGTCGCAAGCGCCTGCCGGGGCTCACGGGCAGCCGCAGCAGGACGAGCGTGATACGTCATGGACCAGCGACAGCGGCGCCGTTTTTCAGGATGGCCCGCCGGTCATCAGTCTACCGACCGATCAGGTCCCTACCGTCGAGCCGCTGTTCGAGCCGCTGGCGCCGCCGGCGCGAGATCCGGACTTCAGGCCGCAGCCACCGGTCGAGCCGCGGCGCGGCCATCGGCGGCTGCCGGACGTCGGTGATTTCCCTGCCGTGGGGCAGCGGGAATACCGAGCGAAGATGGAGCAGTACGACGGCAGGTCGGTGCCGCGTGCCTATGCAGCGAGGCCGCCTGCCGAGCCGCCGCGGAAACTCGGTTTCCTGCAACGCCTTGCAGGTGTCGGACGCAAGCAGACTCAGCCTGAAGACTACGATCAGGGCGAGCGGCTGCAGCAACGTTCCGGTCCGCGCGCAGCCGAGCCGCAGCGGCGACGTACCGACGCGGCCGGCGACCGCCGGCAATACGATTCGGATCAGAGCGAACAGCCTGAAATGCCAGTGTTCTATGGCAACGAAACGAAGCGGTGAGCAGTTTGAGCCGGTCTCGGCCGGTGCATCGCGCGTTCTGTTTTGCCGATTGGTAACACTATGTAAGAAACCGTGATTTGTCCCACCTGACAGGCCCACTGTAACGTTAATGCATCGAATCGGTTTCTGCGTTGGGGGTACCTACAAGCACCTGATGCTTGGCGCGGGAACTGATACGGGGGTGGCTGGTGCGTCGCTTAGTCGGCGCACCTGCCTGGGGACAGGGTGAGGGGGCGGCACACAATGCCGAAATCATTTCTGGCCGGCCGACAGACGACAATCCGTCGAGAGGTGGCTATCGAAGGCAAGGGCGTGCACAGCGGAGCACCGGTCTCCGTCGTGCTGCATCCCGCCGAAGCGGACTGCGGTCTGCGCTTCCTGGTCAGCAAGCGCGGGCGAATCATAGCCGACATTCCGGCGGATGTGAGGAACGTCAAGAACCTCACGTTGTGCACGGTCATCGGCGATGAGGCCGGCGTGTCGGTCGGGACGGTCGAGCACCTGCTGGCCGCGATGCGCGGCCTCGGTGTCGACAATTGCTATATCGAGGTGGACAGCAAGGAAGTCCCGATCATGGACGGGAGCGCTGCTCCGTTCGTGGCGGCGATCGACCAGGCTGGAATCGTCGAGCTGGCGGAGCCGCGCCGGTACATCAAGGTTCTGAAGCCGATCCGGGTTGAGGAAGGCGGATGCTGGGGAGAACTGACGCCCCACACGGGCTTCCGCCTGGACGTCGAGATCGAGTTCGATACGCCGGTGATCGGCCGGCAGCGGCTCGATATGGAGCTTTCTCCCGGGGCATTCCGCAACGAGCTGTCGCGTGCTCGCACGTTCGGCTTCATGCGCGACGTCGAGAAGCTCTGGAAGGCTGGGTTGGCCCTGGGCGCATCGCTCGACAATACGGTGGCGATTGGCGAGGACCGCGTCCTGAACCAGGAAGGCCTCCGCTATCCGCATGAGTTCGTTCGCCACAAGATGCTCGATGCCGTGGGCGACATGGCGCTCGCTGGCTATCACCTGCTCGGCGCCTATCGCTCGGTCCGTGGCGGGCATCGCCTCAATGCCTATGTGCTGAAGGCGTTGCTGGCCGATTCGAGCGCCTGGACCTTTGTGCAGGCGCCCCGGATACGCGCTCCGTCGATGCAGGCGGGCTTTGCCCTGGCCGCTGGCGAATAATACCCCGTGCCAGGCAGGCATGCGGCCCTCGTTTCTGGCTGCACGCGGGATGTTGCTCGTTCGAGGATCTGGATTGCTGCATACCGCTGCGTTGCAGGCCTGTTGCGGGGACTTGTGATGGGCAAGCCTGTGCATGACTTGGGCTGCCAGCGGGTTGCAGATAGCGGGCGGGTAGCGAATCAGACCTGATACTCCGTGATCATGATCGGCCATGATCGTGATAGCTGACCGATGCTCCGACGACGCTTGGAAACCGCCATCCTTCATCTTTGCGCTGCCGGGGGACCTCGACGAGAGGAGGCTCTGCGTCAGATCGCCCAACCGCCTCAACTGCACCATATTTCTGGCGCGTGTGGTAAGGAGGGTTGGGGTTCGTGAGACATCGGCACACGCTTGATGTTCGGGGGCACTTGATGTTCAGGGGCATCGGAGTAGCGCCGGGGCGCTGGTGTCGCCGTCGTCGACACAGCCGACTGATTGAGGGGATCGTCCATATGGATCGGTCGAGACGCATGCATCGCGCATCCGGCCTGACTTCGATCTTGCGGGGAGCGGCAATCGCGGCTGTCGCGGGCATGCTGGGTGCCTGCAGCTCGTCGAACAAGGCTGAGAAGCTGCTCAATCCTGACCCGCCCGGAAAGATGTACACGGCGGCGGATTCCCTGTTGTCACGCGGTCGTAATGAGGACGCCGCGCGCAAGTTCGAGGAGCTCGATCGCGACCATCCCTATGCCCCGGAAGCGCGCCGCGCGATCGTGATGGCGGCCTATGCCTATTACAAGGCCGGCAAGTTCCCGGAGGCTATCGCAACGGCCAAGCGCTACACGACGATGCATCCGGGCACGAAGGAGGCACCGCTGGCGCATCACATCATCGCCTCCTCCTACTTCGACGACATGAACGGCCCGAACCGGGACCAGACGAATACGCGAAAGGCGCTCGAGGAATACCGCACGCTGCAGTCGAGATATCCCGACAGCTCATACGCCAGGGACGCGGACAACCGCATTCGCGTCTGCGAGGATTCGCTGGCTGCGCATGAGATGCATGTCGGCCGCTACTACCTGAAGCAGAAGAGCTGGATTGCCGCCAAGAACCGCTTCGAGACCGTTGTGCGCGAGTACCAGACCACGGCGCACGTCGAGGAAGCGCTGATGCGGCTGGTTGAGATCAACATGGCGCTCGGCATCAAGAACGAGGCACAAACGGCGGCTGCCGTGCTCGGTCACAACTTCCCGAACTCGCGATGGTATAAGGATGCCTATACCCTGCTGCAGTCGGATGGGCTCGCGCCGCGGAATACCGGCGATACGTGGCTCAGCAAGGCATGGAAGAGCCTGCCGCTGCCCAAACTCTCGCAGTCAGGCGGGTGACGGCTGCCAAGCCTCGCGAAAGCTCATGGATCGTCAATGTCGGCGGGCTTGATCGGGCGCGGCCGAGGCTGCAACATCCGGCGCATGCTTCGTCAACAGCTCGGACACTCCGATGACAGCTGCGCCCAAAGCCGCGATCCCCGTGGACGAACTCACGCGCGCCGAGGCCAAGCAGGAGCTTGAGCGTCTGGCGGCGGACATCGCGCATCACGACAAGCTCTACTACCAGCAGGACCAGCCGGAAATCAGCGACGCCGACTACGACGCGCTACGCCTTCGCAACGCCGCGATCGAGGAGCGGTTTTCCGATCTCGTTCGAGCCGACAGCCCGTCGCTTCGCGTCGGCGCCCGCCCATCCGAGACGTTCGAAAAGGTGCGTCATCGCGTGCCCATGCTTTCGCTGGGCAACGCTTTCGCGGAGGAGGAGGTTGCCGAGTTCGTCGAGCGCGTGCGCCGCTTTCTAGGGCTGCCGCGTGACGACAGCATCGGGATTACGGCGGAGCCCAAGATCGACGGCCTATCGATCTCGCTACGCTATGACGGCGGCCGTCTGGTGGAAGCGGCAACCCGCGGCGACGGCACGGAGGGCGAGAACGTCACCGCCAATGTGATGACCATCAAGGAGATCCCGCATCGGCTGCACGGCGCCAAGGTGCCGGAGTCGATCGATATCCGCGGCGAGATCTATCTGGGGCATGAAGACTTCCGTCGCCTCAACGAGACTCAGGCGGCGGCCGGCCTCAAGGTGTTCGCCAATCCGCGCAATGCGGCAGCCGGGTCGCTCAGGCAGCTCGATGCCTCGATCACGGCATCGCGGCCGCTACGGTTTTTCGCCTACACGTGGGGTTTCGTGTCGAAACTGCCCGCTGATACCCAAACTGCAATGTGCGAGGCGTTCAGGCACTGGGGGCTTCCGGTCAACCCGCGCATGCGGCTGTGCCACGGTCCGGATGAGCTGATCGACTACTATCGGGAGACCGGTCTGGCCCGAGCCAAGCTCAACTACGACATCGACGGGGTGGTCTACAAGGTCGACCGGCTCGACCTGCAGGACAGGCTGGGCTTCGTGTCGCGCTCGCCGCGCTGGGCGGTCGCGCACAAATTCCCGGCGGAGCAGGCGGTTACAATCCTCAACGGCATCGAGATCCAGGTGGGGCGGACCGGTGCGCTGACGCCGGTCGCCAAGCTGGAGCCAGTGACGGTCGGCGGCGTGGTGGTCTCCAATGCGACGCTGCACAACGAGGACGAGATCGCCCGCAAGGATATCCGGATCGGGGACACCGTGATCGTGCAGCGGGCAGGAGATGTGATCCCGCAGGTGGTGGGCGTCGTTCTCGAGAAGCGGCCGAAGACGGCCAAGCCTTTCGAGTTCCCCCATGTCTGTCCGGAGTGCGGCAGCGAGGCGGTGCGCGAGACCGACCAGTACGGCGAGCCGGATGCGGTGCGGCGCTGCACGGGCGGTCTGATCTGTCCGGCCCAGGTCAAAGAGCGGCTCCGGCATTTCGTATCGCGCAATGCCTTCGATATCGAAGGGCTGGGCGAGAAGCAGATCGAGCTGTTCTACAACGAAGGATGGATCAGGCGGCCAGCCGACATCTTCACGCTGGCGGAGCGTGACGCCAAGGCGAACGAAAAACTGGCCGACCGCAAAGGATACGGCGAGAAATCCGTCGAGAACCTGTTCCGTTCTATCGATGCGCGGCGCCGGATCGGGCTGGACCGGTTCCTGTTCGCTCTCGGTGTGCGCCATATCGGGGAGACGACGGCACGGGATCTCGCCAAGGCGCACGGAACGTACGACGCTTTTCGAGCGGCCATCGATGCGGCAGCGGACGTGCGGCCGGGTCCACACTATCGCAAGCTGATCGCGGTCCGGGGGCTCGGGCAGAAGACGGCAGAAACGCTAATGAATGCGCTCGGCGGGGGAGAGCGGCACAGCCGGAATCTGTTCGATGCGAAGCCCGATGACTTCGTCGCGGCGATTGCCGGGATCAAGGGCGTCAGGGCGTCGGCGGCAGATGCGCTGCGGGCCGCTTTCGAGTCGGTCGAGGACTTCATCGACACGGCGCACAAGGCAGCGCATGAGATTCCCGGTGAGGCCTACCGTGAGTTTGCCGGGCTGGCAGGCATCGGCGAGGTGGCGACGGACGCGCTAATCGATTTCTTCAGCGAGCATCACAATACGGAGGCCGTGGCGGAGCTGCTGAAACACGTGACAGTCGAGCCGTACCGGCGGGTCGCTACCAAGCAATCGCCGGTGACGGGCAAGACCGTCGTGTTCACGGGAACGCTGTCGCGTCTCACGCGTAGCGAGGCCAAGGCGCAGGCGGAGCGGCTCGGGGCGAAGGTTGCGGGGTCGGTGTCGAAGAAGACCGATTACGTCGTTGCGGGCGAGGAGGCCGGTTCCAAGCTGGAGAAGGCGCGGGAGCTCGGCGTTGCCGTCGTCTCAGAGGACGAATGGATCGAGCTGATCAGCGGCTGAGAACCGTTTGGCCTGCGAACGACGCCTGAGGTTCGTTCTCCAACCCCATCAGGGGAGAGGGGCTCAGGCGCACCGTCGGAACCGAATTCTTCACAAGCGCCGCTTTTCTGGTCATTTTATGCCCATTGCCAGAGATTGCCGCCAAGGCGTTCTGACAGTACGCTTGCCGCAGCAGGCGATGGAGGTCCCTTGGCGACGCAAGCTACTCATCTGGTCACCGACGTTCTCGTCATCGGTTCCGGCGGCGCGGGCATGTGCGCTGCAATCGAGGCCAGCCGTGCCGGCGCGTCCGTGCTGGTGGCGGATCGCAGCCTTATCGGGCGCAGCGGCGCCACCGTGATGGCGATGATGACGGTCGCGGTGGCGGTCGGTGAGGAGACGCCGGATCATTGGACCTACCACTACAACGACACGCTGACCGCGGGGCGGGGGCTGTGCGATCCGAGCCTGGCGCGGCTGCTGTGCGAGGAAGGGCCGGACATGATCCGGCAGATGGACGCTTGGGGTGTCGGATGGGCCCGGCGTGACGGCCACATCGCGCAGGCCCATGCTCCCGGACACGACAGGCCGCGCTGTGTCTACGTCGATTTCCTCAATACCGGTCCGGCAGTGTCGAAGACGCTGCGTACCGTATTGCACAAGGAGAAGAACGTACGGCGGATCGGCGATCTCGTGGTCGTCGATCTGGTGTGCGGCAAGGGCGGCGTGTCGGGCGCGGTGGCGCTCGAGATGTCATCGGGACGGCCGGTCACGATCGCCGCGAACTCGACCATCGTGGCGACCGGCGGTCTGACCCGGCTCTATCGGCGCAACAGCGCCTCGGCGAACATGGGGGGCGACGGGTATGCGCTGGCGTTGCGGGCCGGTGCCAGGCTGATCGACATGGAGTTCGTGCAGTTCTTCCCGATCGGTCATCTCGCGCCGCGGCTGATCGGGCTGGATCCGATCATGTGGGACCCGTTCCGGTACAAGCTCGGCGGGCGGCTGTTGAACGGCAACATGGAGGAGTTCACCTCCAGCTACGGCAGTCCGGAGGACGGCAAGTACGTGATCACGCGTGACATGGCGACCTATGCCATCACGCAGGAGGTGGAGGCCGGACGCGGCTCGCCGCACGGCGGCGCCTATCTGAGCTTCATGCATCTGAGCGAGGAACAGCTCAAGGCGGCGTTCGGGCCGGTGATCGAAAAGCTTGCTGCCAATGGCATCGACCTGACGAAGATGCCGGTCGAGGTGGCGCCGATCGCGCACTATCACATGGGCGGCATCGCGGTGGATACCGGGATGCGGACCGGCGTTCCCGGTCTGCTGGCGGCCGGCGAGGCGGTGGGTGGCGCCAACGGCGCCAATCGCCTGTCGGGCAATGCGATCACCGAGGCTCTGGTGTTCGGGCGGCAGGCAGGACGCACAGCCATCGCGGATTTGAAGTCGGGCGACGCGGCAATTGCATTCGATCCGCGCGACGCCGAGGCTGCGCTCGATCTGGTGCTCGGGTCCGGTCCGGAGCCGCATGCGTTCAATTCGGCGGCGCTGATTGCCAAGTTGCAGTCTCTCATGTGGAGGGATGTCGGGCCGTTCCGGACTGCTGCGGGCCTCAAGCGGGCGCTGGACGGCATCGAGGACCTGCAGCGGCGGCTCGGCGACGGCCCGCCGGGCACGCCGGCATCGTTCGACCTGTCCCGGCTCGACTGGTTCGATCTGCGCAACATGCTGCAGGTGGCGCAGTCCGTGGCGACGGCTGCTCTTTCCCGGACGGAGAGCCGGGGCGCGCACCAGCGCGACGACTATCCCGGCTTGATCGAGGACTGGACCTGCAACCAGATCATCTCGCTTGGGGATGGCCGGATGTCGATCGAGCGCGGGCCTCGCATCGTGGCGCAGGAGGCGGCGGAATGAGTGCGCAGGATACATTGATCGCGCGATTGTCGATCGCGCGCCGTAAAAAAGGGGCGAGCGCGGCCCGCAAGGACACGTTCGAGGTGCCGTTCGAGGCCGGGCAATCGGTGCTGGATGGCCTGCGCTGGATCAGGGTCCATGTCGATCCGACGCTGTCGTTCCGTTTCTCCTGCATCAGCGCCAACGCGTGCAAGGAGTGCATGATGGAGGTCGACGGGGAGGTGGTCTACGCCTGTCTTGCCCGGCTCGAGCCGCGGGAGATGCATCTGGCGCCGCTGTCCAACAAGCCGCTGGTGCGCGACCTTGTTACAGAGATAGCTCCGCCACCGGAGCGGTTTGCAGGAAAACGGACATGATCCAGCATGGGGAGAAGGATGACACGAGTTCGCCGCCTCCCCTGATCGCAAGGAATTCCTCCGATTGTGAATGCTCGTAGCCGGGGCAGCCGAATGTCGAGTGCGGAGCAGTGAAGAGACCTGTCGTTGGCGTGATCGGCAGCAAGCTGGTCGTGGAGCACCGGTTTCCTGCTCAGCGGGTCGGCGAGCGGAACCTGCGTGCGATCGTCGATGTGATCGGTGCGCTGCCTGTGATGTTCGCCGGAAATCCCGAGATCACCGAGATCACCGATCTGCTGGACGTCGTCGACGGTGTCCTGCTGACCGGCGCCAGGGCCAACGTGCATCCCTCCAAGTTCAAGGCCGAGCCGAACGCTGCGCATGAGCCTTATGACGAGGATCGCGATGCCGTCGCGCTGCCGTTGATCGAAGCCTGCGTGGAGCGCGGGGTGCCGATCTTCGGAATATGCCGGGGCTTCCAGGAAATGAATGTGGTGTACGGCGGGACGCTGCATCCGGAGATCCGCGAGTTGCCGGGGCGAATGAATCATCGCATGCCGCGCCTGGATAACGGGGAGATCCATCCCGACCCGCTCGTCGTGTTCGCCGACCGCCATGAGGTCCGGCTCGTTCCGGGCGGCGCGTTCGCGACCCTGCTCGGACGAGAGGTGATCCAGGTGAACTCGCTGCACGGACAAGGCATCCTGGAATTGGGCGACCGGATCATCGTCGAAGGGGTTGCGGAGGACGGCACGATCGAAGCGATCCGCATTGCCGGTGCGCAGAGTTTCGCGCTGGGCGTTCAATGGCATGCGGAATTCGACCCTCAGCGAAATCCTGTGAACCGGGCGCTGTTCGAGGCGTTCGGCAAAGCCATATCGGCAAGGCAGCGGGTGTAATGGGTCGATGCCGGGCCGGTCTCCGGGCTACGAGCGTATCGTGACGGTCCGGACACGGTTTGATTGCGGAGAGACGAATTATTGCTGCGGGGCAGGTTGCGGGACCCCGGCACGTGTAGTGTTCTGTGACACCAACTCAAGCCTGCGAGCCTGACCCTCATGAGCAAATGGCAGTTCTGGATCGACCGTGGCGGCACGTTCACGGATGTGGTGGCGCGCAAGCCCGATGGCCGGATCGAGGCGATCAAGGTGCTGTCGGAAAATCCGGGCGCCTATGAGGATGCTGCGCTCGAAGGCATCCGGCGCTTTCTGGGCGTTGCGTCCGATGCGCCGATCCCGGGGGAGAAAATCTCCGCCGTCAAGATGGGCACGACCGTCGCCACCAATGCGTTGCTGGAACGAAAAGGCGACCACACGCTGCTGGTGATCACGGCGGGTCTCAAGGATCAGCTCGAGATCGGCTATCAGGCGCGGACGGACATCTTCGCCCGGCGGATCGTCAAGCCGGATATGCTCTATACGCGCGTGGTGGAAGCGCCGGAGCGGGTGAGGGCCGACGGCACGATCGAGAAGCCGCTCGATCTCAAGACGCTACGTCCGCAGATGGAAGCGGCGCTGGCAGAGGGCATCCGCAGCGTCGCGATCGTGTTCATGCACGCCTATGCCTATCCCGCCCATGAGCAAGCCGTGGTGGAGCTGGCGCGCGAGGTCGGATTCGATCAGATTTCGGCCAGTCACGAGGTCAGCCCCCTGATCAAGCTTGTCGGACGCGGGGACACGGCGGTTGCGGATGCCTATCTGTCGCCGATCCTGCGGCGCTACGTCGAGAAGGTGCAACGGAACCTCGGCGGCACATCTGATGGCGAATCGTCACCCCGCGTGATGTTCATGACCTCGGCGGGCGGCCTGAAGGCGGCCGAGCAGTTCCAGGGACGGGATGCGATTCTGTCCGGGCCCGCGGGCGGCGTCGTTGCGGTGGCGGAGACCGCACGGCTGGCCGGTTTCGAGCAGGTGATCGGGTTCGATATGGGCGGTACGTCGACGGACGTGTCGCACTTTGCGGGCGAGTACGAACGCGCGTTCGAGACGGAAGTCGCGGGCGTGCGCATGCGCGTTCCGATGATGCGCATACATACGGTTGCGGCGGGTGGAGGATCGATTCTTTCGTTTGATGGTGCGCGGTTTCGCGTCGGTCCGGAGTCGGCGGGCGCGAATCCCGGTCCCAAGTGCTATCGGCGGGGAGGCCCTCTGACGGTGACTGACGCCAACGTCATGGTGGGCAAGCTGCAGGCGTCCAACTTTCCCGCGATCTTCGGTCCGAAGGGTAACGAAACGCTCGACGAAGAAGCGGTGCGCCGGGGGTTCGCCGAGATCGCAGCGGAGATCGGCGACGGACGCACGCCGGAAGCGGTCGCGGACGGCTTCATCCGGATCGCGGTCGAGAACATGGCGAACGCGATCAAGAAGATCTCGGTGCAGCGCGGCTATGACGTGACGGAGTATGTGCTCAACTGCTTCGGCTCGGCGGGCGGGCAGCATGCGTGCATGATCGCCGATACGCTGGGGATGGAGACGGTGCTGATCCATCCGCTGTCCGGGCTGCTGTCGGCCTACGGCATGGGGCTGGCGAAGCTGGCGGGCAGCCGCCAGAAGTCGGTCGAGAGCGTGCTCGAAAAGGCGACCGCGATCGACGCCATGCGGCTGGCTCGCGAGCTTGGCGAAGAGAATGCTGCGGATCTGGTTCAGCAGGGCGCGGATCCCAAACTTATCCGCCATGAGCTGAGGCTGCTCCTGCGCTACGAGACGAGCGAAAGCACGATATCGGTCACCGCCAGCGAGAACCCGGTCGAGATGCAAGCGGTGTTCGAAGAGCAGCACCGCCAGCAGTTCGGATTCTTTTCGCCCGAGAAGCGGATCTTCATTGCTGCGATCGATGCCGAGAGCTGGGAAGAGGCAAGCCGTGATGCGGCCACGGCAATTGCCACAGGCGTAAAGTCCGGGCAGTCCAAGCCGGGTGGAACGACGCGGTTTTTCTCGCATGGCGACTGGCATGACGCTCCTGTCTTCCGGCGAGAAGATCTCACGTTGGGGAGCACGGTGACGGGTCCCGCAGTGGTGATCGAGGCCAACCAGACCGTCATCATCGAGCCGGGCTGGGCGCTGGACGTGTCGGGTCTCAACGATCTCGTGATGCGGCGCGTGGCGAAGCGTGAGCGTGACCGGCTGGCAGCGAAGGCCGATCCGGTGCTGCTGGAGGTCTTCAACAACCTGTTCATGTCGATTGCCGAGCAGATGGGTGAGGCGCTGCGCAACACGTCGCAGTCGGTCAACATCAAGGAGCGCCTCGATTTCTCCTGCGCCCTGTTTGATCCGTCTGCGGAGCTCGTGGCCAACGCGCCGCATATTCCGGTGCATCTGGGCTCCATGGACAGGTCGGTCGAAACGATCGCACGCGAGAAAGCCGGCCAGATGCGGCCGGGCGACGTCTACATGATCAATGCGCCCTACAACGGCGGCACGCACCTGCCGGATATCACCGTGGTCACGCCGGTGTTCGACAAGGCGGGGAAGGAGATCCTGTTCTATGTCGCGAGCCGCGGCCATCACGAGGACGTCGGCGGTCTGACGGCGGGCTCGATGACGCCGCGTGCGACGACGATCGACGAGGAAGGCGTCTACATCGATACCTTCACGCTGGTCGAAGGCGATCGGTTCCGCGAGAAAGAAGCGCGCGCGCTGCTGACGGAGGCGAAGTATCCGGCCCGTGCGCCGGACAAGAATATCGCCGACCTCAAGGCGCAGGTCGCCGCCAACAACAAGGGCGTGGCCGAGCTGAGGCGCATGGTCGATCACTTCGGGCTCGACGTCGTGCATGCCTACATGCGGCATGTGCAGGACAATGCCGAGGAAAGCGTCCGCAGTCTGATCGACCGGCTGTCGGACGGCGAATTCGTCACCGAGATGGACCAGGGCACGCATATCAAAGTCTCGATCAAGGTCGACCGGCAGGCGCGCTCGGCGGTGTTCGACTTCACCGGCACCAGTCCGACACAGCCCAACAACTTCAATGCGCCGGAGCCGATCACGCGGGCGGCGGTGCTGTATGTCCTGCGGGTGCTGTGCGACACGCCGATCCCGCTCAACAGCGGGTGTCTGAAGCCGGTGGAGATCATCGTGCCGGAAGGCTCGATGCTGCGGCCCAGCTATCCGGCGGCGGTCGTGGCAGGCAATACCGAAACCAGCCAGATCATCACCAACTGCCTGATGTGTGCGCTGAAGGCGATGGGGCCGAGCCAGGGAACGATGAACAACGTCACGTTCGGCAACACGCGCTACCAGTATTATGAGACGATCTGCTCGGGCACGCCGTCGGGACCGGATTTCGACGGTGTCGCGGGGACACATGCGCATATGACCAACACCCGGATGACGGATCCGGAGATCCTGGAGCTGCGTTATCCGGTGCTGCTGGAGCGGTTCGAGATCCGGCGCGGCTCAGGCGGGAGAGGACGCCACAGCGCCGGTGACGGCGTGATCCGCGAATTGCGTTTCCTGGAGAAGATGGATTGCGCAATCCTGTCGAGCTACCGGGACGTGCGTCCGGTCGGGCTGGAGGGCGGCGAGCCGGGAGAATGCGGCATCAACCGTGTGCGGCGGCGTGACGGTACGATCGACAAGCTGAAAGGCTGTGATCAGACGGTACTGGATGCGGGCGACGTCATTATCGTCTCGACCCCGACAGGCGGCGGGTTCGGCACGTCGGGCCGGGTTTGATTCTCAGTCGCACGCCGGTCGATTGGCTGCTGCAAAATCAGGGATGCCAATTCGGGCGTCCGGCCTTGTGTGGTGGCCCCGATCGGGCGGCTGCGATAGCATGCAGCCGATAAGACAAGATGAGCGAGGAGATCATGGCTAAACCGACTGTCACTGTCGTGGCGCAGGGCGCGATGGGTTCCGGCGTCGCCAAGCGGCTCGTCGAGAACGGCGTCGATGTGGTGACGTCGCTGGCGGGACGCAGCGCGTCGAGCGCCGAGCGGGCCAAAGCCGTAGGCATGAGGGCGGTCGACGAGGCGGGGCTGGTCGCGGCCGACATCATCCTGTCGGTTTTGCCGCCTTCGGACGCCAAGGCGTTTGCCGAGCGGCTGGCGCCGCTGCTGAAGGCCGCCGGGAAGAAGCCCATTTTTGCCGATCTCAACGCCGTGTCGTCGGCGACTGTCGAGGAGATCGCAGAGGTCATTGCGCCGACGGGATGTCCTTTCGTTGACGGTGGTATCGTCGGGGCTCCGCCACGCGAGGGATACGATGGCCCGATGATCTATGTTTCGGGGCCGCATTCGCATTCGCTGGGGGCGCTGGCAAAGGCGGGGCTGGCGATCAGGCCGCTCGATGCGCCGATTGGCGCGGCCTCAGCTTTGAAGATGTCCTACGCCGCCATCACCAAGGGGCTGACAGCGCTGGCGTCGGCATCGATCCTTGCCGCCGACCGCTATGGCGCCGGGGAGGCGCTTCATGCAGAGCTGGCCTACAGCCAGCCGGGCGTTCTCAAGGTCATCTCGCGGTCGGTGCCGGAAATGTTTCCCAAAGCCTATCGTTTCGTCGGCGAGATGGAGGAGATCGCCGATCACAGCGGCCGGGCAACGACCAGCGACATCTACCGCGGCATCGCAGCTCTGTATCAGGAGCTGGCCGACGACATGGAGCGTGGCGGCAAAGGCGATATCGCTGCACTCGACAGGTTCTTCAAAACGGGTGGGTGAAGGCGGGGGCGGGGCAGGCGAATGGCAGGATTGCCTTTCCCGCATTGGCTCGACCGCCGGATTGACAGCCGGCGAATGCGGCTTCTAGTGTTCGGAAACGACCTGAACTGCCCGTGCTTCCAATGAGTACGCGGGCAGGAAATCATGGGAGATGCGCATGCCCCAGGACGCTTCATTGAGTCATGGCTTCCCCACGTCGGACATCGATCCGTTCAGCCCGGAATTCGTCCTCGACCCTTTCGCCTACCATGAGAGCCTGCGGGCGGCCGGGCCGATGGTCTGGCTCAACAAGTACAACGTCTTCATGGCGCCGCGGTACTCAGAGACGATGGCCATCATTTCGGACTACAGCACGTTCATCTCCTCGGCCGGCGTCGGGCTGACGAACTTCATGACCGAGGAACCGTGGCGTCCGCCGAGCATGCTGCTCGAAGCCGATCCTCCGGATCATACCCGGCGGCGCGCGGTGGTCGGGCGGATCCTGTCGGCGCCGAATCTCCGCTCGTTCCGGGCCGGGTTCGAGGCGGAAGCCAACAGGATCATCGACCGCCTGCTCGACACGCGCGACGTCGATGCCGTTACGGATGTCGCACAGGCGTATGTCCTCAAGGTTTTCCCGGATGCGGTGGGGCTCACGCCGGAGGGGCGTATCAACCTGCTGAAGTATGGGCAGATGGTCTTTAATGGCTTCGGACCGCTCAACGACATCTTCAAAGCGTCGGCCAAGGATGTGGGGCCGGTCAGCACATGGATCATGGAGCAGTGCCGGCACGAAAACCTGGAGCCCGGCAAGCTCGGGGATCAAGTCTATCAGGCCGTGCCCTCCGGTCAGATTACGGCGGAAGAAGCACCGATCCTGGTGCGTTCGTTTCTGTCAGCGGGTGTCGATACGACGGTCGATGCCGTCGGCAACGTGCTGTGGTGCTTTGCAACGCATCCGGCGGAATGGGCCAAGCTCAAGGCCAACCCAGGCGCCGGCGTGAAGAAAGCGATCGAGGAGGTGCTGCGCTACGAAGGACCGTTCCAGACGTTCTTCCGCACCACCAGCCGCGAGGTCGAAATCGGCGGCGCGACGGTCGGCAAGCATGAGAAGATCCTGCTGTCGACGGGATCGGCAAACCGGGATCCGCGCAAGTGGGAACGTCCGGACACATTCGATATTTCGCGCGTGACGCTCGGCCAGGTCGGCTTCGGTCACGGCATCCACGTCTGCATCGGCCAGATGATCTCGCGCCTCGAAATGGAAGTGCTGGTGACGGAACTCGCCAGGCGGAATGTCGATTTCGAGG
>JBFWYV010000058.1:0-19725 GCA_050186055.1 Hyphomicrobiaceae bacterium | reverse complement strand
TCGAGGCGGATATCGAGGAGCTTCCGGTTTGCCTCGATGCCGCCGGACCGCTCGTGGCCTTCGACCAGTCGCATATGAACGAGCCTGCGGTCATCGAGAAGAGCTACGGTGATCTCGCGGCGGCATTTCGAGACGCCGTGCACATCATCGAGCTCGAGCTTTGCATCGGCCGTCACGCCGGCGTGCCGCTTGAGACGCGCGGCGCCATCGCCCGCTATGATGCGGCGCGCGATGTCCTGGAAATGCACGGAGCAGCCAAGGTCCCGCATTGGAACCGGGATGCGATAGCGCGCATGCTCGGCCGGCCGCCGTCCAAGATGCATCTCTACGAGGGTCACGTCGGCGGCGGCTTCGGCACCCGTGGCGAGCTCTACCCCGAGGACGTCCTCGTCTGCCTCGCCGCACTCAGGCTGGGACGGCCAGTCAAATGGATCGAGGACCGGCGCGAAAACCTGATTGCCGCCAATCATTCCCGTCAGCAGACGCACAAGGTGCAGGCGGCGGTGTCCGCAGACGGACTCATTCTGGGCATCGACGATGAGTTCTGGCACGACCAGGGCGCCTATATACGCACCCATGGCGCGACCGTCCCTGACCTGACCGCGGCGATGCTGCCCGGCCCCTACAAGGTCCCGGCCTACCGCAGCCGAGGTCACATCCGGCTGACCAACAAGACGCCTTGCGGTACCTATCGGTCGCCGGGCCGCTACGAGAGCACCTTCGTCCGTGAGCGGATTGCGGACGCCGTTGCCAGCCGGCTGGGTCTCGATCCGGTGGAGGTCCGGCGGCGCAACCTTCTCGATCCGGCGGTAATGCCGTTCAAGCGCGGCCTCGACACGCTGGGGACAGAGATCGTGCTCGATTCGGGCGATTATCCGCGTCTGCTGACGAAGGCATTGGAATTGTCCGACTGGCCGCGCCTGAAGGAGGCGCTGAAGCAGCGGCGCGCCAACGGCGAGATGGTCGGCGCCGGGCTCGCCGTGTTCGTGGAGAAGAGCGGCCTCGGACCATTCGACGGCGTCCGCGCAACGGTCGATTCAAGCGGCGCCGTCGAGGTGGTGACGGGCGCGGCATCGGTGGGCCAGGGCGTGGAGACGGTGGTCGCTCAGATTGCCGCCGAGACGCTTGGCGTCCGTCTCGAAACAATCGCAGTACGGCACGGCCGTACCGACCTGATCGACTATGGCATGGGTGCGTTCGCCTCCCGCGTCACGGTGATGACGGGATCGGCAACGCAGCTCGCCTGCAACAAGCTGCGCGACAAGGCGCTCTCGGTGGCGGCCGAGCTCATGCAGGCGACGATTCCGGAGCTCGAGGTTGCGGACGGTGTGGTTCGACGCCGGGGCACGACGGAGCAGGCCTCGATCACGTTCGCCGAGATCGCGCAGGCGCTTAGCCCTGGCTCGCCGCTGCGAGGCGATCGCGAGCCGGGACTGTCCGCTGAAGGCTGGTTCGTTACGCACCACATGAACTATCCCTACGGCGTGCACATCGCCGTCGTCGCGGTCGATGCCGAGACCGGTGCGGCGAAGCTCGAGCGGGCATGGGTGGCCTACGACATCGGCAAGGCAATCAACCCGATGCTGGTCGAGGGCCAGATCCACGGCGGACTGGCGCAAGGGCTGGGCGGGGCGTTGCTGGAGGAGTTCACCTACGACGAGCGCGGCCAGCCGCTGGCCGTGACCTTCGCCGACTACCTGCTGCCGACCTCGGCGGAAACCGCTCCCATTGGTGTTCTGGTCACGGAGGATGCGCCCAGTCCGCTCAATCCGCTGGGCGTGAAGGGCGCCGGCGAGGCCGGCTCGAACGCGATCGGGGCCGCCATCGCTGCTGCAATCGATGATGCGGTCGGAATCCCAGGGGCAACGTCTCAATTGCCGATGACACCGGCAAGGCTGAGGGCAATCTTGCGTGGCCGGAAGCAGGAATGATCGCCTCGGCGTGTGGCCGTTGCAGACGAGAGGAGGCTGGGGATGAGCAGGCAGGGTGCCTCGCGCACGTTCATCGTGACAGGGGCGGCAAGCGGCATCGGCGCAGCCGCGATGCGCATGCTGCTGGCGGACGGACACAAGGTCTGCGCCGCCGATCTAGCCCGGATCCGCACCGACGACATGGCGGGGACCGATCGGGACCGGCTGCACACCACCGTTTGCGACGTCTCGCGCTGGGACGACTGCAGACGCGTCGTCACCGAGACCATTGATGCCTTTGGCGGGCTCGATGCGTTGTTGCATTTCGCCGGCATACACTCCGTGAAAACGTGGGAGGAACTCGACGCCGAGGAGTTTGCGCGGCTTTATGCGGTCAATGTCACCGGTTCGTTCCTCATGTCGAAGGCCACGGCGCTCTACATGAAGGACCACGGCGGCGGCGCCATCGTGCTGACGGGGTCCAACTCCATGACTGCCGGCGGCGTCGGCGGTCATGGCCGTGGCGGACCGGCTTATACCGCGACCAAGGGCGCGATCGTCGCCTTGCATCGCTCGCTGGCGCGCTCGTTCGGTCCGTACGGCATCCGCGTCAACGCAGTGAGCCCCGGCGCGACGGCGACAGCGATGACCTCCGACTACGATGAGAACGCGCTTGCCCGCGTCCGCGAGCGCACGATCGTCGGCCGCATCGGACGGCCGGAGGAGATTGCCGAGGTCGCCATTTTTCTGGCCTCGGATGCGGCATCCTACGTCACCGGAGAATGGATCAATGTCAACGGCGGCGGCAGCTTCGGTATCTGATGCAACGTGAGCTGAACGCCGTACGACGTCATGTAACTGGCGAGCGCGCCGCCGGCGCGGCCGTCGGCAGGCGCGCGCGGAGCCGGTGCAGCGCATCGGCGCGGGCTGTGTGGGCCGCCTTGCCGATCGCATCTGCCAGCGCTTCCGTCGAGAGAGGGACCTGGCGGCGCTGCGGGATGCTGTCGATGATCCCGCAGTCGACCAGGTCCTGTGGGCTGCGGTAGCTGCGGCTGCCATGCCAGAAAAAGCTCAGCTCCGGATCATGCCGGAGGGCGTCCAGGCAGACGCGATATTCCGCGCTTTCGTTCCAGTACTGTTTTCGCGTCACGGCATCGCGAAGCGCGCTGAAAACATCGGCGTCGAACTTGTAGTGGAGGAGGCCGATCAGGCAGGGATCATCGGTCTCGTCCGCGGGTGGCCAGATGACGTGGGGATTGTAGGCGATGTCACCCGGCATCAGCTTGAACAAGGGGTATTTGGTCAGTTGCGGACGGAACGAGGGAACGAACTGGCCGAACAGGCGAGCGCGGGGGCCGCCGGTTCGGGAGGTCAGGCGGGCGTTGCGATGCTCTGTGTAGGTTGCGGCGTCAAAAAGGTCATAGAAGTCCTGAAGCGCAACATCTTCGGGGCGGATCGAAGCCAGGATGGGGGAGGCGCAATACATGTCCACCAGCCCGGCGCGTGCGCGCGTGCGGCCGGTGCTCTGCAAATGGGTGACAAGGCTCTCTATCGACGACTGGTGACTGCCGTCGAATACGCAGTGCTCGTCGGCGTCGAGGAGGAGATACCAGTGCCGCCGTCCCAAGCGTCCGATGAGATGTGTGATCCAGGCTTGCTTGCGGCGCCAGTCAAATTTTCCGGCCGCCTCGAAGATGCGGACATCCGGTTGTAAGAAGAGGAACTCGAGGCTGCCGTCATCCGATCCGTTGTCGATGAACGCGAAATGCGTGATGCCGAGCCGCCTGTGGTGGCGCAGAAAGTCTGGCAAGCGGGCGATCTCGTTGCGCACGACACTGACGAGAATGGGGACGGCTGGCTGGGGTGGCGTTCCGTCGGTGCGCGGACCGATTTCCGGCAGCTCGGTCCTGGCGGCGAGGTCGCGTACGCTTGCGACGTCGCTGGGTTCTGGCGGGGAAGACTGAGAAGTTTGCCGAGCTTCGCCGCCCATGCGCGTCCGGACGCCTCTGTTTCATCGACAGTCGTTGGAACTGCCCCGTGCCGTGATGTAAGCCCTGGGAGTTCATAGTCGTGGCTCAGTGTACGTTGGCAAGCAGCGAATCTCCACTTCCGTTGCATATTGGCAACGCAACCAAACGTTGATGACAGCATCTGCCGAGTGGCTGTCGTGGATTTGGCAGATACGGGCGATGCCGCAGAATTTCTGGGGAAAGCGCCCGGATTCAATGCTCTGTAAGCCAACTGGTGCGGTAGAGGTTCTGGTCAGGGCGCTCAGCGTGGGGCCGGCATGATCAGGCTGCTGCAAATGATTTCCTGTGACGCAACCGGGAACCCGACTTATTCTCGCCTGCTCGAACGTGGAAATTCCCTCTCGGATCGCCATTCCGCAGCGGGAGTCATGCGTACAGCAGGTTGAGACGGGACCGGGACAGGCAGTGGCCGTGACGCCCGTCAGGAACAAAATTCATCAGTCTTTTCAATGTTGAGTGAGAGAGCTCGAAACATGACTCGCCTGCTGCCAGGCGCAATTGGCTTCTTATCGATAGTTCTTTTAGGCGCCTGCTCATTATCGCAATTGAACGGACCGGCGGCCGGCCCCGGCGGTCTCGCGTTGCCCGTTGCCGGGGCAACGCCTCCGCCCCTGTCCAACGGCGGTAGCGTGGTATCCGGACAGGCTTCCGGAACGGACACCGGCCACAGCGCTGCTGCAGATAAGCAAAATTCCCTACCGCTCAAGCCATCACCGGTCGTATCGAGTGCAGGCGGTCAGATCACGGCCTTTAGATCGTCGTCAGTCGTGATGTACTATTCCGAGATCGGATCGGATGGCGTGCGGGTGTCGACGAGGCAGCTCAATCTCCCCATGGCGGTCAAATTCCGGTCGCCGCGAACGCATCGGCTCGAGGTGCAACTGGCGGACGGGACACGCTGGATCGAAGAGAAGGACGTCGTTTTCGGGGGTACCTCTCAAGCGCAGTAGAGTCCGGTTTTCCTCTTCCGCCGGATGGGGCAGATTGGTGCGGCACAGATGGCAGGAATCCGCGCGGGGACGGGTCCGGGGAATTTCGGAGTTGGGCGTTGCAACAGGTTCCGGTCACGCCGGCTGCACTCGAGCTTGTCCGCGTGGACGCCGGGGGCCAGCAATCCACCCGCCGCTCGGACTCCATCATGGCCAAGGCGGCGCGGGTCAGGCTGCCGTTTATCCTGGTCGTCGTGCTGCCGGTCGTCGTCGCCGCCTTCTATTTTATCGGCATTGCCGCGGACCGGTATGAGACCGAGAGCAAATTCGTGGTGCGCGGCAAGTCGGCCTCGGCGGCAAGCGAAATCGCCAATCTCGTGCAAGGGTCCAGCATCGTGCGGTCCGCTGACGATGCATACGTGGTCCATGCCTATATCCTGTCGCGGGATATGGTGGGCAGGCTTGCCGCGAAGCTTGACCTCATGGCCATGCTGTCACGCGCTGGTCTTGACGTTTTCTGGAGCTATCCAGGGCCATTTCGAACCCGGTCCCGGGAGCAGCTCTATAAACATATGCAGCGGCTGCTGGCGATTGACTACGATAGTTCTACCGGGATCAGCACGCTGAGGGTCCAGGCGTTTCGGCCCGATGATGCCCGGACTATTGCCGAGGCGCTTCTTGCCGAGTCGGAGACCCTCATCAACCGCCTGACGGAGCGTGCCCAGACCGATGCCGTCAACGTTGCGCTTGCGGAAGTCGAGGAGAACAGAACGAAGGCGCGCGAAGCCAACGGGCAGTTGACCCGCTTTCGCGAGCGGGAGCGGCTTCTCGATCCGCTGCAGGTCTCCAAGTCGGCAACGGATACGATTTCAAAGCTGGTGCTCGAGACGGCGCTCGCGCGTGCATCGCTGGCAGAGTACCAGCAGCTTTCACCGCAGAACCCAATGATCCCCGCGACGCGGCTGAAGATAGCGGCGCTCGAGCAGCAGATAGGTATCGAACGAAAAAAGCTGGCCGGGTCGGATGGGTCGCTGGCTCCGCTGATCGCCGAGTTCGAGCGCTTGACACTGCAGCGCGAATTTGCCGAACGGGCCTTCGCCTCCTCACTCGTGTCCCTGGAAGCGGCGCGGCTGGATGCGCAGCGGCAGCACCTTTATCTGGAGCGTATCAGCAATCCGACATCACCCGACCATGCGGTATATCCTTATCGGTTTCTCGGCACGCTTCTGGTTCTGGCGATCGCCTTCATGATCTATTCGATCGCGGGGCGCCTGCTGAGAGATACGTTGAGCCATGCCCAGAAATAATCTGCCGCCTGGAGCAAAGGCGTTGAGCCGCATATGAGTCCGTCCAGAAGCTTTCGCCGGATCGAGGCTGGTTCGCCGGACCGACCCCGTGCCATCGTTGCGGACCGGATCGTGAAGGAGTTCCATACCAATGCCGGTACGCGCCGCGTTCTCGATGGCGTTTCGTTCACGGTGGGCATGGGCGAGCGCATGGCTGTCCTGGGTCGGAACGGCGCCGGCAAATCGACCCTGATTCAGATCCTGTCCGGCTTGCAGTTGCCAACCAGCGGCTCGATAGAGCGCGGGCTCAGAATGTCATGGCCGCTTGCGCTTGCAGGCGGTTTCGAAGGTGAATTGACCGGTTACGACAACGTTCGTTTCATTTCCAGGATCTATCAGGTTCCATTTCGAGAGACCTTCGACTTCGTAGAGGATTTCACCGAACTTGGCAGTCAGCTCCACATTCCGGTTCGATACTATTCGTCGGGCATGGTCATGCGGCTCGCTTTCGCGCTGTCTCTCGCCGTCGATTTCGAATGTTTTCTCATAGACGAGGTGATCCTCGTCGGCGATCAGAGATTCCAGGAGAAATGCCATCGCGAGATCTTCGAGAAGCGGGCTGACCGCGCCATGATACTGGCGGTGCACAGTCCTGGCGTCGTCAAACAGCATTGTTCGTCGGCTCTGGTCCTCAAGAACGGCCGAGCCAGGGTCTTTGACGACATGGAGCTTGCCACCGAGATCTATGCATCGCTTTAGGCTCGGCCCCGGAGTGCAATTCATTTCAGAATGCCGCGCCTCCCAAGTTTTGCCAACTATTTGCGCCAGTGAGTGCCCATCCATAAACTCGCGCGAAAGGTCCTTGATGCTCAGAGCCAGTCATATTCAGCCGGCAATGCTGGCGGATGGCTCGCGGCATTCCTCGCGCGAGCGCCGTCGGCGCCGTCTCACTGCAATCCAACGATCGTAGTCGCGATCGCCCGCCGTCCTGAAGTCAACCGGCAGGCTCACCGCGACTGATTGATCCTGCCGTGGCAGCCAGCGCTGCAGCGTGACAGCTCGCGTCAGCGCTAAGCATCAAACATTGAATCCATTGGATCGCGCCATCTGTGACGTGCGGCACCGCGCGTGTCTCGGCGTTCGATCCAAAGATCGCGGCCGCCGTCTTCGTCAAAACCGGAGGCACCGTGGCCGGAGAGAAAGCAACGACGATGGGTGCCGCAATAGAAATCAAAGCGCCTGTGGAGAGGGCGCCGCTCGAGCAGCAGCTTCGCCGCTACAAGCGTGGTTTTCGCCGGCGCGTGCGGCGCTTGACGGGAGAGTCGCGCCAGCTCGGCGATCTGATCTACACGTTTCCTGCGGCAGCGCTCATATTCGCGACCGGCAATGGCAACGCCGGGCTGCGCGGCGAGGCCATGGAACTGATCAACTCAGGCGCCGACCTGCGCCGGGTCACGCGTGCGCTCGGGCTGCCCGGGTGGCTGCGCCGCTTGCCGCCGGAGGCCTTCTCGGAACCGCTGGTGGCAGGAGCGGCCATTCCGACCTCGGACCGCTTCACGCTGCGTGTCGCCAACCATATCCCGACCGATCCCTCGGTTGCCGATATGTGGCTTGCGTGGGTGATTGAAGCCCATCGCCTCGCCGGCGAGGACTTTGCGCTCTGGATGGCGGCTCAGCCCGTCTACGGTCGTCGGCAACTGAGCGCAGAAGCATTGCTGCCGCTTGGCGCCTACGTCTGGCATTCCTCGAACGCCGGCAACGCGGCGGCCGGTCTGATCCGCCGGCCGTTCCAGGCGGACTTCAGCTTTGCGCGTGCGGTCGAGGAAGCACGCAGCTTTCTGCTGCGCATCGCGCTCGAGCATTGCCGGGGTTCGGACGGGGCATACGGCCGATGGTTCGTGACACAGCGGATCAGCGGCCTCCGTTTCGTACCGCTGCGCACGCCGCATGAGCTGGAGCAGGAAGGAGAGCGCATGACCAACTGCGTTGGCAGCTACGCACATGCGGTCACCAGCGGAGCATGCCTCATCTACGGCATCCGTCGCGGCAACCAGCACGCGGCTACGCTCGAAGTGCGTGCAGTCGCCGGTAAGGCACAGCAGGCGTTCGTCGCTCAGTTGGAGGGTCAGGCAAACAGCCCGGCTCCGGACGATGTGCAGCGGGCCGTCAACAAATGGATCAAGCGCCAGGGCCGCTATCCGGCCGCGGGAAACGGCCAGCTCGTACCGGAGCTGATCGATGAACCGCGCTGGAACAGTCTGTGGGCACCTTATCGGGAGGTTTGCACGGTTGCCCATAAGAACGGGCGGTTGCCGCTCGGAACCCAGCTCCTTCATCTCATGATGGCAGTCGAGAGCCTGATGAGGCTGGCAAAGACATGAGGAACCGGGCGCTCGTCGTCCGGTTCCCTCCATACAGGCCAGGGATTCGAGCAGCACTCGAAGCTCCCGTTGCCGGCTCCGTGGCCCCGACCTATCATGCCGAAAACAGAGCAGTCCTGACTGAGGCATAGGGAGATTGAGCCCGTGCGCGTGATGAGCTTCCACCTGATGCCCTATGCCGACCTCGACCTGGCGGTGAAGGACCAGTACCGCAGCGTCTGGGTCGTGCTGCCCAATTCGCACTTCGACCCGGTCAAGGGCCACCAGCTCTACAATCGCTACCTCGATGAACTCGAGCTCGCCGCGGAACTCGGCTTCGACGGTGTCTGCGTCAACGAGCACCATCAGAACGCCTACGGCCTGATGCCGTCGCCGGTCGTCATGGCATCCGCACTCTCGCGCCGGGTGAAGACAGCCAAGATCGCCATTCTCGGCAATGCATTCTGCCTCAGGGACAACCCGCTCACGCTGGCGGAAGAGCATGCCATGATCGACTGCGTCACCGGCGGCCGGTTGATCACCGGATTTGTCCGCGGTGTCGGCGCCGAATACTTCTCCACCGGCACCAACCCGGTGTGGAGCCTCGAGCGCCACCAGGAGGCGCACGATCTTGTCATTCGTGCATGGACGGAGACCGGTCCCTTCGCATTCGAAGGCAAGCACTTCCACTTCGAATACGTGAATGTCTGGCCGCGGCCGTTCCAGAAGCCGCACCCGCCGATCTGGTGTCCGAGCCAGGGCAGTCTGGAAACGATCGAGTGGGCCGCGCACCCCGACCGCAAGTACGTCTACCTCCAGACCTACAGTCCGCGGCAGTCGGTCCACCGCTATCTCGATCTCTATCGCGATGTCGCAGAGCGCAAATTCGGCTACACCGCGCAGTCGACACAACTGGGCTGGTGCGCGCCCGTCTACGTCGGCGAGACGGACGAGACGGCGGTGGAGGAAGCCCGCCCGCATATCGAGGCGATGTTCAACGTATTCCTGCCCAAGGTCTCCGAGCTGATGTTTTTCCCGCCGGGCTATTTGTCGAATGCCTCGCTGAAGAACATCCTGGCTCACAAGCCGACGGCCCGCTACGAGAAGGCCACCATCGAGGGCCTGATGAACCAGGGCATTTTCATCTGCGGCAGCGCCGATACGGTCCGCGCCAAGCTGACGGAGGCGCATCGCGAAATGGGCTTCCAGGAGTTCCTGACGCTGCTCCAGTTCGGCACCATGCCCGCTCACCTCGCCGAGGCGAACATTCGTCGTTTCGCAGCCGACGTCCTGCCGGCGCTGAGGGGTTTGACCGACAAGCAGTATCGCGGGTTCGAGCGCCGGCCCGCCGCGGCACAATAGGTTCACGATGCTGTCCGATATCGACCGCCAGTTTCTACGTATAGCCTACGAGGAGGCGAAGGCCGGGTTCGACGAGGGCGGCTGCCCTATCGGCTCGGTGCTCGCCCGCGGCCCCGCCATGCTGTCGCGCGGACGCAATCAGAGGGTGCAACAGGGTGATCCGATTGCCCATGGCGAGATGGATGCACTGCGCAAAGCCGGGCGCCAGCGGACCTACCGCGACACCACTCTGTATACATCGCTCAGCCCATGCATGATGTGCACGGGGACGATCGTCCAGTTTGCAATCCCGCGCGTGGTCATCGGCGAGAACGAAACCTTCGGCGGAAACGAGGATTTCCTGCGTTCACGCGGCGTGGAGGTGATTATCGCCGACGATCCCGATTGCATCGCGCTGATGCGACGCTTCATGAAAGAACGTCCGGAACTCTGGGCCGAGGACATCGCCGAGCCTCCGGCCTGAAAAACGTCAACGCGTTGACCGTTTCTTCGCAACTTCGTCTTGACCATTCTCTGCTTCCGCCACCAGCCGCGCCAGCTCGCGCGTCGAGGGGATCCGGCGATGCTGCCGAAGCTGGTCGGCTTCGTCATGTGCCAGGTTCTCGATCAGCACCAGCAGCGTCCGCCGCGTTGTCGCGATATCCTCCGCCGTGAGCCCCTTGACCGCGATCTCGTTGACCTCTTCCGCAAGCGGCACGAGCTTTGGCCTCAGCTCACGGCCCTTCTCCGTCAGGAACACATAGACTTTCTTCCGGCTGTCGGGCAGGTGCCGGCGCGTGATGTAGCCCAGGGTTTCCATCGCCTTCAGCGCTGCGAACGTCGTCGGCTCCTGCACGCCTGCACGTTCCGACAACTCCCGCTGCGTCAGGCCGTCCGTCTCCCACAGGATGCGCAGAAACGTCCAATGCCCGAACGATACGGAATGCCGGGCGTGACGGATCTGCAAGGCTCGCTGCAGGCCGCGCATCGCATCCTTGACGAGATGCGCAAGCCGATCGTTCGGCACCGCTTCGCGCCAGTGGCGCAGGATCGCTTCCGTCGCGGCGTCCGCTGTCAGGTCTCTCGTCGGCTTTGCTGTTGGCTTTGTCACGGTATCGCGTGCCTCAGAGCTGTCGGCCGGAATGAGCAGCCGGACTTCCGGTTCTATGCCCCGCGCCGCTCGGCGACCGGGACCTGATGCTTGAGCGTGATCTCGCGCCCGCTCCTGTGCGACTCCAGCATGGCGAGACATACCTCCATCGTCGCCATGCCCCATTCGCCGCTGTGCACCACCGGCGCCCCTTCCCGCACCGCCCCGTACAGTTCGTCGATCACCTCGTCACGATAGATCGCCGGCCTCCGCAGTTGTTCGAACCTACGCTCGGTATCGGCGAAGATATGGACGCCCTTTGCCGTCGGCCGCAGATCGGCATGCTCGCACGACGCCACAACGAGACCGAAATGCTGATGGAAACGCTCCGTCCGCGCGCCCGCCCCGCGATGTTGCGGCCCCGCATAGCGTCCTCCGCCGTAATTGGTCTCGTTCTTGATCTGCTCTTCGTCGTCCTGCGTGGAAGCACCTGCCAGCGCCCGTCGTGCCGCGCCGTAACGTGAGGGATCTTTCGGCAGCCCGCTCTCTGCGATGCCTTCCATCAGTTCGTCGCCGTCGTAATGAGCATAGCCGGAGTAAGTCAGCGAAGCGGTGGCACCGTTCTGGAAGGTCAACAGCGCCTGATAGGCCCCCTCGGTCCGGCGCGCCGGATCCCACGCCCCAAGGTTCGCCCGGACGCTCTTGACGAGACCTCCGCCCAGCAGCCGGGCGACGTCAACCTGATGCGGCGCCTGATTGTACATGACGCCACCGCCCTGCGCGGTATCGAGCTCCTCCGGCCGGCGCGGGCGGTAGAGAAAATCGGTGAAATAGGCGGAGGTGATCATCTTCAACTCGCCCACCGCGCCGGAGGCGATGATCTCGCGCGTTTTCAGGATCGGCAGGTCGAAGGAGTGGCTATGCCCGATGATCAGCACGATGCCGGCAGCGCGTGCCGTATCGATCATGGTCTGGCAGTCCGCCAGCGTCAGCGCCATCGGCTTTTCAACCAGCACATGCCGGCCGTGCTGCGCCGCCGACCGAACGTTGTCGCAGTGGAACTGATGCGGCGTGGATACGTACACGGCCTCCACCGCATGATCGGCACACATCTCTTCCACTGTCGCATAGGTGCGCGCCTGGAATTCCTGACCGAATTGCTCGCGCGCCTCTGCACGCGGGTCGGCGCCCGCAACGATCTCGACCTTGTCGCTGGCGAAGGCGGGCAGCATGATGGAAAAGGCCCGGCCGAGCCCTGCGATGCCCAATCTCAATCTGCGCGGTGGCAAGGCCCGATTCTCCTCAAAGCTCGATCTCAAGATCGCCCGACGCCGCACGCGACACGCAAACCATGACGTAGCGCGCCTTTTCGTCCTCGGTCAGGACGAAGTCCCGATGCTCGACGTCGCCCGACAGAAGACGTGTCTTGCAGGAGCCGCAGGTCCCGCTCTCGCACGACGAAGGCACGCTGAACCCCGCCTGTCGCAGCGATTCCAGGATGGTGCTGCCGGCCGGCACGTCGATGACACGGCCTCCCGCACCGACCCTCACCTGGAACGGCTTGTCGTCGGGTTTGGCGCCGCCGCCGTCGGTGAACGCCTCGAAGTGAACCGCGCCCGACGACCAATGCCCCGTCATGTCGCGCACGGCCTGCATCAGGCCGCGCGGTCCGCAGCAGTAGACGTGTCCCCGCGGCTTCTCCAGCACCGGCCACAGGTCGAGCCCGTTGTCGGGATCGCCTCCGTCATGATGGATCCTGACGATGCCGCGGTAAGCCGGCGCCGACAGCTCGTCATGGAACGCCGTTGCCTCCCTGGCGCGTGTCAGATAGTAGAGCTTGAACTTTCCCGCACCCGAGGACTTCAGACAGCGCGCCATCGACAGGATCGGCGTGATGCCGATGCCGCCGGCGATCAAGGTGTAGCCGGCTGGGCTGGGCTTCAGCTCGAAATCGTTGCGCGGTGCCGAGACGAGCAGGCTGTCGCCGGCCTTGACCCGCTCCAGCATCGCCTGCGAGCCGCCGCGTCCGCCGCGTTCGCGCTTGACCGCGATCTGATACGAATCTCGCTCTGCCGGATCGTTCGCCAGCGAGTATTTGCGCAGGAGACCGCCCGGGACCTCGACCTCGACATGCGCCCCCGGCGTGAATTCGGGCAGCTCGCCGCCATCCGCGCGCGCCAGCTCGAACAGCATGATGTCCTCGGCCGCCAGCTCGGCACGCGCCACGACGAGCGGAGTTTTCGGCGCTCCTTCGGTCTCTGGCATTACGGGAGACATCTCCGGTGCTGGCCGCCACCCGCTGCGGCGCCGGCGCGACAACTTAGCCTTCTAACCAACTATCGAATCTGGCCCGCACTCGCAAGTGCCAGCGGCGTCGGAGCGGCCACAATGATGCGCTGGACATGATGCGCTGGACATGGGCCGACCGTCGCACTATAAGGCCCGAACCTTCCGCCGCCGCTCCGAAAGCCGCGCCTGACGTCTCTGGGCGACCTTCGAATTGCGGCGTTTCGTGCGGAGAGCCCAGGTAGCTCAGTTGGTAGAGCATGCGACTGAAAATCGCAGTGTCGGTGGTTCGATTCCGCCCCTGGGCACCAGCTATCTCTCGCTAAGCTCACAAGGGGTTAGCATTATATCGAGCCTGACCACGCAACCCGTTGTCACTCCGCATACCGTGAACGGCGGTACCACCCCAGTCTGCATGATGCGGACGAAGCCGGCAGCACTGCAACTGATCCCGCTGCCGGATTTCGCCACGCCGCGCCGGAATTATCACGCGCGCGGATCGGGGCGGTTTTTCTGAATAATGGCAAAGATGATAAGCGCAAAGCTGGCGAGGCGGCCCAAGTAAAACAGTGGCTCATCCTCCGCCGTGATCTCCGTGGAGGCCAGCATGACACGGGTGACTGCCTCCACCGCAAACGCCACGCAGAAGAACAGGAACAGCGGGTCTCTTGTCTGACGCCAGAAGCGCAAGAAAAAAAGCGCAGCGATCGAGGATGCCATCGCGACAGCGCCGAGAATGACGGAATTCATCGCGCTACTCCGTGTCCCAGACGAGGCCGAAAAGGAGAATGCACATCGAGACCAAGGTTACGCCGGAGCGCCACATCGACATGTCGAAGTCCTGCACGACGAGCTTGTCGAGAACGAGCAACAGATTGTTGAGGGTGAGGCCGGTGAAGCAGAGGCCGCTCCATAGGAGCAGTCGATAGCGGCTGCGTTTGTACGAATGCAGCAGCAGGATCGCACATCCGGCGGCGCCAAGGGCACAAAGGAAATAGACGATCCCAGCCAACGCTCACTCCTTCTTCAGCTTGAATGCGTCCGCGAACTGTCGAATGCGGCGAGGTTTCGCGTGAACGATGTTGGTTATCTGAATGAGATGTCGGCGGTAGTGATCGGCCGTCTCAGCGGTGACGTCGGCCAGTGCATCCGAAATCGGGTGAAACCGATACGCGCTCTCTTCACGGACGACGAATCCCTGTCGGTCGAGATGCGACAGAACTTCCAATGCTTCCTGGTCACTGATGTAAAGCCGCTTCGCCATGGACTGAACGTCCCAAGCCTTCTGCGGATTTTCCCTCAGCAACAGCAACGCTTCCAACTGGGCAATGGAATCGACGTACTTCGCCAGGAAATCTCGTACCTCTACGGACAGCGCTTCTTCCGACATTGCAGGCGACCGACTGTGGGCTGGGTATTTAATTGATGGCGTGACGCGTGCGTCCGTTATGCAAGGCCATTTCAGGCGCCATTAATGCGTCGGGGACTGCCGGTCAACCGGTCGAAGAGCTAAGGGATCGGCACGGCTGCGCGAAATTCCAGTCCTGTCGGAGGATATTTGATCTCCACAACCGAGCCGGTCTGGCCGGCGAAGATTTTCTCCAGCAAAGTCGAGCCGAAGCCACGGCGTTGCGGGGTTCTGACCAGAGGGCCATTACACTCGGTCCAGGTAAATTCAAGCGTATTCGCATCGCCCATGTCTCCGACGAACTTCCAGCAGACTTCTATCCGCCCGTCGGGAACCGACAAGGCTCCATATTTTGCTGCGTTGGTCGCCAGCTCATGCAGCACAAGACCAAGCGACACAGCCATATCCGAGTGCAGTTTCACATCCGGGCCGGAGAATGAAACGCGTCGGTCCGATTGCCCGGCGAAACTGCCGAGTTCCGCGTTGAGCAGCTCATGAATGCGGATGCGCTGCCAGTTGTTCGACACCAGCATCGTGTGCGTGCGGCTGAGCGATTGAATCCGCTTGCTGAATGACTTGACGAATACCTCTACGCTCGGCGCCATCCGTGCCGTCAGGCCGGCGATGGCCTGAACGCTGGCAAGCGTATTTTTGACCCTGTGATGCAGCTCCTGCACCATCAAACGCTGCCGCTCCTCGGCCAGCTTGTGATCGGTGATATCCATGACGATTCCCATCATGCGCCGCGGCAGCCCGGCTGCATCAACCTCCTGCTGCCCTCGCGCTTCGCACCACGAGACAGTGCCGTTGGGGCGGACGCATCGGTAGACGTGATGAAACGGCCCGCCGCTATCGAGAGCCGAAAGAAGCTGCTCGGTGACGCCGGATGCATCGTCACTGTGTAAGCGGGCAGACCATGCCTGAACGCCCGGTTGCACTTCATCCGGGCGATAGCCGAATATTTCGTGAAACCGGTCTGACCACCGGCTCTCGCCCGACCGCAGGTCCCAATCCCAGGTCCCGAGCTGCGCAACGTCGATGGCCAACTGAAGCCTGGCGTTCGCTGCTTCCAATTCCATCGTACGCTCCGCCACCCTGCGCTCGAGTTCGAGATTGAGCTGTTCGAGTTGCCGAGTTTTTCTATAGAGTTCGATGAAAACCTTGACCTTTGCACGCAGCAATTCGGGAACGATCGGTACCGGCACATAATCGACCGCCCCCATCTCGTATCCGCGCAAGCGATCGAAATCATCCATCTGCACGGCGGAGATGAACACGATGGCAGTATTGCTGAAACGCGGATGATCCCGAATTAAAGTGGCGAGTTGGAAACCATCGAGCTGGGGCATGCACACGTCCACGAGGATCACGGCGACTTCGTTCTTGAGCAGCAGCTCGAGTGCCTCCCGTCCCGATCCCGCCTTGATCAGGTTCTCTCCAAGCTCGGTCAAAATGACCTCGTAGCTGACCAGCTTCGCCGGCTGGTCGTCGACTACGAGGATGTTGACTTTATCCTGCCCGTCCATTTGACAACCAAGCCCGCTCAACGGTGCAGCCACATGCGCAGCGCGGATAGAAGTTGCTCGGTATTCACCGGCTTTGCCAGATAGTCGGATGCTCCAGCTTCAAGACATTTTTCACGATCGCCTTTCATGGCCTTGGCGGTCAGGGCAATGATCGGCACACGGTGGAGTTGCGGCATTCCGCGGACAAGCTCTATCGTCCGATAGCCGTCCATTTCCGGCATCATGATATCCATCAGCACAATCGAAATATCCGGAGCCGCCTCAGCGAGCTTGATGGCCTCCCTGCCGTTGGTGGCGGTCAGCACGCGCATGCCGCGCCGTTCGAGGACACTGGAGAGCGCAAATATATTGCGCGCATCATCGTCCACCACCAGGACCGTGCGGCCGGCGAGATCCTCGTCGGAGTTGTGGAGATGCTCGATCAAACTCCGCTTGTCGTTCGGCAGCTCCGCTATCACGCGGTGCAGGAACAAGGCGGTTTCATCGAACATGCGCTCCTGGGATTCGACGACTTTCACAGTGAGACACTTGGCTGCCGCGCGCAATTGCGCATCCTCTTCCGCTGAAAGCTCGCGCGCGATAAAGACGACGACGGGTATCCTCGCGAACTCCGGATCGCTGCAAAGTGTCTCCAGCACCGAGCCAACGTGAAAACCGGCGCTACTGACGCCGAGTACAATGCAGTCCGACGATTCGCGACGGAGCCGTTCCAGCATGCATGCGCTGTCCGGCACGGAATCGATGACTATGTCGTCGTGAGCCAGCAATGTCCGTATGCGGATCTGTTCGGCGGGGTCATCTTCCACAATCATCAGTCGTCTGGGGCGCTGGTGTGAGAAATCCCTGAGGCGAGCCATTGCTGCCGCCATCTCGTCAGGTGAGGCAGGTTTGGCGAGATACGAGAACGCCCCCCGCGCCAGACCGTGCTGCCGGTTCTCGTCGAACGTAACGATCTGCACCGGAATATGGCGCACGTCAGGGTCTTTCTTGAGTTGGCTCAATACCGTCCAGCCCAGCATGTCCGGCAGGAATACATCGAGCGTGATTGCCGTCGGCCGGAAACGTTGAGCCAGTTCGATGGCGTCGGCGCCCCGCGATGCGACGATTGCCTTGAAGCCACTCTCGCGAGCAAGCTCGACCAGCACGCGGGCGTAGTGAGCGTCGTCCTCGACAATCAGTAGAGAGAGATCTCCCGCCTCGATCTGTGCACGATCGTCCTCCACCTGCTCGACGACGTGCTGTCGTTGTTCTCCGAGCAGGCTCAATGTCGCCGGCCCTGCCAGCCCGACTTCCGTTTTGACGGGGCGAATGACGCTCACCGGGTCGTGATATTTCAAAGGCAGGTACAGCGTGAACGTGCTGCCGTGATCGGGTCTGCTCCTGAGATGGATCTCTCCGCCCAACAGGCTCGCCAGCTCGCGGCTTATCGCCAAGCCTAAACCTGTTCCGCCATATTTTCTGCTGGTGCTTGCATCAGCCTGCTGGAACGCCTCGAAGATGATCTTCTGCTTCTCGATCGGAATACCGATGCCTGTATCGGTCACTTCGAAAGCGACGACCGGCGCGCAACTATCCGGCAAAGGAGACGCCGGGCCCAGTCCGTTCGAAGCCGCGGAGATCGAAAGCTGCACCCCGCCCTGCCCTGTGAACTTGAAGGCATTCGACAGCAGGTTCTTGAGCACCTGCTGAAGGCGTTTTGAATCCGTAGTTATCGTTCGACCGAGGCCGGGGTCGACTTTCACCTCGAATGCCAGCCGCCGCGTCTCCGCCTCGTGCCGGAACGGACGAGCCACCATATCGACGAGATTGCTGAACGTTATCTCCTCGATGTCAACTGATACCGTGCCGGATTCGATCTTCGACAGGTCGAGAATATCGCTGATCAGATTCAATAGGTCTGTACCCGCACCATGAATGGTTCGGGCAAACTCCACCTGCTTATCCGTGAGATTGCCATCCGGATTATCGCCAAGCTGCTGGCCGAGGATCAGAATGCTGTTGAGCGGCGTACGCAGTTCGTGGCTCATGTTGGCCAGGAAGTCGGATTTATATTTCGAGGTCAGTGCGAGTTCCGAGGCCTTGTCCTCCAGCTCTCTGCGCGCCTGCTCGATTTCCTGGTTCTTGCGTTCGACTTCGACATTGCGTTCCGCAAGCTGCTGCGCCTTCTGCTCAAGCTGCTCGTTGGTCTGCTGCAGCTCTGTTTGCTGCATCTGCAATTCGGTCGCGAGCTTCTGAGACTGCTTGAGCAGCGCCTCGGTCTGCATCGTCGCTTCGATGGAGTTGAACAGGATGCCGATGCTGGCTGTGAGCTGCTCCAGGAAAGCGAGTTGGAGGTCGGTGAACTTGCCGATGCTCGCAAGCTCGATCACGGCCTTGGGTTTCCCTTCAAACAGCACGGGATAGACCGCGACACAGCGCGGAAGGGTCTGAAACAGTGCCGTGCCGATTGGCGTGACGCCGGTGGAAATATTGGTAACCAGGATGCGCCGCCGTTCCACAGCGCATTGGCCGACGAGCGTCTGCCCCATCTTGACCGGCTTCAGTCCGCTGTCCTCGTCGGAAACGTCGGTGGCGTAGAAGGCAAGCGGCGTGAGCGAGTCGTCGAGGACGCGGTAGAGCGCACCACGCTGAACTTCCAACAACGCTCCAAGCTCGCCGAGCAGCATCTTGCCGACAGTCTTGAGGTCGCTTTGCCCCTGAAGCATGCTGGTGAACTTGGCCAGATTGCTTTTTAGCCAGTCCTGGTCCGTATTCTGCTCCGTCGTCTGTCGCAGATTGACGATCATTGAGTTGATGTAGTCCTTCAGCTCCGCCACCTCGCCGCGCGCTTCGACCTGGATCGACCTGGTCAGGTCTCCTTTCGTGACCGCGGTCGCCACTTCCGCGATCGCGCGCACCTGCGTGGTCAGATTGGCCGCCAGCAGATTGACGTTTCCGGTGAGGTCTTTCCACGTTCCGGCCGCGCCGGGGACATTTGCCTGCCCGCCGAGCCGGCCTTCAACGCCGACTTCGCGAGCGACGCTCGTCACCTGGTCCGCAAAGGTCGCCAGCGTTCCGGTCATGGCGTTGATGGTATCGGCGAGCGCCGCCACTTCGCCTTTCGATTTCACGGTCAGGTTCTGCTTCAGATCGCCTTCGGCCACCGCAGTCACGACCTTGACGATGCCGCGCACCTGTTCCGTCAGGTTTGCCGCCATGACGTTGACGGTGTCGGTCAGGTCCTTCCACGTTCCGGCCACGCCTGGCACTGCAGCCTGGCCGCCGAGCCTGCCTTCAGTTCCCACCTCGTGCGCAACGCGCGTCACCTCGGAGGCAAACGCATTGAGCTGATCCACCATCGTGTTGATCGTATTCTTGAGCTCAAGGATCTCTCCCTTCACGTCTACGGTTATTTTGCGTGAGAGATCGCCGCGCGCGACTGCGGTCGTCACTTCCGCAATGTTGCGGACCTGAGTCGTGAGGTTGGCGGCCAGTTGGTTGACGTTGACCGTCAGGTCCTTCCAAGTGCCCGCGACTCCGGGCACCACGGCCTGGCCGCCGAGGCGGCCGTCGGTGCCGA
>JBFWYV010000057.1:0-20014 GCA_050186055.1 Hyphomicrobiaceae bacterium | reverse complement strand
ACCACGTGAATGATATCCTGATGCTTTTGGATCCGGCCGCGGATCAGGATCAGCCGCGCCGTCATCACCACCTTGCGGAACCGCTCCAGCGTCTTCGACCAGATCACCGCATTGGCGATCCCGGTCTCGTCCTCGATGGTCATGAACACGACGCCCTTGGCGCTGCCCGGCCGCTGGCGAACCAGCACCACGCCCGCCACCGCCACCCTGGCCCCGTCGTTCAGGTGGCGCAGATCGGCACAGCTCACCACACGCTCACGCTGGAAGTCAGCGCGCAGGAAGCTCATCGGATGGGCTTTGAGCGACAGCCGCAGCGTCTGATAGTCGTTGATCACATGCTCCGACAGCGCCATCTCTGGCAACGCCACATGCGGTTCCTCACCGACATCGCGTGAGTGCGCCCAGCCGAACAGCGGCAATGGATCGGCTGCCGCCAGCGCCTTCACCTCCCACAGCGCCTGCCGCCGGTCGAGACCCATCGAGCGGAACGCATCCGCCGCCGCCAGCCGTCCCAGCGTTGGCGGCCCGAGCCGGGTCCGGAGCCAGAGATCATGCACGGCTTTGAAGGGCCGCTCGCGGCATGCGGCGGCGAGGCGCAGCGCGTCATCCTTCTTGAAACCATCGACCTGTCGCAACCCCAGCCTCAGCGCCGGCCCGGTTTCGCGGGCCTCCAGCGTGCAGTCCCAGTACGAATGATTGACGTCGGCGCTTCTCACGTCCACGCCGTGCTCCCTCGCATCGCGCACGATCTGGGCCGGCGCATAAAACCCCATCGGCTGCGAATTCAGGAGCGCCGCCGCGAATGCTGCCGGATAATGGCATTTGATCCACGCCGAAACGTAGACGAGGTGCGCAAAGCTCGCCGCATGGCTTTCCGGGAAACCGTATTCGCCAAAGCCCTTGATCTGGTTGAAGCACCGCTGTGCAAACGCCTCCTCGTAGCCGCGCGCGACCATCGCCGAGACCATCTTCTCCTCCAACAGCCCGATCGTGCCGCGACGGCGGAAGGTAGCCATCGCCTTCCTCAGCTCGTTGACCTCCGCATCCGTGAAGCGCGCCGCAGTCATCGCGATCCGCATCGCCTGCTCCTGGAACAGCGGCACGCCTTTGGTCCTGCCGAGGATCGCCTTGAGCTCGTCTGCTTTGCCATGCTCCGGCGCCGGCGAGGGATAGTGCTCCGGTTCGATGCCGTCGCGGCGCCGCAGGTAAGGGTGCACCATGTCGCCCTGGATCGGCCCCGGCCGCACGATCGCCACCTCGATGACCAGATCGTAGAAATCGCGCGGCTTCAGTCGCGGCAGCATGTTCATCTGCGCGCGGCTTTCCACCTGGAACACGCCGATGGAATCGGCCTTGCACAGCATGTCGTAGACGGCTTCGTCCTTTCGCGGGATGGCAGCCAGTGACAACGGCCGGGCATGATGCTTCTCGATCAGGTCGAAGGCCTTGCGGATGCAGGTGAGCATGCCGAGCGCCAGCACATCGACCTTCAGCAGCCCAAGTGCTGCGATATCGTCCTTGTCCCACTCGATGAAGGTGCGGTCATCCATCGCCGCATTGCCCACCGGAACGACCTCGGTCAGCGCCGAGCGGGTCAGCACGAACCCGCCGACATGCTGGGAGAGATGGCGCGGAAAGCCGCACAGCTCGCCGGCCAGCTCGATGACACGCACAAGCAGCGGATCTGCGGGATCGAGACCGGCCTCTCGGATATGCTTCTCCGGCAAGCCGCCCGAGCGCGTCCCCCACACCATGCCGGCCAGCGCCGCCACCGTGTCCTCGCTGAGCCCCATCGCCTTGCCGACCTCGCGCACGGCCGAGCGGGCGCGATAGGAGATGACGGTCGCGGCAAGGCCCGCGCGGTCACGGCCATAGCGGGTGTAGATATGCTGGATCACCTCCTCGCGACGCTCATGCTCGAAATCGACATCGATGTCGGGCGGCTCCTTGCGCTCCGGCGACACGAACCGCTCGAACAGAAGATCGACCTCGGTCGGGTTCACTGCCGTGATGCCGAGACAATAGCAGATGGCGGAATTGGCGGCCGACCCGCGGCCTTGGACCAGGATCCCCTGATCCTCCGCAAAGGCGACGATGTCATACACGGTAAGGAAGTAATGCGCGTACTTGAGCTCCGCGATCAGCGCCAGCTCTTTCTTCAGCGTTTTCACGACCTTGCCGGGAATCCCATCGGGGAACTTCTTGTGTGCGCCGGTCCAGGTCAGATCCTCCAGATGCGACTGCGCGGTCTTGCCCGCCGGCACCGGTTCGTCGGGATACTCATAGACGAGCTCGTCGAGCGAGAATTGGCAGGCAGCGGCGATCTCCATCGTGCGGGCGACAGCCTCTGCGTGACCGCGGAAAAGACGCTGGACCTGCGCGGGACTTTTCAGATGCCGCTCGGCATTGGCAGGAAGGCGTGTCCCTGCGCAAGCCACCGTTGTGCCCTCTCGGATCGCCGCCAGCACGTCGGCAAGCGGGCGGCGATGAACGGTGTGATAAAGGACGTCGCCGGTCGCCACGAGCGGGGTGCCGCAGCGTGCGGCAAGCGCATCGAGCGCTGCGATACGCGCACCATCATCACCGCGATACGCGTGCGAAGCCGCGAGATGGAGCCGGGCATCCGGCAGTGCAGTCACGATCCGGCGCAGGTTGGATTCGAAATTGTCCGCAGACGGGCGCATCACCTCGCGCCAGTCCCAATCCTCCGGCGGCAGGACGATGAAGATCTGCCCCTCGGCGTGAACGGCGACGTCGGCCAGCCGCAGGATGCATTCGGCCTTCCCGGCGCGAAGCTGACCGAGCGAAAGCAGGCGGGACAGACGTCCATAGGCAGCCCGGTCGGTCGGCAGACACAGCAGGCTTGGCGCATCCTCCAGATCGAGGCGCGCGCCCATGATCAGCTTGAGCCCAGCCGCCTTCGCCGCGACGTGCGCACGCACCACCCCCGCCAGCGTGTTGCGATCGGTGACCGCAAGCGCGGAAAGTCCCAGAGCTTTGGCTTGGGCAACCAGCTCATGCGGATGCGAGCCGCCGACGAGAAAGGTGAAATTGGTGGTGACCTGCAGCTCGGCATAGGCCGGCTGCGGCTCGCCGCACCTTTCTGTTTTTGTTTTGTTCTCAGTATCGTTCATATCGTAACGCCTCACGCAGCGCCGAAAAGGACAGAGTTGAGCGTATTCAGGCGATGAAGCGGACCGAGTGCACGGGCGGCAGATGCTCCGACACGCAGCTCCATTCGTCGCCCTGGTTTTCCGACACCCACAGCGAGCCGGTGGTGGAGCCGAAGGCAAGCGTCTCACCTTCCGGATCGATATCGAGGGCATGCCGCCACACCAGATCGTAGGCATGCTTTTGCGGCAGGCCGTTGCCCAGAACCTCGAATGACTTGCCGGCATCACGGGTCCGCGTGACCACGACCTTGCCTGCCGTCGGAATGCGTTTCTCGTCCTTGATCGCGGGCACAAACCAGGCCGTATCCGGCTTGGAAGGGTGCACCACGACAGGGAAGCCGAACACCGACGGCTCGACGTCGGTGATCTCCATGAACGTGCGTCCCTCGTCCGAGGAGACGAAAATGCCGTTGTGATGCTGCACCCACATGCGCTCGGGCGCGGCACGGCATTGCACCAGACAGTGCACATCCTGCGCGATCGGATCGTGCGTCAGCTCCGGCGGCACATACTCGGCACGCATGCCTTCGCCGCGCTGCGACCAGGTCACGCCGGCATCCTCGGTGAACCAGATGCCGCCGGTCGAGACCGCAATCGAAACCTGCTTGGAATTGCGCGGATCGACACAGATCGAATGAATGCCCGGCAGGTCCGCGCCGCCGCCCATCCATTGCTTGCGCTTGGGATGATTCCACAGGCTGTGGACCATCTGCCAGCTATCGCCACGGTCGCAGGAGCGGAACAGGCCGCCCGGCAGCGTCCCGCACCAGATGACGCCGGGCTCGTCGGCACCGCCGGCCGCAAGCGCCCAGATGCGGTTCGTGCTCCACGGGATCGGCCGCCCCCACATGTCGGTCTCTTCCAGATCCGCCGGCTTCTCCGGGTAGACTGGCGAAGCGATCTCCTGCCACGGCTGGCCAGATCCGTCGGACCGATGCATCTTGACGCCGAAATGGCCATGGTCGAGGGCGGCGTAGAGACTGCCGTCGCGTGGATCCTGCTGCGCGAGGGAGAGGTTGTCGGCGAGAAAGGCAACATCGGCAATCGCCCATGTGCCGGCGCTGGCGCGCTCGATGGTGAACAGGCCTTTGCGGGTCGCTGCAAGAAGGCGTGCGCTCATGGCGGTCTCCTGGTCATCACAATGAGAAGCATGAGGGACGGACATCCCACCGACAAGGACGCGGCTCCCCCCGGCAATCCGACATCGATCGCCGGTCAGCCGCCCGACAGCGCCTGCATGACATACACACTGCCATTCGGAGAGACGGGATCGGACAGCCCGGCGCGGTCGCGGATCATCGTCCCGTCGATGAACACCGACATGTGCTTGCGCAGGCCGCCCTGATCGTCGAGCACGTAGTTGCGCGCCTGGGGGTTCGCGGAGAAAACGGCGTCGAGCACCTCGCGCACCGTTGCGCCGTCCGCTTGTGTTTGGGGACACTCGACATGACGCTGAATATTGCGGGTGAACGTTACCTTTGCCATGGACCAGCCTTTCGTTGCCGGGATCCGCGCAGTTCAAGCTGACAGTTCGAGGTGGCATGTTCATCGGTCTCATCCGAATAGCCCATGCATATACCAGACTGGCGGACCGTCATCTGTCTCACGGTCGTAGAGGCCGTCGCGGAACACCCAGTAGCGTCCGCCATCGGCATCCTCGATCATGTAGTAATCGCGCGGGCGGACAAAATGCATTGCGCGCGAAGTCGCCGCGCGTCCGATCATGCGCCACCATTCGGGCTCGATGCGTTCCGGCCCCTGCCAGCGTATCACCCAGCGCGCGCACCGCCGCCATGTGAACCGCACTGGCGCACCTTCAGGAACCTCGGCCATGACGGCAATGCGCTCCGGCACCGGCAGCACGAATTGCGGACGTGTCTTTCCGGCACCTGCCTGCTCGACAGCCTGTCCCCCGCAGGAAGGCCGTGAGACGCGGTTGAGAATTGCCGGCACCCGTCGCCAGGCCCGCTCCGGAATGTGACTGTCGACCGATTGAAGACGCTGAACGCGGGCGCTGCCAATCCGGTTCGACAGCCGGTCGACGAGCAGGTCCGCCAATGCCGCAGGATCGTTCGCCCCGCTCCCGATGCCCGCCGCCGGCAACGAGGTCTGGCACGCCGGCGCCGGTTCGGCGTGATGAGCCGCAAGCGTCATCGCATCGATGCCGAATCCGGCATCGATGCGCGCCAGCCGCTCGGCGAAAAGCCGCATCAGATGACCGGGCTCGCGGACCGGCCGGCTGGTGCCGATACGCACCTGCGCGGCAGTGCCGTCGCTGCGGTAGAGAGCGAGCGTGAAACGGCTGCCGCCCGCACCGCGTGCATCGAGCAGACGGCAGATCTCCTCCGCCAGCTCCTTCGCCGCTGCCTCTACACCCTCTGCCGAGACAAGCGGTTCGGCGAAAGCCCGGCGCACGAGATGGACAGGCGGCTCATCGAGCGCCGGCAGCGGCTCGGCTGTCCGCCCCAGCACCTGATCGAGCCGGGTGACGACGGCGCCGGCCAACCGTTGTTCCCGCATCTGCTGCCGGCGCCTTCTATTGGCTGTAGCGCGGACCTCGCCGCGAAAACGGAGCGCCAGCGCCTCCCGTGGCAGATCGTAGAGCCGGCCGATACGGCCAAGACCGAGCCGCCTCAGCAGCACGGTCTCCTCCGGAGCGAGCCGCAAAGCCTCGACCGGCAGCAGACGGAGTGCCTGTTTCGTCGCCGCCTCGCCCGTCCCCGCAGCCGCCCACGGCTGCCGGCGATCCAGGACGCCAAAACGCGCAAGCGCGAAGGCCGCGCCAGCCGTATCGGCAAGCCCCATCCGCACAGTGAGGCCGAAGCCTGCCAGCCGTCGCGCAATATCGGCGAGGAGCCTGTCCTCGCCTCCGAACAGATGCGAAACTCCGGTGATATCGATCCACAGACCATCCGGCTCGCAACCATCCCCGCTGCTCCGATGGCTTTCCCCGCGCATGCCGGAGGACGGCATATCGAGCCCCTCGATCTTACGGCGTGGACCATAGCGGCCGCACCACAACGCCAGCGCCTTGAGCGCGATCCGGTCACGTTCCGGCTCCGCCCGGCAGGTCATCAGCCCCGGCACTGCCGCGCGAGCATCGGCAAGCCCCATCCCGCAGCGGAGGCCGTCCGACTGCGCACGGGCATTGACGGCACTCAGCCGCAAACCGCCGGCGCCGCTCTCAACCAGCGCGAACGGCGGCTCTGGGCGGCCCGCTCGCGGACCCGGCACGGCTGCCGGACTGTCCCGACGCATCCGCTCGATCGGCCACATCGCAAGCCACACGGAAATGATACGCGGCATCACACCACTCCAGGATGGAGAAAACGCTGCCCGGCAATGGACGGCTGCGGCAGCGCTCCAGCGCAACGGCAAAGCGCACCGCGCCGGGAGCGCAGGCATCGAACGGATGAGGCGGGGAGAGAGCCGGACCGACCCGCCATCGGGTGGCGGTTGCAGCCGTCGCCTCGGCACGCGGATGCGTCACCACGAGACACGGCGTATGCGTGCGGGCTGCAGCCAGCGCCAGACGGCGGGCTGGCGTCAAGCCGATCTCATCGACCTCGCCCGCCACCAATGCCAAGGCGCCGGAGCCTAAGGCCTCCTCCAGCACCCACAGCGCATCCTGGGCACTGGCCGGCTCCGCCACGATCAGCCGGCCTGGATCGATCCCCAGCGCCGTGAGACCAGCCCCGTAAGGCAGACCGAACTCGCCGCCCATCCCGGCGCCGACGCACCACAGAAGCATGCGGTCACGCCGGATCGGATCGGCATCATCAGCCAGCAGCCGACGCCCCGCGAGCGCCAGAGCAAACGCACGCGCAGCCGTCCATCCCGCTGTCCAGCCGGATCCGCCCGGCATCGGCTTGATCTCGTGCACCGCACCGATCTCCAGTCCTTCACCGCCGAGCAACCGGTCGGCATTCCCGACTTCCGCCACATCTGCGAGTGTGTTTCCCAGGCTCCACGACTCGTGGACAGGCCGGCAACACCCCGGCCGATCGAGAGATCTGCCGCTATTGCCACGCTCGATGCGTCGTATCCTCTCTTTAAGCTCTGCGATCGGGATTGGCACAGCGCGTCCCTCATGATGTTCCTTTTTTGTTCTAAAAAAGCACAAGCCTAGAGTCAAGATCAAAAAGAGAACAAAAATCACTTCCGAATTGCTGCCGCCCCCGACTACGGACCGCGCCCGGGTGATCCCGCCATCACCGGATGCAACACCTCGCACAAAAAACAACGAGGTGTGTCCGCAATGCTCTCTCCAGGCCCCGACGTGTCCTGTACACTTAAGACTCTATTCACCAAAATTCGCTCAGGATTCCGGCATCAAGCAAGCGCCAGAGGAACACCAGGGGGACACCAGAGAGACAGGCGCCATCCAGCGGCCATCCAGCGGGATGCAACGGCAAAAGGAGCCCGAGATGATTTTCCTACGCAATACGCAGCGCGCTCTTGCAGCACTCGGCATTGCCGCTGCGTTTGTTGCCACAACTTCGGCCGCTCAGGCTCAAACGCTCTGGGACTGGGCAGGACCGGCCATATTCGGCGGCAGCGGCGCCACTACGGTCCGCTTCTCCACCAAATATCAGCCCGGCCAGATCATCGTCAGCTTCGGCGACAAGCGCCTTTACTACGTCCGCAGCCGCGGCGAGGCGATTTCCTATCCGATCGCAACCCCGCGCAATCAAAGCCGCTGGCAAGGCCAGATGCGCGTATCGATGAAGCGCGTCAACCCGCCATGGACGCCGACGCCAACCATGCTGCGCGAAAATCCGAGGCTGCCGCGCTTCGTACCCGGCGGCCATCCGATGAACCCGCTCGGCGTCCGCGCGCTGTATCTAGGCTCCAGCGCCTACCGCATTCACGGCACGGACGCGCCATGGACCATCGGACAGCCTGTCTCCAAGGGCTGCATCCGGATGTACAATCAGGATGTCATCGACCTTTATAACCGGGTCGGCGTCGGCACCAAGGTCACCGTGACCTACAGCCGGTTTACGGCCGGGTAGCCGACTGCGCTGCATTTTCTGCCGTTGAAACAACGCAGGGCGTCACGCGGCCTGCGTTTTTGTTTGCGCGCAACCCCTCTCAGCAACCCGCTCAGGCCCGCAAACCTGGCTCGCCATCGAGCTACCAGCGGGCCAGCACGGCCCCCCAGGTGAAGCCGCCGCCCATGGCCTCCATGAGGATGAGGCTGCCTGGACTGATCTTTCCCTGCTCGAAGGCTACGTTGAGCGCCAGCGGAATCGAGGCCGCCGAGGTGTTGCCGTGCTGGGCCAGTGTCATGATGATCTTTTCGGGCGAAACGTTCAGCTTCTTCGCAACGCCGTTCAGAATCCGCTTGTTGGCTTGATGCGGCACATAGAGATCGACCTCGTCGGCCTCATAGCCGGCCTCCTGCAGCGTCTCCTCGATCACCCCCGAGATTTTGTTGACGGCATGGCGAAAAACCTCCCGCCCGTTCATCCGCAGATAGCCGACGGATCGCGTGGAGCCGGGGCCGCCGTCGACATACAGCAGGTCCTCATAGCGCCCGTCCGAGCGGATCCGGGATGCCAGGATGCCGCGATCATCCCGGGTCCCTGCCTGCGCATCCGCTTCCAGCACCAATGCCCCGGCGCCATCACCGAACAGAACGCAGGTCGTCCGGTCGCTCCAGTCGAGGATGCGGGAGAAGGTCTCCGCCCCGATCACCAAGGCCCGCTTGAACTGACCGGCTTTCAGAAAGTTGTCCGCCGTCGCCAGGGCATAGACGAAGCCCGAGCAGACCGCCTGCAGATCGAAAGCGGCCCCCTGCGCGATGCCGAGCTGCGATTGAATCCGCACGGCGGTCGCCGGAAACGTGCGATCGGGCGTAGCGGTGGCGCACAGGACGAGATCGATATCGGATGCCGAAACGCCTGACCGCTCCAGCGCGACACGCGCTGCCCTCACGCCGAGATCCGAGGTAAACTCCCCGTCCGCCGCGATATGGCGGGACTTGATGCCGGTGCGTTCCGTGATCCAAGCGTCGGATGTATCGACGATCTTGGAGAGATCCGCGTTCGTGAGCCGGCGCTCCGGCAGATAGGCGCCGACTCCTCGAATGACTGATCGGATGACGGCCACGCTGTTTCCCTCACAACCTTGATCCGCAAGCTCGCTCGATCGCTCCGGAACACGTCCCGCAACACGCGGAGAAACGCCCTCTGCCGGTCGCCCCGACGGGCCGCTATTGAGCAGTCTTTGCACTCAGCTTCCCGTGAAATGCCTCAAGATCGGCAGTCAGACGCTGCACAAGCCCGCTCTCAGCCATGTCGTACCCGAGATCGACGGCGCTCGCAAAGCCGAGAGCATCGGTGCCGCCATGGCTCTTGATCGCGAGCCCGTTGAGACCGAGAAAAGTCCCGCCGTTCGAGCGTCTCGGATCGATCTTTCTCTTCAGCACACGAAAACCGCCCTGCGCCAGAAGGGCACCGAGCCGGGACCAGATGGAGCGCATCATCGCCTCCTTGAGGTACTGCCCCATCTGGCGCGCCGTGCCTTCCGCGGTCTTCAACGCGATATTGCCGGCAAAGCCCTCGACCACGACAACGTCGACGCGGCCCTGCCCGATCTCATCGCCTTCCACGAACCCCTGGTAATCGATCGGCAGGTCGCCGATCTCCTTCAGCCAGGCATTGGCCTGCTTGACCTCCTCGACCCCCTTGATCTCCTCGACGCCGACGTTGAGCAGGCCGACGCTCGGCCGCTCGATGTGAAACAGGGCACGCGCCATCGCCGCGCCCATCAGGGAGTAATCGCAGAGCTGGCGCGCGCTCGCGCCGATGTTCGCGCCGACATCGAGAACGATCGATTCGGACTTGATTGTCGGCCAGATCGCCGCAATTGCCGGTCTTTCGATATCCGCGATCGGCTTCAGCAGAAGCCGCGCGAGCGCCATCAGAGCACCGGTGTTGCCGGCGGACACGGCCACGCTGGCCTCGCCGTTCTTGACCGCATCGAGCGCCATCCACATGCTTGAGCCCTTGCCGCGGCGAACCGCCTGGCTCGGCTTGTCGTGCATGCCGATCACCTGGTCGGTGTGGACAATTTGCACGCGGCCCGAGAGCCCCAGATGCTTCGCCACCAGAGGCTCCACACGCTGAGCATCGCCGAACAGGAGAAACTTGACGCCCGGGTGGCGCACGGCAGATATCGCGGCCCCAGGCACGACCACCTCCGGCCCGACGTCGCCCCCCATGGCATCAAGCGCAATGATGCAGGCCGCAGTCATCCCTCGAACGCCCGAACCACAAAGTCAGCCAAATTTAACACGGTGTCGCCAGTACAGCGGCCCACATCCGCGATCTCCAGATCGTGGAATTATCAGCGGCAGGTCGCGCTCTGGACGGACGGCGCACCATACGCCTTTTGCCGCAACGCACAACTGGTTTCACCCCTAGTGCGTTCCGCACGGGGCCCCTCTCCACCGCTTCTAATCGGCTTTCGGCTTCAGCCGTGCCAATGCGGCAAAAGGGCCCTGCTTCTCCGGCTCCTCCGGCTGCTGGCCCTCGATCTCGAACACGGCCCCCGGTGTGCGCGGATAGGGATCAATGGCGGCAGCCAGCGCTTCGGCAATGACCCGCCCGACCCTGATCTGGTGATGCGTGATCGGCTCGATCTCCTCCAGCGCCAACGCCTCCTGCTCGCCTCGTTCCGGCTCCGGCATGGCATCGGCCGGCCTGAACTCGACGCCGAGTGTCTCTCGAATATCACTCGTGATCGGCTCCAGCGTCACCACGCAGGCCTGTACGATGCGGGCCTGGAATTCGCCAGTGAGCTTGAACACGCCGCCGCGCGCCGGCCGGATGCGGTAGTCAGCTTCCAGGCACGCCACGCCCGGCACGTCGAGCTCGGACGCCAGCTCCCGACACTCGTCCGCGCTCGCCACGCGATGGACGTCCACGCCGTTTTCCGGCACTTCGGTCGTCAGATGAACCCACGTGCGCTCTATGCTCATTGCAGCCGCTCTTGGCCGTTGCCATCCAGATCCGCCAGCAGCATCTGGCCGCACAGCACGCTGGCCCGGTTGGTCTCCCGCAAATGAGTTTCGGCCTCGCGGGCATAAACCGCCAGCTCCTCTGCTGCGCCCCCTTTCCGGCCAAGCACATGCTCCGCCAGCAGCCCCGCCAGCTTATCCCCATCGCCCGGATCGCCCGGCGGGATGGCCAGCGCTTCGCCATAGTCGCGATTTCGGTCATACAGCGCTGCCGCTGCCTTCTTCACTTTGCCGGCGACCGCAATGTCGCCCACGCCCATTTCCCGCAGGCAATCGTCCATATCGGTAACGAAGGTTTCCGTCAGCGCCCGCGCCAGCAGTTGGCCCGGCTGTCCCTCTGCCGCCAGGCGCCGCAAGGCCAGCACGACATGCAGCATCACCATCTCCAGCCGCCCTTCCGGCGTATCCGGCACGCCGAGACCGGCGTAGAACCAGGGCGCGCGCGATCGCGCCACGAGCCGGCCATAAAGCTCTGATGCCGTCCGGGCTTCATCGTTGCGGGACTTCAAGCGGCTCCAAACTGGCATCGCCTCGGGGCCTTGTTGGTTCAGCGAACAGGTGACAACGCTTTGAACCGCCTTGCAATTGCAGAAAGTCGGCGGTATGCGCACGATTGCTTGGGCGGCTTCATGATTCAGCCGTTGGCCACATGTATGCGGCTCGGGGTCTGCAAGCAAGGTCGCGGTGCCGGATTACGGGAGGAGACCTGCGATGCGGGGCCAGAACGGGACTGGCTCGGCTTGTGGTAGGTCGGCTCATGGCGAAATGCGACTGAGGCGGACGGAGCCGAGCGATTTTCTGGGGGAATGTCGAACCATGCGGGACTTTGACACGCGGACCGGCAACCGTGCCAGGCCAGCCGTCACCGTCACCCCTCGTATCAGGCTCGCGCTCGCAGCGTTGGCGGTCACGGCTACCATCGGACTGGCTGCCTGTTCCTCGACCTTCGCCCTGCATGGCACGCATCTCAACGAGCAGGATATCGCGCAGGTCACCCCCGGCATGACCCAGGGGCAGGTCAAGCAGGCGCTGGGAAGTCCGACCACCGTTGCAGCGGTCGGGCGCGGCAACGCATTCTACTACATCTCGAGCAAGACCAGGCAGACGGCATTCTTCAAGCCGCAGGAGATCGATCGCAAGGTCGTCGCCGTCTATTTCTCTCACCTCGGCATGGTCGAACGCGTTGCGCATTACGGAATGAAGGACGGCAAGGTGTTCGATTTCATCAGTCGCACGACGCCGTCCGTCAACACCAACGACCAGAGCATCGTCCAACAGCTCTTCCGCAACCTGGGTCAGCGCCAGATCTTCGGCGGCTGATGCCATCGGATGATCGCGGGGCCTCAAGGGACTTGCCAGTCGCCGGCGCCATGCATCATGTTGCGTTGTGACCAGCAATTGATCGCTCACGCGGTCGTTGAGCCTGCCATGCCGAACCGGCTCGGGCCTCAGATGAAAAGGTCCAGCGAGTGTCCTCGTCAGCGATGCCAGGTATGTCGCGGCTGCGCGAGCTGTTCCGCCTGAGCGGCGTTCCCGGCCCGCGCAACGATCCGATCGCCGCGCTCTTATGGATGACGCTGGGCGTGGTCGGCTTGTCCGGTCTGTCCGGCATCGCCAAGTACGTCGGACAGCAAGGCGTCGATCCGCTGCTGATCGCGTTCTATCGTAACCTGTTCTGCTTCCTGTGGCTGACCCCGCTCTTGTTCATTCGCGGCCCTTCGATCCTGCAGTCCGGCAATATCTCGCTCTACGGTGTCCGTGTGCTGGTCATGCTCGTTTCGATGATGTGCTGGTTCAGCGCGCTGGCGATTATTCCGTTATCCGACCTTCAGGCGACCAGTTTCCTGGCGCCGCTGTTCGCGACCGGCTTCGCCATCGTCTACCTGCATGAAAAGGTCCCTGCGCTGCGCTGGCTGGCGCTCGCGGTCGGCATGCTGGGCGCTTTGATCATCTTGCGGCCCTTGGCGCCATCCTTCGGCATCGGCCAGGTCCTGGCGCTCATCTCGGCCATGGCGATCGGCATCGGCGGACCGCTGATCAAGCAGCTCACCGCGACCGACGATGCCGACAAGATCGTTTTCATCACCAACGGCCTGCTGATCCCCGCCTCGCTGTTCCCTGCGCTGTTGGTATGGGCGTGGCCGCCGCTCCACGTCTGGCCGTACCTTGCCGGCATGGGCGCATGCGCCTGCCTCGGCCACGTCGCGATGACGCGCGCCTTCAACTTCGCCGACGCCTCGCTGGTGGCGACCTTCGACTTCTCGCGGCTCCCGTTCGCCGTGCTGATCGGTCTCTGGTTCTTCAATGAACCGACCGACATCTGGACCTGGATCGGCTCCATCATCATTTTCGGCGCGGCGATCTACATCACGCGCAGCGAGGCGGCGGAGAAGCGGCGCGCCAAGCTAAAGCAACGAACTCCCTAGCTTTTCGTCTTGTCGTGCTTCTTATCGAAAAACCGGTTCCCACTTTTCCGGAAGCACTCTGGGCGGGAAGTGAATTTCAAGTCCAAAGTTGCTTTGGAACGCTATGACTCTAAAGCGTCTTTGGACCTTGAATGCGCCTTCGAGATCGACCCAGGCGTGGGTCGCATTTAAGGTCCGACGCTTTAGCGGTGGCAAGCAATTGAACGAAGCCGCCTTCAGACCGCCAGCACCAGCCCCATGTAAATCAGCGCCGCCATCAGCGCCGCAGCCGGCACCGTGATGAGCCACGCCGCAACGATCGCAGAGACATGCGACCGCCGTACCAGCTTGCGGCGGACGAGCGCTTGCGTATCCGCGGCAGCATTGCTTGCCTCGGCAGCCTGCGGCAGCGGTTTGGCGCCGACATACTCGCGCCTGCGCCGGCTATGGGCCGTGTAGTACTCACGGAAGAAACCAACGCCGAATACGGCGCCGACCGCAATATGGGTCGAGCTGACCGGCAATCCGAATGCCGAGGCCACGATCACCGTGACGGCAGCCGACAAAGCCACGCAGAAGGCGCGCATCGGGTTCATCTTCGTGATCTGCTCGCCGACCATGATGATGAGCCGTGGCCCGAACAGAAACAGTCCCGTGCTGATGCCGACCGCACCGATGAACATGACCCAGAACGGCAGATTGACCCTGGCCGCGACATCTCCTGTCTCCGCGCTGTGCAGGATCGCCGCCAACGGTCCCACGGCGTTCGCCACATCGTTGGCGCCGTGCGCGAACGACAGCAGGGCCGCCGAGCAGATCAGCGGCAGGTGAAACAGCTTGCGCAGCGATTGATTGCGGTTCTCCATGCCCTCCGATTGCCGCCGGATCAGCGGCTTCAGGAGAAGCCACGATCCGATGAAGACGGCAAACGAGATGAGCCCGGTCTCGGACGGCGATGGCCGCCACAGATTGCTCATGCCCTTCATGATGAGATAGGCGGAGAACGAAGCCGCCATGATTGCGACCAGCAGCGGAACCCAGCGTCTCGCTGCTGCAATCTTGTCTTCCTGATAGATGATGTTGGCCTTGATGAAGGCAAGGAACAGAGCAGCAACCGCACCGCCGATCACCGGCGAGATCAGCCAGCTTGCCATGATCGACACCATCATGGGCCAGTTCACGACGTCGAACCCGGCCGCCACGATGCCGGCGCCGAGTACGCCGCCGACAACGGCATGTGTCGTCGACACCGGCGCCCCGATATAGGTCGCCACATTCACCCAGACAGCCGAGGCCATCAGCGCCGACAGCATCGCGAGCGTGAACATCCGGCTGGTCGGCACCAGCGCCGGATCGATGATCCCTTTCGAAATCGTCCTGACCACATCGCCGCCGGCGATCAAGGCCCCCGCGCATTCGAACACCGACGCAATGACCAGCGCGCCGGTCAGCGACAACGCCCGCGAGCCGACCGCAGGACCCACGTTGTTGGCGACATCGTTGGCACCGATGTTCAACGCCATGTACCCGCCGACCACGGCGGCGACGATCAGGATTGCATAGTTGGGGCTGGACCCGATCTGGACGCCAGCCAGGACACCGGCGAAGGCGAGGAAGATGAGCCCCATGCCCGGCGCAAACAGCGAACGGCCGAGAGAACGCGTCGCGTCCTCGATATAGCCGATCTTGCGCAGGTCCTTGTCCAGCGAGGACTTCTTCAGACGCGGCGCATCGAATGCCGGCCCGTCCGTCTGGATATTCATCAATGCCTCGTGGGAATCAGTGCGGCGCGTGGATGCCTAATAGGCCAAATGGCGGATTGCCACAAATCCGTCATCATCCGGGTGGTGGAACCGCTTCGGATCGCGACAGACTTCGCGGACCTTCAGGCCTCGATGCGTCTCAGCAGCTCGGCAAGTTCCGGTTCGTCCACGCGCCGGGCCGCCTCTTCCGGCCCGAGCCAACTCACGGTCCGCTGGGCTTTCTCCTTCCAATCCATGAGCTGGCACGTGACGTTCAGCCGATAGACTTCCACCTCGCAGATCACGCCCGTGAGACCGTGCAGCCGCTTGCGGTAGCGGAACGTTCCAGCCGCCTGCTTTGCGATCTCACCGATCAGGCCAGCCTCCTCCCTGGCCTCGATCTCAGCCACTTCGTGCGGCAGTCGGCCTTGATGCGGCCAGCCTTTCGGGATCACCCAGCGACCGGTATCGCGGCTGGTGACGAGCGCAATCCGGGGCACGGCCGCATCGAGCGAAACAAGCACGGGCAACGCCGCATACTGGCGCTGTACGCATTCGGGACCCGAAGCCGCGCCAATCAGTCGGGCGATGAGCGGTGATTTAGCCATCCGGCCAGTATTGGAGCAATCGCCCCCGATCGCAAATCGCTTTTATCGTCTATGTGCACAGATACCCCGCAGGCGCCATCGCACGACGCGCGCGCTTACATCTGCAACGCACCCTTCGACTTGGCCTTGTGTTCAGGCTCGACATGGATCACCACCTGCGCCCCATCGATCTCTCCCTTGAGACCGTCCTCGATCCGGTCGCAGATCTCGTGCGCCGTCTCCACGGACATGGACCCGGGCACCACGAGATGGAACTCGATGAATGTGGCCGGTCCGGCGATGCGCGTACGGATATCATGCACCTGCAGCGCCCCATCGGCGTGCGCGGCGATCGAGCGGCGGATGTCCTCGATCACCTCGGGCGGCGCCGCCTCATCCATCAGGCTCGATGCCGAGCCCTGCAGCAGCCTGAAGCCGATCCACAGAATATGCACCGCAACCACCATTGCCAGCGCGGGATCGAGCCAGCGCAGCCCTGTCCACGCCGCCAGCAGCAGGCCGACGAGAACACCGGCCGACGTCATGACGTCGCTGAGGATGTGGAGCCCGTCAGCAATCAGTGCCGGCGAGCGCCAGCGCCTGCCGCGCACGATCAGCGCCCAGGCCCAGCCGGCATTGATGACCGTCGCGGCCAGGTTTATCGCAACGCCGACAAACGGCTCGCGAATCGTACGCGGGTTGCCGAAAGCATCGATCGCCTCCCGCAGGATCAGCAGCGCGGCAACCATGATCAGCGTGCCTTCCAGCACGGCCGCAAAGTATTCGGCCTTGTGGTGACCGAACTGGTGGCTCTTGTCCGCCGGCCTGGCGCCGATGTGGATCGCCAGTACTGCCGCAATCGCCGTCAGCACGTTGACGATGCTTTCCAGCGCGTCCGAGTAGAGAGCGACGCTGCCCGTTGCAAGATACGCGAGATACTTGAGGGCCATCACCACGATGGCCACTCCGATGCTGGCGAGCCCCACCAGGAGCGTCTGATTTGGCTTGATCCGATCTGCCGTCAACGTGGCTTGCACTCCTGCTGAGACCACCGCGGAAATACCCGTTTGCGCCACATGCCACCGATTGCCGGTCGGTTCCAGTCAACCCAACCAGTCCCTGCGGCAATTCACCGGCGGCCATCCACACCTTGTACCGCACCGGGCATGGCTGACAGCCGCCGAATCGGATTGGGCTCTGCACTTGAGGAATGCGGCCTCGCCATAGAGCCGGCGCGATGGCTCCGCCGCATATGGATTGATCGACGGGGAGCGGGCCAATGGCGAATTTCACCACGCACATCGCGGTCGGCACAGTCGTCAGCGGTGCGGCCGCCACGCTTACGCTGGCCGCCAATGTGATATCGCCCGAAAGCCTGGTTGCCGTCACCCTTGCCGGCGTCGTGGGCAGCATCCTTCCCGACATCGATCTCAAGGACAGCCGTCCGAGCCGCGCCCTGTTCGCGGGCCTGGCTGTATTCTTCTCGTTCTGCGCCCTTTTCGTCGTCGCCCCGCGATACTCGATAGCAGAAATGTGGCTCGTGTGGCTGGGCACGCTCGGCCTCGTGCGCTACGGCGCCCATACGATGTTCCACCATTTTTCTTACCATCGCGGCATCTGGCACTCGATTATTGCCGGACTGTTCTTCTGGTTCCTGACGGCGGTCATCTATCACCGCATGCTGGGCCTGCACGAGGGCGTCGCCTGGCTCGCCGGCGGCTTCGTATTTCTCGGCTATCTGACCCATCTGATCCTCGACGAGATCTACAGCGTCGACGTCTTTGATCGCCGCCTCAAGGCCTCGTTCGGGTCGGCGCTGAAGCTCTACGACGGACGCCACCTCAGCGACTCGGCAGTTGTCGCCGCCCTGGCCGTGCTGGCGTTCGTAGCGGCGCCGCCGTCCAAGCCGTTTATCGAAGGCATCACGTCCTACCGCCTGTGGGCCGGCCTGCAGCACCGCCTGCTGCCCGAAGACAAATGGTTCGGTGTTCTGAACGCGCACAGGCAGAGTGCCGGCAATGACCGGTCTCGAGCGGCCGATGTCACCGCAATGCCACCGGCAGCGACGTCCGGCGTCACCACAGGCTCGATCCCCAAGGCCGATGCGGAAACGCTCAAGCACCGGTCCGGGGACATTGGCCCCGCGCCACGGTCAGCGCCCACGCCGGCCTTGCCGCTTCAACGACCCGCCGCCCAACCCTGAGCGCCCGCCGAGAGTCGAAATCTCAGGTGCAATCCATGCTGCCTGTCGATTTCGCGACGTTGGCCGACAGCCGCGGCTTCAAATAGAACGTCTCGGTGAACGTGCGTGCCGTAGTGATGAAATAGCTCACGATGAACGGCTGATAATCGTAGGTCGCTTCGACCACGATGACGCTTTCGCCTTGCCCGATGATGTTGTCGGGCAGCGTGTAGGCCGCGCCTGACGTGTACGAATGGACACCCTTGCTGACGGATGAGCCGTTGACGTCGACCGATCGGTTATAGCACCACGAGACACGAGTATCGTCATCGCTTGCATCAGCCGTCACGCTGACCACCGTGAGCTTGAGCGGAGCATCGCTGTAGGGCGCCAGCAAGTGCGACACGATCTGCAGATAGCCGCTCAGGTCGGTGTCGGTCACCGCTGTCTGGCGGGCTATCAGATCCGCGGTGGAGGACGCCACCTGCGTGACCCGGCGATCGACGGTAATGGCACGGCTGAACTCCAGCGAGCCCATGAACATCAGGAACATGACCGGCGCGATATAGCCGAACTCGATCGCGGCGACGCCACGCCGGCACCGGGCGAACCGCTCCAGCACGCCACCGCGCGAACACTCCGGCGACCTTGTCTGAGCATGCTGCATGATCTTGCTTCCATTCACTCGCGAACGCGGTGGCGTTGCAGCTCTGATTTCGTTCCGATGTCCGATCGACAGCTCACTGATAAGGTTCGGTGACGAATGTCGTCGCAGCCTGGATCAGGGCCGAGCCGTTCGCCATCATGCTGGAATTGCCGCTGTTCGGCCGGATCCACCACAACCCGGAGGGCAACGTAGCCGGCAGCCCCCATTCGTAACAAACCGTAACCAGCGTAACGGTGCTGGCCCCGCCCGGGTTATAGACCGCGCTGTTGTCGGTGATGAGCGCGCCCTGTCCGTCGAGGCAGCTCGGGACCGCAATACTGTCGAAGCTCGTAAAGTTCTGAACCTGCACACGGATCTTTCCCGCCGACGTGCAGTCCTGCATGTAGGGAGGAAGCCGGTCGCAAACGAGCTGCTTGAATTGAGCGGCCGTCATCGGGTCGGGATCGCCGTTGGCATCCACCCGCGTCTGAACCTGGCCGGTACGGATCATGCGCGCCGCTTCTTCGACCGCATTCTCCAGCGTGAACACGGTGAAGTAATAAAAACCGACCGAAATGATTCCGAACAGCATGGCAAAAAACGGCAACGCCACCATTCCGAATTCGATGGCTGTGGTGCCCGCCTCGTCGGCGCCGGCAGCAACCGCACGCCATCGCCGCCAGCGGCCGCCGCTTTCACGACTGGAGCCGAGAATCATAACGCAAACGCCCTTCCCACACGACTTTCGTGCTTTGACTCGCGATCAAACGGTAAATCCGTAAACCCCCGGTAAATAATTGGGATACGTATCAGTTTTAGGTAAACTCGCGCGTTGGGACGGTTACTTTCTCGTTGCCGGGTTTTTGGCGGAGAGGCCGCAAAACGGATCGTCGGTACACATTATAATACGGGCTTACTGCCCGCTGCCGAAATTGGTGCCGTCGGTCTGGCCCTCGGTCATCTTGATCTTGCGTTGAGCGCTCTCGGCTGGGGCGCTGAAGTACTGCGAGTCGTCGCCGACCGTGATCGTTGGGTTGCACTGCGGCGAGCAGTTCCATGACTCGCTCTTTGTTCCCTTCGTCAGCCGCCCCACGCCGGTTGTCTCCCGCTGCACCATGACGCGCTGCTCCTGTATGATGTTGCGGTCTGCATCGAGCGCGATGATATTTGTCACGCCGAACGACTTGCCCGTGACCACGATGAGGTTCGACGCCTGAATGGCGATATCGGCGATCATGGGATTTCCGATAATG
>JBFWYV010000056.1:0-20235 GCA_050186055.1 Hyphomicrobiaceae bacterium | reverse complement strand
GCGAGCCCGTGGTGATGTACCGGCTCGAAAACGGGCAGGCGGTGGCACTCGAGGATCGCTGCGTGCACCGGCACCTTCCCCTGTCGTTGGGAAAGTTGATCGGCGACAGGCTCCAGTGCCACTATCACGGGCTGCAGTACGATGGGACAGGCAAGTGCGTGAGGGTGCCGGGCCAGGAGGTCATTCCGCCCGGCGCGCAGATCAAATCCTATCCTGTCGTGGAGCGCTACAAGTGGCTGTGGATCTGGATGGGCGATCCGGCGCTGGCGGATCCTGACGAGATCCCTGACTTTCACGAGTTCGACAGTCCGGACTGGGGCGCGCGGCAGCGCTATCTCTATGTGAAGGCGAACTGGCAACTGATCGTCGACAACCTGCTTGATCTCACCCACCTCGCGTTCGTGCATGAGACGACGATCGGCAACTCGGCGCTGGTCGATAAAGCGGAGGTCAAGGTCAGCCGCACGCCGACGACCGTGAACGTGACCCGCTGGACGCTCGATGCGGCGGCGCCGCCCAGCTTCGTCAAGGCTGGCGGGTTCACTTCCAACGTCGACCGGTGGCAGATCATCAACTTCCAGCCGCCGGCCTTCCTGAAGCTGGATGTCGGCGCAACGCCGACCGGCACAGGGGCGCCTCAAGGCAAGCGCGTCGGCGGAATCGAGATGCGCAACATGAACCTGATCACGCCGGAGACGGAGTCGACCACCCATTACTTCTGGGGTCAGGCGCACAGTTGGGACGTCGGCAATCCCAAGGTCAGCGACATGCTGATCAGCGAGATCACCACGGCGTTCATGGAAGACGTGGCAGTGTTCGAAGGCCAGCAGGTGACGCTGGACATGATCCCCAACCCGCCGCAGATCGACATCAATGCCGATTCCGGCGTCATCCAGGCGCGCCGTATTCTGGATCGTCTGCATCAGGAGGAACTGGCGGCCATGGCCCCTCCGGCTGCTGCGGAGTAGGCCGCACGGATGACGGGTGCCGAAGGTGAAGGCTGGCAGCGTGTCGCGGCGCGCACCGACGTCCAGTCCGGCGCGCTGCTCGCAGTGAAGCATGGGGATCTGCCGATCGTCCTCGTCGAGCATGAGGGCGGCATCTATGCTCTCGGCAACATCTGTCCGCACGCTTACGCGTTGATGTCGGAAGGCTTCCTGGACGGCGAGCAGCTCGAGTGTCCGTTGCACGGGGCGATATTCGATGTCCGGACGGGGAAATGCCTGGGCGGCCCGACGGACGAGGACCTGCCCGTCTATGAGGTGCGGGTCGAGGGTGACGACGTGTTCGTGAAGGCCAACGAGTGAAGAGCCTGGCGGCGCAGGCAGATGCCACTCAGGACCAGCGATAGCCGTAGCTTTGGATATCGCGTGCGGGATCGCGCCGCGCCGGGCCGGCCACGGGTTCGGAGGCGGGGAGTTGCACACCTTTCAGCCACGTGCGTCCGTGCACCTCGACGCCGCGGAAGTCGGTGCGGTGGGCAAACCGCGTGCCCTGGCACCACAGCCCGCCCAGCAGCTCCGAGCCCTGGAGCGTCACGGGTGCCAGGAACCGGGTGCCGGCCATCGAGGCATTGCCGAAACAGACGATGCCGTCGAGGTCGGCGCGATCTTCAAACGTTGCGTTGTCCAGATCGAATACGCCGTGGAGTTCAGCCCGCGACAGAACGACGGCAGTGGCAAAGGTCGCGCCCTTCATCCGAAGATCGTTGGCAAAAGTCGCCCCCGCGGCATCGAGGGCAGAGCTGAAGCAGCAGTTCTTGAACCAGGCGAGCCCCTGGAACAGCGCATTTCGAAATGTGACGGGCGCAAGAAAGTGCGAGCCGGAAAAGTCAAGGTTGCCGAGTGTCTTGCCGGAGAGATCCAGCGGTTCGGCAATCTCCAGCGCGGTCAGGTCGACTGTCACGCCCTTCACGATCGGGGCGGTGGCGAGGCGGACGATCTCGGCGACCGGGAGCTGTCTCATTTGGCTTGGCGCCATCTATCAAATGGCCACGGGGGCGATCCGGTTCAGGATCTCGCGGGCGACGTTGTAAGCGGTCGACATCGACGTCTTGGGATTCGCCGGTGACGGTTTGCCGACGATGCGCACGTGCATATCCGCAGCCGGCGACGTCAACGAAAACTCGTGCACATTTCCCGGCGCCGCCGGGTCCGCGATGAGGCGGACCTTGGTGCGGTCGAGGCCGAGACTGGCGATCGCGATGGTTGCGGCAGAATTTGCATTCTGCGGATAGTCTCGAGCCGCCGCACGCGCGCTGCCCTCGTAGAACACCGTCTCCGTCGTCACCGCGTCGAGATCGAGCAGCTTGTCGGCAGGCGTTCCGCGCCAGGCCCTGGGCGGCTTGCGCGAAGAATAGGTGATGCTCTCGACGCCCGAAAGCTTGGCGGCCGACAAAAGATCGATGCCGCCGATCGCGCCGGCGCATAGCACCAGACGCGCGCCGGACGCCTTTGCGGCTGTTTCCAGCCGCTCGCGCAGGTCATCGTCGGTCAACGCTCCCATCGAGACGACGAGCAGATCGACACCCGATGCCAGCAGCTCCTCGGCATAGGCTTTGACGGCTGCATGGCCGGCGCACTCGACCACGAAATCATGTGCTGTGCCGAGGAATGTTGCGCTGTCGGTGATCACGCTGGTCGTGCGCGCGATTTTGGGCCCGATGCGATCCATCAGCGCCCGCGCTTCGTCGGCGACCTGCGGCAGTGTCAGGACGTTCAGTACCGGTATCGGCTGGGGAATGTTTGCCGCGAGGGCTTCGAGCATCGGTGTCGCAATGGCGCCGCTGCCGATCACGCCGAGAGATGAGATGCCCATGTCCTGCTCCTGCTGCACCGGTGTGCCGAGACGATCGCGGCGAGGCTTCGTCTCAGATGAACCGCGAGACGCCGCCCGATACCTCCAGCGAAGCCCCCGTTATATAGCTCGCGGCCGGCGAGCCTAGGAACACGATGGCGCGAGCCGGCTCTTCAGGCAAGCCGAAGCGCTTGAGCGGCACCGCTTTGCCGCTGGCCTGCTCCCTGACCCAGTCGTCGAAGGATTGTCCGGTCCCGGCCTGTGCCGCGAATCTGCGCCGCATCTGGCCGGTGACGATCACGCCGAGCAGGATGGTATTGACGCGGATCTGCGGCGCGAGTTCCACCGCCAGCGACTTCAGGAGGTTCTGCACGCCCGCCCGGGCTGCAGAGGTGGCGACGAGATGGGCTTCCGGCTGCAACGCCAGCAGAGAGTTGACGCCGACGATCGCCGGATGGCTCGATTTGCGCAGCAAGGGCTCGAAAGCGCGGACCGGCAGGATCTGGCTGAAGAATTTGAGTTCGAGCTCGGCCCGCCAGTCCTCGTCCGTTGTGTTGCCGAAAGTGGAGACACGGGCCTGCCCCGCGTTGTTGACGAGGAGGTCGACCCGACCGAATTGTCCGGCAACCTCGCGCGCCATCTGATTGACGGCGTCGGCGCTGGTGACATCGCAAGTGCAGGCGAGGACGTTCGCGCCGCCGTGCCTGCCCTCCAGTTCGCTGCGTGCTTCGGCCAGCCGCCGCTGGTCACGGCCGCAAATGGCAACACGCGCGCCTTCGGCAAGCAGGATACCTGCGGTGGCGAGCCCGATGCCCGAGCTGCCGCCGGTGACGACAGCCGTTGTTCCTTTCAGCCCCAGGTCCATATCAGCCCCGCGCTCTTTTACCTGTCTTGTCGATGTAGCCGAGACGCTTGCTGATCTCCGCCGCGGCATCGAGGAGGGCCGCTGCGATCTCGGCCCGGCGGTTGGCTGGCGTGGCGAACGCGCGTTCGGGTCCGGAGACGTTGATCGCCGCGATTGCAGTGCCGGAGTGGTCGAATACCGGTGCGCCGATCGCGTCGATGCCGATTTCGTAGCCGGAGCGGGCATCGGAGATCCCCTCCTGCCGGACGACGTCGAGCTGCTTCTCCAGCTCCCTCAAGGTCGTTGCCGTCTTGTCGGTAACGGGAACCAGCGGGACGTCGCGATAGAGAGCGCGCACGTCCGCGACCGGCATATGCGCGAGGATGGTGCGGCCCAGAGTCGAGGCGTAGGCCGGCATCCGCGTCCCGATGCGGACGTTGGAGACGAGATGCAGATTGGGGGCGTGACGAAGGACGTACAGCACCTCGCGCCCCTCCAGAACGCCGAGGTGGCTCGACAACCCGAGCTGGGCTGTAAGGCGCGCCAGGACAGGGCTTGCGACCTGTGCGGCGTCGAACGAATAGATCTTGTTGGCGGCGAGCTCGATGACGCCGGTGCCGAGAGTGAAATCATCCGTATCCGGAATTCGCTCGATGAAGCCTTCGGCTTCCAGCGTGCGGAGCAGACGGAGGAGCGTCGTCCGGTTGATCCCCAAGGCGCGCGCGGCCTGGCTTTGGTTGGAGACTGACCTGCCGGCTGCGATATGCCGAAGGACCTTGATTGCCCGCACGACGGGGGGCACGGAATAGTCCGGTCCTGCGTGGTGATGATCTTCTGCGTCATTCAGCATTTTTGAGTGTTCCCGCATGGGACGTCAGCCAGCCCGCCACGAGCTTGGCGACCTCGTCCGGCGCTTCCTGGGCAACGGCATGTCCGGCGTCCGGGACAAGCGCGAATCGATGGTCGAGGTTCGGGGTGGCGGCGCACAAAGCGTCATACACCCGCCTGCAATCCGCAGGCTGCGTGACTGCATCGCGATCGCCGACGAGTACAAGCGTGGAAACGCCTATCGCTGCCGCATCGGCTATCAGGTCGCCGCAGGCGAGCATACGCACGGCATGCGCGTAGCCCGGCAATTTGATCTTGCTCATCGCCTCGGTTACGGCGGCGACAAGCGCGCCATTGTCCTTCCGAAAGACCAGATTGGGTGCGCGGCTGGCCGCGAATTGCGCGGCGCCTTCGGTGATCAGGCCATCGAGGCGGGCGGCAGCCGTAGCGGGAAGCGGTTGTCCTGGTACGGCGCCATTGCCCAAAGCGGGTGACGACAGGATCAGTGTGGCAACCCGCTGCGGATGGAGCACGGTGAAGCGTCCGGCAACAAGAGCTCCGAGGGAATGGCCGAGGATTGCAGCGCGTGGAATGCCCAGCCGGTCCATCAATGCAGCGAGCGATTGGGCATAGTCGGAAGCCGACGGCCACTCCTTTTCGAGCGGAGTTGAATCGACGTAGCCCGGCGCGTTCCACGCCAGGACGTCGAATGCTCCGGACAGTCGTTCGATCAGCGGCACGAACGATTCGGCATTGCTGCCGATGCCGTGAACGAGGACGAGATGGGGACCGTTCCCCGCTCCCGCGCGCAGGCAGGTCACGCCGCCGCTCTCTATCCGCTCGATGCCAGTGCCGGAACCCGCCATCCCTTCCGTCTCCCTCACACCGCCGAGCGCATGGCGGCAGCATCCTCGGCAGCGAGCTGGTCGCGCGCCATCTGCTTGAGGACGAGGCGGATCCGGGAAACGCCGACGTCGTGCTGGTACAGCATCTCGCGCTTTCTGGCATCGTCCGGCATCGCCGAGAGCATCTCGCGATCCTGCTCGAGCACATTCCAATGGCGCTCCTCGAACAGCGCGCGATAGAGAAAGCGCCAGGAGTCGCGCGCCAGGCCGCTGCATTTCCTCAGACGCCAGAAGAACACGGTACAGTTGTGCTCATCGACCGGCAGGACATAGCCGATGATCCTGAACATGCCGCCTGGGCCGGCAGCGGCAGGATACGGCAGGTCGAGCCGGCAATAAGTGCTGGCTCCGAACGTCATCTCCGTCCAGTCGAAGTTCTCTCCGGCTTGCGCGACGCGGCTGACGACGAAGCCCGATTGGGTCTTGTCGAGCTTCATGATGTCCTGTTTGGAGCCGTAGGCCAGCGTGAAGGACTGCGCGTGCAGATAGCAGCCGTGCATCGGGTCGACGAGATTGTCCAACGTGTAGCGATAATTGCACTGCCAGGGACTTGTGCAGAGGAACCCTGCCCATTCGGGGTCGGTCAGCTCCTTCGGCAGATCGAGCGGCGGCGCTTCCGGTTGTGCGGCGCTCGGCATGTAGACGAACACAGCGTCGGCAGCTTCCGTGACCTCGAAGGACTGTACGGCCTTGCGGCCTTCCAGCGAGCAATCGGGCATTGCGGGAACACGGGCAATGGTGCCTGTCGGATCGATGGCGACGCCGTGGTAGCGGCAGGCGATCAGCCCCTCCCTGATTTCACCGCGCGACAACGGGGCGCCCCGGTGCGGGCAGAAGTCCTCGAGGCAGACCAGCTTGTCCTCCGCATCGCGCCAGAGGACGAGATGCCGGCCCAGTGCTTTCACCGGATGCGGACGGTCCGGCTGGACTTGAACGGACTTTGCCACCGCGTACCACTGCCCCAACAGGCCGCAGTTCACGCGTTCTTCGATGCGATCTTTCATATCGATGGCGGTCATGGCTGCTTCCTTGAGAGATATCCCCCTCTCCCCACCTGGTGCGGGGAGAGGGGAGTGCTGCTACGTCTTCGCGCGCTTCATCGAGGACAGCGGATGGTCAGGCGGATAGGTCGGCGTGACCGGCTTGGGATTGCCGATCATCACGCACATCAGCGCCTCCTCGATGCCCTCGTTCACCAGGCCCCGGTAGACGCCGGGCGGAACCGACAGCAGGTCGCGCTCGCCAAGGACCGTCTCCCACCGCTTGCCCTCGTGCTCGATCATGAAGCGCACCTTGTGGCCGCGCAGGATGAAGAACACTTCCTCGGCATCCGTATGCAGATGGAGCGGACCTTCGCAGCCGGCCGGCAGGATCATGGTGGAGAAGGTGAAGTGACCGGCTGGAACGACGTTCTCGTCGGTTTCGATGCCGGTGCCGCCGGTTCCCACGTAGCGAAGCTGTGCGCGGCGATACTTGGGGTCGTAATCGGCCTGGAACTTGAGGGCGTCCCAGTCCGGAGTTCTGGTATCGTAGCGCACGACGCACGATTCCATCCACTGGTCGAACGACTTGCCTTTGGGGACTTCGACTTTGTCAGGCCGGATTTCGGGGAATTTGGGTTGTTCGGTCATGACTGTCTCCTTGACACGCGGTTGCTTCCTTCTCTCGTCTCAGCGTCTTGCCTTCGGCAGGTAGTGCAAGACATATCCCTCAGCGAACGCCACCGCGGCGTAGAGGACGATGCCGATCGCCGTCAGCAGCAGAATTGCGTTGAACACCATGGCGGCATTGGCCTGACCTTCCGCAAACGTGATGAGGAAGCCGAGGCCGGTGTTGCCGCCGACCAGCTCGCCGACCGTGACGCCGATGACCGCGAGCGTGGCGCCGATCCTCAGGCCGGCCATCAGCGCGGGCAGCGACGACGGAAACTCGATCTTCCAGAAGATCTGGGTGCGGCTCATGGAGTAGGCGCGCGCGAGATTGACCATGTCGCGGTCGACCGTCTTCATGGACTGCAGCACATTGACCAGGATCGGGAAGAACACGATCAGTATCGTGACCAGGAGCTTCGGCCAGAACGTATAGCCGAACCACATGATGAACAGCGGCGCGAACGCCACCTTCGGCGCGATCTGCAGCCCCAGGATGTAGGGCGATAGCACCCGTTCCCAGAAGCCCGAAAGCCCCAGCAGATAGCCTCCGGCCGCCCCCAGCGCGCTGCCGACAAGGAAGCCCAATATCGTCATCGCTGCCGTCGACAGCGTGTGGTGCAGCAGGTTCTCCTGAGCCGCCATGCGGCCCAGCTCGGTCAGCGTCTGCGAGAACGTCGGAATGATGTAGCGCGGGACGCCGGCCGCCGGCGGGATGAATTCCCAGGCCAGTGCCGCGGCAATCGCCACCAGGATGATCGCGATGACGTCACGCGCTGTCATTGTCCAGTATTCTCCTCTTTCGCTCTGGTCGCTCCGGATCGTGTCCGGCGCCGGACCGATCCGCCTATTTGCCGATGAACTGATTCGTGTACGTATCCTTGATCGGCACCGCCTTGGACACGATGCGGTTGTCGACGTAGAACTTCTGGACGCGGGTGAGGCGAGCTTCGTCGAACTTGCCGAGATCGGCGGGGTTCGCAGTCTTGTAGACCAGTTCGTTGTAGCGCCGCATGATGCCTTCGATGGCCTTCTCCTTGCCTTTGTGCTGCGGCACGGCGGCGACGTATTCGACGGAGGCCTTGGCCGGGTCGGCCATGACCTCGGCGAGCGCCTTGAGGGTGGCGCCAACGAAGGCTTTCACGATCTGCGGCCTCTTGGCGATCGTTTCGTCGGACGCGATGATCGCCTGGGCCATGGCTGGAAAAACGGAATCGATATCGAATGTGTTGACCTCGACCCCGGCGGCCTGGATCGCGGCGGTCCATTCCGGCACCGCGGAAATGGCATCGAGATTGCCGGAGATCATCAGTTTCACGACCCCGGCGGGGCCTACGGCCTGGATCGACGCGTCGTCCTTTCCGAGGTTGGCGCTCCTCAGCACACCGAGCAAATTGTAGTAAGTAGTGTCCTGGAATGCCAGTACGCCGATCTTCTTGCCCTTGAGGTCTGCGAACGACTTGATGTTGGCTGCCTTGCGGGCCGTGATCTGCGTCAGGGTGCGCCCGCCCAGCAGCGCTACACCTCGGACATTGACGCCATTGGCGCGCACGATGATCGCGGTGTCGCCGATTCCGCCGCCCAGGTCCGCATTGCCGACGCCGACCTGCTTGGCAACATCGGCGCCGCCCTTGCCGAGCTGGAAATTCACGTCAAGTCCGGCGGCCTTATAGTAGCCCTTGTGCTGCGCGAGTTGGAACGGGGAGAAAGCCGGCAGGAACGGCGGGGCCGGGAACAGATAGTTGATTTTGGTCTGTGCTTGCGCGCCCGATGTGGCCGCGAGCACTGCGATGACCGCCACTGCCAGTCTCGAAGTCTTCAGCATCTGTAAGTCTCCCTTTGCTTATCCCTTTGCTTGAACGCGGCGGTCGGCCCAGCGACTCACTCCGTGCGCTCGTCGAGCTTCAAAAGCTCGAATAGGCGGGTGATGAACTGGCCGGTGCGCGGGTGTCCCCGGCGTGCGATGGGGTTGTTGCGGTCGGGCAGGTCGACCGCGATCTCTTCGACGATGCGGCCAGGTCGGTCGGACATGACGAGAATGCGGTCCGACATCGCGACCGCTTCCGCCAGGTCGTGGGTGATCAGCAGTGCGGTCACGCCCGATGCGGAGATCGTCTCCCCGAAGCTTCGCTGCAGAAGCATCTTGGTCTGCGCGTCGAGCGCGGAGAACGGCTCGTCGAGCAGGACGATGTCGGGCCGGATGGCGAGAGTGCGGGCGAGAGCCGCGCGCTGCCGCATGCCGCCGGAGAGCTGGTAGGGGTAATGATGCGCGAACTCGGCGAGCTTGCAGCGTTCGAGCTCGGCCATGGCGCGCTCGCGCCGTTCGGCGCGGCTTACATCGCGCGCCTCCAGCCCGAACTCGACGTTGCGAACGATCGACCGCCAGGGCAGCAGAAGATCTTTCTGCAGCATGAAACCGACATGGGCGTTCGGTCCGGTGACCTTGTCGCCGCTCACCCTCACGGTGCCCGTGGTCGGGCCATCGAGACCGGCTGTGAGATTGAGGATCGTCGATTTTCCGCAGCCGGATGGTCCGACGATCGCCACGAACTCCTGCGGCTTCACGCGGAACGAGACATCGGTGATCGCGACGAGATCGCCTCCGCCGCCGCGGGCCGGAAACGCGCGCGCGACGTGCTCGAATTCAAGCGCCGATACCGTGGCGAGCATAGGCTTCGTCCAGTGAAGCGTTGATGGTTGCAAGCTCGCTCTGCAGCAGCTCCGGCGTCCATTCGGTTGCGCGGGAGATCGGAGCGACCACGCCCTCGGCCGTCAGACGGCGTGCGACCTCCGCGAAATCGGTAACGCCGGCTATGTAGATCGCTTCGAGCGCGCGGGCGAAGCGCGTTTCATCTTCCGTAATCGGACGGGAGAGTGACTGGTGCTTGAGGCTGGACCACGGCTCTTGCATCTGGGCCCTCGTGTGACGAACAGCATCGTTCAAATTTGAATATAGAATTATAATATGAACGGTATGTCGCTCTTTTGAATGAGTCAAGATAGTGTGGTTGCGGCGGTGGGCGGAAGACATGAACGGCAATTCCGGGGCGCTGGGCAGGCGCTCTTGATTCAAGTATGCGGTTGCTGTCATTTGGCGCCGGTCCGTCGCCATCTGCTTCAATCCTGTCCGAGGATCATTCCATGGCAGTCGCCGCCAAGCTGTCCCCTTTTGCGCCCGCTGCGCTGATCGAGATGCCGGCGATCGGCGGCGTCGCATTCAGTGCTGCCGAGGCTGGCGTCCGCTATGAGGGCCGAACGGACGTGATGCTGGCGGTGTTGGATCCAGGCACGGTCGCTGCCGGCGTGACGACCCGCTCCAAGACCTGCTCGGCGCCGGTGCTGTGGTGCCGCGAGCAGCTCACACATGGCGCGGCGCGTGCGCTCGTCGTCAATTCGGGCAATGCCAATGCGTTCACGGGGACGAAAGGCATTCAGGCGGTGCGCGAGACCGTGGAGGCGGCCGCCAAAGCCGTCGGTTGCCGGGCGGAGGATGTCTACGTCGCATCCACCGGCGTCATCGGTGAGCCGATGGACGGCAGCCGCATCGCGTCGGTATTGCCGAAATTGGTCAAGTCGGCGCAACCGCAGACATGGGAAGCCGCCGCGCGCGCGATCATGACCACGGACACCTTTCCCAAGCTCGCATCGGAACGCGTCGCCATCGGCGGCACGGAGGTGACGATCGGGGGCTTCTGCAAGGGCGCGGGAATGATCGCGCCCGACATGGCGACGATGCTGTGCTTCATTTTTACCGACGCCCTCGTCGCCCAGCCTCTTCTGCAGCGGCTTGTCGCCGAAATCGCCGATCAGACCTACAACTGCATTACCGTAGACGGCGACACGTCGACCTCGGATACCGTGCTGGTGTTCGCGACCGGCGCAGCCAAGGCGCGCAACGTTCCCGCCATCACGAACTCAGCCGATCCCAATTGCGCCTTGTTCACAGCGGCGCTGCACAAGGTGATGCACAATCTTGCACTGCAGGTGGTGCGCGACGGCGAAGGCATTTCCAAGTTCGTGACGGTCGATGTCAGCGGCGCCCAGGACGGCCGGACGGCGCGCCGCATAGCGATGGCGATTGCCAACTCTCCGATCGTCAAGACGGCGATTGCCGGTGAGGATCCCAACTGGGGTCGGGTCGTGATGGCGGTCGGAAAGTCCGGGGAAGCAGCGGATCGGGATCGGCTCGCGATCTGGTTCGGTCCGCATCTGGTCGCGGCCGACGGTGAGCGAGCGCCCGGGTATGTCGAGAGCACCGTCGCGGGCTACATGAAGAATGCCGAGATCGCGATCCGCGTCGACGTCGGCGTCGGCGCCGGCAAGGCGACCGTGTGGACGTGCGACCTGACGCACGGTTATGTCAGCATCAATGCCGACTATCGAAGCTGATGAAGCCGATTGATCAGCGGTTGTGCCCGCAGTGATCGATCGGGCGCCGATTGGCGTGGGCAAACGTCACGCCGTCTCCCCCGGCTGTGCATAAGTAGCAGCGGGGGGATTGTATGAGAACATAAATAGAACGATAATGGTTCGATCTGGTCCTGCTGGCGGCAAAAACGCTCATGTCCTTCACGTTCGTGCACACCGGCGATTGGCACATCGGCAAGCCGTTCGGGCGGTTCGCCGCCGGCGACGCCACTGTGCTGCGGCGTGCCCGTCTGGAGGCGATCGACCGGCTGGCGGCCGTCGCGCGCGGAGCAGGAGCCGGCCTGGTGCTGGTGGCGGGCGATGTCTACGACGGTCCGGATTTCGGCGAACGTGAAATGCGGGAGCCGCTGGCCCGCATGAAAGCCTATCCGGACCTCGCCTGGCACATCATTCCGGGAAACCACGATCCCGCTTGCGCCGGGGGCATCTGGGAGCGCGCGCTGCGGGACGGGGTGCCGCCCTCTGTTACCGTCCACCTCGAACCCAAGCCGGTTCAGTTGGCGGACGGCTGCTGGCTGCTGCCGGCGCCGCTTGCTGCCAAGGCGACGGAACGGGATCCGACCGAATACATGGCCGCTGCGCCTACGCCGGAGGGCATGCTGCGGATCGGCCTTGCGCATGGGTCCGTGCGAGGGTTCGGATCGGATCAGCAGGCGAGCATCAACATTGCTCCGGATCGCCCGCTTACCGCCGGCCTCGCCTATCTTGCACTGGGTGACTGGCATGGCGTACGGCGCATCGGGCCATCGGCATGGTATGCGGGAACGCCGGAGCCGGATGGATTTCTGGACAACGAGCCCGGTCATGCCCTTGTCGTGCGCATTCCTGGCGTTGGCGCGCTGCCGCAGGTGGAGACCTGTCCGGTGGGGCAGTTCCGGTGGCTGAAACGCGAAATCGATCTGACGCGTCCGACTGATCTCGACAGCCTGGAGCAGGAGATCGGCCGGCTGGGACCGGCGGTGCGCAACGTTCTGATCGAGATTACGGCTTCGGGACGGGTGTCGCTGGCCGAGGACGGCGACCTCGCTCAGCGGCTGAACCGGATCGAGGCTGCAGTCTTTCATCTTTCACGACTGCTCGATGGCGTCCGATTGGCGCCGGCTGCCGATGATCTTGAAGCCCTCGGCAGCGGCATTCTGCGCAATCTGGCCGGCGACCTGGTGCGGCTGGCCTCCGACAAGCACCTTGCCGAAGCCGCCGCAGCGGAGCGTGCGCTGCGCCGGCTGTATGAGTTCGCGGAGGCGGCAACGTGAAGATCAGGGCGATCAGGGTCGCGGAGGTCGGCCCATTTTTCGATGGCGTCGCCGTCGAAGACCTGTCGGGCGGGCTCGATGTCCTCACCGGTCCGAATGAGACCGGCAAGTCGACCCTGTTCCGTGCCCTGACGACATTGATCGGCGACAAATACACAAGCACGGCGCAGTCCGTGCAAAGACTTCGCAGCGATTACGGCGGCGCGCCCTTGATCGAAGCTGACCTGGAACTGGGCGGGCGAACGTGGCGGCTGACCAAACGCTATCTCGCCCAGCGTTCGGCCGAGCTGATCGAGCTGACAGGCAATGCGCGCTGGCGCGGAGCTGACGCCGAGCGTGAATTGCAGGCGCTGCTCGCGCAGTCCGGGTACGATGTCCTGCGCGGCGTGTTGTGGGTCGAGCAGGCGGCCAGTTTCTCTCTGCCCAAGTCTGAAGGAGACCTTGCGGCGGCGTTGTCGGCGTTGATCGAACAGGAGGCAACGGAGGTTGCGGGCGTAGGGCAGGCACGGGTCGTTCGCGCGAAGGTCGCCGAACGCCTGGGAGAGCTGGTGACGTCGTCGACCGGCAGGCCGAAGAAAGGCGGGCTGCTTGAGATAGCGCTGAGTGCGCATGCGGCGATCGCCGGCGATCTCGCGGCAGCCGAGGACAGGGCACTGCGCGCCTCCGAGCGGACCAGCAGGCTGGCCGAACTCAAGTCGCGGCTCGCCGACCTCAGATCACCGGCAACTCTGGCTGAGTTGGCTGATCGGATAGCGACCGCCGAAAGGGCTTTCTCTGAAGCCACCCAGGCCCGGTCCCGGCTGGAAAGCGCCGAGCAGCGGCTTGCGACGCGCCGGGTGGAGAACGATCAGGCGCTCTCCCGGCTCGAACTGTTTGATGCCGGGATCAAGGAGCTCGAACGTCTGCGTGGTGACGTCGCCAGGCTCGCCGCGCACCATGAGCGGACGTCGGCGGATCGATTGGCGATGGAGCAGCGACGGGAGGCGTTCAACCAACAGCGCCAAGCCGTTGCGGACAGCGTCGAGGTCAACCGGCGTCGGCTCGCTGCCCGCCGTGCGGCCGATGCCAGATCGGATGCGGAACGCACGCTGGAAGGGCTCGCCTTACGCCTTGGCCGTGCCAATGCTGCCGCCGAGGCCATCGCGGCTCTGGCATCGAGCGTGGCTGCATACCGCGTCGATCGTGCCGGTTTGGACGGGGCCTGGCGCCTGTCTGCGCGGCTGGGGGCAGCCAAGGAGCAGCTCGAGGCTGCCGCCGCGCGGATTACTGTCGAATACACATCCGGTGGCGTGGGCAGAATACAGCTTGGCGGTGCTCCGGTTGCGCACGGCGTCGGGCAACTCGTCAGTGAGCCTGTCGAACTCGTTGTTGACGGCATCGGAACAATCAGGATCGAGCCTGCGGCTGTCTCCAGCGCGGTTGCCGTGGAGCAGCGCAACCGGGTCCGGGCAGAACTCGATGAATTGCTGTCCCGTATGGGGACCGCCGATATGACGTCGGCCGAGCAGCAACTCGACCTGCGTGAAGCGGATGAGCGCGCGCTGGCCGCGGCCCGCGCGAACCTCGCAGCGGAAGCACCGGACGGGCTGGCAACTCTCGTCTCACAGCACCAGGCAGCGTCACGCAGGTTGGCGGATCTCGTTGCGAAATCCGATGAGTTTCACATTGACGACATCCTGGAGGAATGCGCGGCGCTCGAAGCGAGGGAGCATGAGCTGCGGAGCGCGCTTGCTGATCGAGACGAGGCGCTGAGAGCTGTTTCGGACGAGTTGAACGCCATGGGTGAGGCCCTCGCACGTCTCGATGCCGAGCGTGCGGCGCATGCGCGTCGGATCGAGGAGCTGTCGCAGCTTTATCCGAAGGCGGAAGAGGCAGCGGTCCGCCGCGCCGAACTGGCGCCACAGGCCGCCCGGGCCGAGGAGGCGCTTGCTGAAGCGGTTCGCGAACGGAGTGCATGGGCTGCGGTAGCGCCGGACGCTGCCGCTCTTGCCGCCTTGAAGGACGCAGCCGAGCAGGCGCGCGCGGCGAGTCGACGACGGGAGACAACCTGCGCAGAGCTCGATCTGGAGATGGCGGAGCTGGAAGGCGCGCTGCGCCGGGATCGTGCCGAAGGCGCCGGCGCGGACATTGCACTTTTGAAAGAGCGGCTGGCGGGGGCGCAGGCACGGGTCGCCGATCTGGAACTGGAGGTATCGGCGCTTTCGTTGCTACGCGACCGTCTCGATTGCGAGCATGAAAGCCTGCGTGAAACCGTGATGCGGCCGCTCGTCAACCGCCTGCAGCCGCTCCTTGAGGCCTTGTTTCCGGGCGCCCGCGTCGCGCTGGAAGGGCCGTTGCTGACGACTGAGTTTGATCGCGACGGCAGATCGGAAGCCGTCGGACGGTTGAGCGACGGGACGCGTGAGCAGATCGCCACGCTCGTCAGGCTGGCGTACGCCCGCATGATGGTCGATCGTGGTTCGCCGATGCCGCTCATCCTGGATGATGCTCTTGTATTTTCCGATGATACACGGCTGGCGGCGATGTTTCGGCTTTTGTCCGAGGCCGCAAAGCGTCATCAAGTGCTGGTGCTGTCGTGCCGCGAGCAGGTGTTCGAGCCATTGCTTGCGGGCACTGGTGCCTGTCGCCTGAGCATCGATGCCTGGGACTGGACCAGGAGTGTGCCCGGCCGCGCCGGCGGTGGACGTCGAAGCGCCGCTCGACGCAGCGCTTTTGGCTGATGCGCGCGCCATGTGCCGGTGCCCGCACCGGCGGCTGCCATGAGGCCGGCACGGGCTTGTGAGTTTGCAAGCTCAGGCGAGTCCCGACGGCGAGCCGGTCAGGAATTTGCTGCCAGCGGTCCGTTGGTGGCGCTTGGACGTGCACCGATTTGCGGGATCTCCGGGCGTTCGGCACCCGCCATCGGGTCGTCGGAACGGCGCGATTTGCCTTCGAAGTAGGCGCCCTGCTCAATCGAAAGCGCCTGATGAAAGACATCGCCTTCGACGTGGCTGGTGGATTGCAGCATCACGCGCTTGCCGCGGATCGAGCCCATCACGTGGCCACGGACAACGATCTCCTCGGCGATGATCGAGCCAGTGATCCTGGCTTTCTCTCCCACAACGATGTTGGTGCCGTGAATGTCGCCCTGGATTTCGCCGTCCACCTGCACCTCGCCGTGCGAGATCATGTTGCCGACGATCGTCAGATCGGCGCCAATGACGGAAGGGGCCACGCGCTCGCCGGGGCGCATGCCAAGCTGATAGGCTTGTGGCGGTGTTTGTGGTGTTGCCGCACCGGACATTGGCGGCGGCGGCGGCGGTGACGTTGCCTGGCCCTGGTCCCTGTCGTTCTTCCTGATATTGAGCATGCCAACTCATCTCCCGAGCACTGGCGCGAGTGCCCCACGCGCAAGCCACAACATTCAACAGGGGATAGTCCAGCCCCCCAGACCGTTCCGCACGCGTAACGATTACCATGCGGGCCGGATCAGGTCACGGCTCAACTTCCGCAACCGGCGGATTGTGAAGATTTGGCGCAGATGGGAGCGGCTATGGTGCCGCACCGAAGGCCGACAGCGGTTTGTAGAAGCCGGGCGTCAAGCCGGCCTCGGCGCGCGCCCGGTCGTTGAACGGTTGCTTGACGGGGCCGCGGAAATAGGTCCGCACCAAATGCTGGAAGGTCGGCTCCGGCGCCAGCTTCCTCTGACTGCACATGAAACGAAACCACTTCATGCCGAACGCCACATGGCGTTTCTCGTCGCGGTAGATGGTTTCAAGCACGCTGGCGGAGGCCTCGTCGCCGGCACGGTTGAGGCTGTCGATCATCGCCGGCCCGACGTCGAGGCCGCGCGCCTCGAGCACCAGCGGTACGACTGCGAGCCGCGCCATCAGATCATGGCCGGTCGCTTGCGCGGCTTGCCACAGGCCGTCATGCGCCGGCAGATCGCCGTAGCTGCCGCCAAGCGTCTGCAAGCGCTCGGACACCAGCTTGAAATGACATGCCTCCTCGTACCCGACCTGAACCCAATCGTCATGGAAGGCGGATGGCATCGGCTCGCGCGCGAAGCGGCCGACGAGGTCCCACGTCATGTCCACGGCATTGAGCTCGATGTGGGCGAGCGCGTGCATGAGCGCGAAGCGCCCTTTGGCGCCGGCGGTTGAACGCTTTGGCATGGCGCGCGGCCCGAGCAGAAGTGGCCGCTCGGGGCGCCCCGGGCGGTCAGGCATCCGGACGGCGTGGCTCAATCCACCACGCGACAGCCGATTTTCCTGCCATGCAGCATGCGCAGCCAGGGCGAGCGCGACTTTGGCGGCCGGATCCGGCTCCATGACGATGGCACGTGCAGACTCGGCGAGGCTGTCTGGCGCGTTGCGCTGTCCGGTGCCCGTCAGTCGATCGGGACCGCTGTCGATGCCGACGGCGGAGCTCATGTCTTGCTGCTTGATTTGTCAAGGGATTTCAGTTCGTTCAGAACGTCCTCGGCGTGACCTTTCACTTTCACTTTGCGCCACGCTCTTGCAATTTTGCCGTCGGCGCCGATCAGGAAGGTCGAGCGATCCACGCCCATGTATGTCCTGCCGTACATCGATTTTTCGACCCACGATCCGAACGCTTCCGCGATGGCATGGTCCTGGTCGGAGGCAAGGCGGACAGCGAGGTCGTGCTTCGCGCGGAACTTGGCGTGGCTCTTGGCGCTGTCCGGCGAAATCCCGATGACTTCGGCCCCCGCTTTTCGGAAGGCGTCGATCATGCTCGTGAAGTCCTTCGCCTCCGTCGTGCAGCCCGGGGTGTCGTCCTTGGGATAGAAATAGAGAACCACGGGTCTGCCCTTCAGGGCGGACAGGCGGGTGGAGGTGCCGTCCTCCCAGGCAAGCTGCACGTCCGGGGCCTTGCCGCCTTCCACAGCACTCCCGACTGTCGCCATTGGATTTGCCTTTCTTTTGACGCTTTTGCCCATGCACAAGCCTTAGTCTTAGGGTACCGGCTGGGTTGCGGCAACGCGCGAGTCGTGCGCCATTGAGGCTGGTATCGACGTCGTGCCGTGCAAAGCGTTGGTAGCATGGGGGTCGTTATTCCCAGATGCGGTTTGCATCGCGATCGATCGCGGCGATGCCGGGTTGGCGAGCCGTCGCGCTGGAACTGAGTGCGAGGGGCGTGCCCTCGGCAGGCCGCGAGGCAGTCGAGTGTCGTCGGTCAAGATCGGCGGACCGCTGACTGTTTCGGTTGAGCGCGGATTCGGAGCCGGACACTGGTGGAACATACCGCGTTCACGACCAAGCGGCGGACGAAAAGGCGGCAGACAGCGCCTCGCCATTCCGGCAGGCGGATTGTCAAAGTTCGATCGTCCACTTTCGGCGACAAAGGAAACCGTCCCCGCTCGCGCTGGGTGGGCATTCCGCTTTGGTGCCTGACGCGCCTGATGTTGCCGGTTTTTCTGTTGGCTGCGATTGGCGTCGGCGTCCTTTACGTCCGCCTGTTGAACGGGCCGATCTCGCTCAAGTCGCTGGCTCAGCCGATTGCCCGGGCGATCGAGTCGGATCTCGGCGGCTTCCGGGTGGAGGTCGAAGAGGCTGCAATCCGGTTGACGCCGACAAGCGGGTTCGAACTCCACCTCCAGAACGTCAAGCTTGCCGATCCCGACGGCGTTCCGGTGGCATTGGCTCCGGTGGCTGCGGTGGGTCTCAGCGCCAGTGCTCTTTGGCATGGAAGGATCGCGCCGGAGCGGGTGGTGCTGATCGAGCCCCGTCTCCTCTTGCTCTATTCGCCCGACAAGGGGCTTGCTCTCTCATTTGCGCGTACAGCGGATCAGCGGGCCCCCGTCGAGGATCCTGCCGCTGACGGGGCCGGCGGCGCCCGCGACAACGGGGGGCGGCCGGGTATCGGAGGGGCGGTGTCTTCGCAGGGCGCGGCGATGGTCCGGGACGATGCCAGCAAGCTGCTCGACATGGGCCGGACCATTGCGCTGCTTGCCGGACATGCACGCCGCGGCGATACGGCTGCATCGTTTCTGAAGCGCATCGGGTTGCGCAATGCGACGCTGATCATCGACAATGCGGGACGGCAGGCATTCTGGCGTGTGACGGAAGCCGAGTTCGGATTGAACCACCGCCGCAACGGCAATGTGTTCGATGGCAACATGACGCTGGCGACGTCTGCCGGGCGCTGGCGGTTGGCGTTCGTGGCAACCGACCGGCCCGATACGGCCGCCATCGATGTCGATGCCAACGTGACCGATTTCGCGCCTCGCTCTATCTCTTCGGCGCTGCCGGAGTTCGCGGTGATGTCGGCGCTGGATTTCCCGCTTGACGGGAAGGGTGCGCTGGTCCTGTCGCAGAGCGGCGAGTTGATGGGGGCGGATCTCGATTTTCAGGCCAAGCGCGGCGCCATCCGGCCGCCGTGGCATAATGCCGGCGAGATGCCGATCGAGTCGGGCCGGTTCGCGGTCCGTTACCGGCGAAATCAGGGCTTTATCGAGATTGCCCCTTCGCGTCTGTCGACGGGGGCAAGCCATGTCACGCTGGCTGGCCGCATCAGTGTGCCCAGGCGCACGGGCGAGGCATGGAATATCGAGATCAGCGCCATCGATGGCGTGCTGGCCGATGAATCGATCGGTCTGAAGCCAAGTCCGCTCGAGAGCATGCGAATGACTGCGCGGTACGATGCCGGCTCCGATGTGCTTTCGATCGACGAAGCGGTTGTCAAGGTTGCCGGCGCTCAGGCCGCCATGAAGGGTGTCATTCCCCTGCGCCCCTCGGCAGCGCGCATGTCGCTGACGGGTGTGCTTTCACCCATGAACTCGGAGCAGTTGCTTCGGCTTTGGCCACCGATCGTTGCACCCGCTGCAAGGCGATGGAGCGGCAGTCATATCTCGCAGGGCCGTCTCGTGTCCGGAAGCTTCGTCGTCTCTGACCCGAACGGCGTGGACGCCGGACGCGTGGGCGCCGACGGGATTCGAATGACGGTATCCATGGTTGGCGAGGACATGCGGGTGAAGCCGCGACCGGATCTGCCCGAGGTGCTTGCTCCCAGAACCCTCGTCAGGCTTGAAGGCAATTCGTTCGAGGTCGCTGCGCCGGATGCGGTCGTCTTGGTAGGCCCAAACCGGCAGCTTGCGATCAAGGGTTTGCGCATGCTGTGCGCCGACGTGTCGAATCCGACTGCCGTCGGTGATCTGACATTCCGTGCCGTCGGGCCGTTGCAGGCCGCACTGGATGCGGTGCCGGAGCGCCTGCGAAGCGGGCAGGGCATCAAACTGCCCGGCGCCGGCCTTGACGGGCGGATCGAAGCGCAAATGAGTGTGACCGTTCCGCTCGGAGATCGCTTGAGTCCGGACGATGTGAGGCTCAGCGGCAAGGGACGCGTGACCGAGGGGAAGATGCGCGACGTCTTGGGGAGTTACGATATCCAGGGCGCCGCTCTCAACTTCGAGATCAGCGATCAGGTGCTGAACGCAACCGGCGAGATGCTGTTCGGCGGCGTCAGCACGAAGGTGACGCTGGGCCGTTTTTTCTCGGCGGCGGCGGGTGAGAGCCAGCCTCCGATCGTCTTGC
>JBFWYV010000055.1:0-20329 GCA_050186055.1 Hyphomicrobiaceae bacterium | reverse complement strand
ATCTCGGGCGAGCGCAGCACGGCACGCACCTGCTCGATCACCGCGCTTTCGATTTCGGCAGCGGGCACACGACGCACCGGGCAAGCTTCAGTGTCGCGTTTCAGCGCGTCGGTCGAGACGTAGTAGCGGTAGAGCTTGTCGCTCCTGCGCGTGTGCGCGGGCGTCATCGCTCGTCCGGTCGGTCCGAAGATCAAGCCCTTCAGCAACGCTGGTGTCTGCGTCCGCGTGAGGTTGGCTCGATGGCGTGGGCTCTCGGTGAGGATGCTGTGCACCTTGTCCCAGAGCGCGTGACTGATGATGGCTTGGTGCTCGCCGGGATAGGCAGTGCCCTTGTGGACCGCCTGGCCGATGTAGACGCGGTTGTTCAGGAGCTTGTAGACGTAGCCCTTGTCGACGAGCTTTCCTTGCTTTCCTGTGACGCCTTCCGCCCGCAAGGCATGCACCAGCGCGGTCGCCGAGCCGAGCTTCACGAAGCGCTCGAAGATCATGCGGACCTTTTTCGCTTCGGCCTCGTTCACGACGAGCTTGCGGTCCTTCACGTCGTAGCCGAGCGGCACGAAGCCGCCCATCCACATGCCCTTCTTGCGAGACGCTGCGAACTTGTCGCGGATGCGCTCGCCGATCACCTCGCGCTCGAATTGCGCGAAGGAAAGCAGGATGTTCAAGGTGAGACGTCCCATGGACGTCGTGGTGTTGAACGACTGCGTCACGCTCACGAAAGTGACGTTGTTGCGGTCGAACACCTCGACAAGCTTGGCGAAATCCATCAGCGCGCGGCTGAGCCGGTCAATCTTGTAGACGACGACCACGTCAACCCGGCGCGCCTCGATGTCGGCAAGAAGGCGCTGGAGTCCAGGGCGCTCTAGCGTTGCGCCCGAAATGCCACCGTCGTCATAGTGGTCGGGCACGAGCACCCAGCCCTCGGGCTTCTGGCTCGCGATATAGGCCTCGCAGGCCTCGCGCTGCGCATCGAGCGAGTTGAACTCCTGCTCCAGCCCCTCCTCGCTCGACTTGCGGGTATAGACCGCGCAGCGGAGCTTGCGCACGATCGGTTTCTTCATCGCGCCACCCGCTGGTTCTTGAGCCCGAAGAAGACGCGCCCGTTCCAGCGCGTGCCGGTGATGGCGCGCGCGATGGCCGAGAGTGATTTGTAGGGACGGCCCTGATATTCAAATCCGTCGTCGCGCACCGTAACGCAATGCTCGACGCCCTGGTATTCGCGGATCAGCCGGGTGCCTGAGATCGGGCGGTCATGATCCGCGCGGCGCCGGCGGACCTCTGCCTTTCCACCGTCGAGGTCCTCGGCCAGCTCACGCAGGCGCCGCATTGTCTCGGGCTTCAGCCCGCCGTAGGCCAGCTCCTGGATACGGTAGGCGAGCCGGTGTTCGAGGAAGCGGCGGTTGTAAGGGGGCGGCTCGCTCTCGAAGAGGTCGCGCCACTTTTGCTTGAGAACCCCGATCGGCGCGGTCTTGAGCGCGGCCAACTGGGCCAGGACCGTGTCCGTCATTTTGAAGAGCCCCCATCCGACTTGAGACCGTCGGCATGACTGCTCTGGTGGGCGGCACAGTCGAGGAAACTCTCTCCGCCCAAGGCAGATAAATGACTGGACTTCCTTAAGTTTAGCCGCACGAGGCCGGCCGCGAGGATGTCCGCGACCTCGTCCAGCCGCTCGGCCGGCTCCATCCGGTCGGGACGCAGGGCATTGTCCATGCCCCCTTGGTAGCGCCGGAAGGCCTGAGTTTTCCCAAGGGGTTGAAGCGCGACAAACGGAATTGCGTGATGACGCAATTTAGGACTGGACTCCTCTGTCGCGTTGTGAGAACAAATAGAGAACAAGAGAGGGAGCGCTGTCCAATGACGATCCGGGCGGTTTACCGGCACACCAAGATTACCGCGGCACCCGCGCGGCTCACGGCTTCCGAAATCTGGTCGGTGGCTCGCGCAGTTCGCACGCAGCTCGCCGTTGACCACTTCGCGCGCAAGCTCGACTTGAACGACGTGGCGCAGCGCGTGGCGCAGATCGATATCAATGACGTTGCATTCGATGTCGCCTGGGATCTGGAGCACGAGGTGCTGAATCGAGCCGGCGAGCCGGTGATGGGAGTGACCGAATACGACAAGGCCTCGCCCGATTGCGTCATGGTTTCGGTGAACGGGCCGATGCTCCATCCTGCGGAGACACTATTGCGCTCGACCATCGCGCATGAACTCGGCCATGTCGTGTTCGATGCGCCGGGCTGGATCCGCGTGCCCCCTGCCGCCCCTGCTTACTCGACAACTACGCCCTCTCACGCGCGGAGTGACGCGCGCGAGCTGCGTGCAAACGAATTCATGGGAGCGCTGCTGGTCCCTCCCACGCTCGCGCGGGTCGATCTGCAACGCCAGGCGAAACGGCACCGTCTTCCCGCGTCTCGACGACCATCAAACGTGATTATAGGCACGCCGGCATACGACGCCCTGCGTCTTGATCGCGAAGCTGTCGAAGAGGTGATTTTCGAACTCGCGGAGCTCTACGGCGTGTCGACGAGCTTCCTGCGGGTCCGGCTCGATCGTTACGACCTCCTTCGCACTGGCCGCAACTGGGACCTTCACTGAGGAGGCAGGATCATGGCATTCGGACCATGGATCAGAGCCGAGCGCGAGAAGGCCGGCATTTCGCTCAAGGAGTTCGCACAGTCGATCGATATCTCGCAGGCCTACTGGTCACGCATTGAGCGCGGGCTTGAACTCGCGCCAAAGGATTCGCTGATCATCGCAGCCTGCAAACGGCTCGGGCTTCCGACCGACCGCGCCTTCATCGCAGCGCAACGGCTGCCACCCGACATGCAGGGCGATCTGGAGGTCGCGGTCTCGGTCTATCGCGACTTCAAGTCGCGAAGTCCAACGTAAGCGCCACTACTGCAATTTCATCGCCGATCGAGCCCGGGCGCATCGAGTCCGGGAACGGGAGGAGTTTGTTCACGCGTCTCCTTGGAAGCGACCAATGGCCATCAAAGCAGCATCCGAACCCGTTTTCCCCCTTCAGACAGAAGAGACGAGCATCGCCGATCCCAGGATACTGCGGGTGATGATGGCGGCGGCCGCCTATTATGCGCGCAAGGTCGCGCGCACCATGCGGCTCTCCGATGTGGACCGCGAGGACGTCGAGCAGGACATCCTGCTTGTGCTGCTAGAGCGGCGCCGCTTCTTCGATCCGGCGCGCGGCGCATGGTCTTCGTTCGCCGACCGTGTTGCGCGGCAGGCGGCGCAGGGAGTGGCCGACGACATCGGGGCCGAGCGCCGCATCCGCGGCGGGTCGCTCGATCAGCCGGTGGGCGATGATGGAAGCACAACACTTGGCGAGCTGATCGAGGACCGCCTCCAAGTTCCCGATGCCGAAAAGGCGCTCCAGCTTTCGTTGGCACTCGCCAGGTTTGTCGGGGAGCTGCCAGACGAGCTCGCGCTGGTCGCTCGCTTGTCCCTTCTGGAAGACGGCGATCTCGCGGAAGCGCAGCGCCGCTCGGGACTCTCCACCAGCGAGTTCTATCGCCGCCTTCGCGAGGTCCGTTACCGCATGGTCTGTCTCGGCATTGTCCAGCTCCGGTTCGGCGCAACATCGGAGGAATGAGCGCCCTGACCTCTTGGGAAAGACGAGAGCCTCTTTCGCTACAGAGGGGACGAGAGCCGAACGGCGGCTTCGGTCGCCGGGTCCCACGAGGTGAAGTCCCACATCGTCGAACAGTCATTACGGCTGCGCGTCCGCGCGAGCCAAAGCGGAGAGGTCTTGCCCATGCGTCACCGGTTGGTCGCACCCATCACGCCGCTATTGCCGATCAGGAGCTTCGCGGTGCCGTTCGATGAGAACACGTTCGTCGACTGGCTGATCGACGCCGAACCGGGCGATCGGGCTGTCTACTACCGCGGGCATCTTGGCTTCGACCGGATGCCGAGCGCTGGCGTGCTCGATCGGCTGATGCGGGCAAACCTTCATGCAGTCGCGACCCGCGTGATGGTTGCCGCCAGCCAAGGGCTGATCATCCCCGTGCAGAAGCGGATCGCCGACCAGGACTACCTCTATCTCGCCGTGAAGGCCCGACCCGGGCGCCTGGGTCAGAGCCATTCAGCAGTGCCGCCGCGCCGCTCGTCTGTCGTGGCAATCGCAACACACCCTATCCCGAACGCATTGGCTGCCTGAAGGAAACCAACATGCCAGACATCGCCGTCATGGCCGAGCACGTCCGCGATCTCGCTCCCGAAGCGATTGCGTCGCTCACCGCTCCCGAACTCGCCTGCATCCTGGACGACCTCGCCGAACAGAAGGCGAGCCTCGCGCGGGTCGAGGACAAGGTCCGAAGCGCGCTTGACCTGAAGTACGGCGCGCGCGCCAGACAACGCCGCGCCGAGGAAGGCAAGGACACCGGCGTCGTCCGCTTTGAGGATAACGGCTTCGTCGTCATTGCCGACCGGCCCAAGCGGGTCAAATGGGACCAGGACAAGCTCAAGCACGTGGCGGAGATCATCCGATCCGGGTGGGGCGACGATCCGGCGGACTACATCAAAGCAAAACTTGAGGTCTCGGAATCGGCTTTCGCCAACTGGCCGCGCCCGGTGCGAGAGATGTTCATCCCGGCGCGCACCGTCGAGACCGGCCGGCCGGTCTATCGCATCGAAACACCAAACGAAGCCAAGGCCGAGGCGGCCTGATGCGCGGGCACCAACCAGTTCGAACAACGGCGGGGCGGTCCGTTTCGCGAGAGCGGACAGGCAATCCTTCGGCGCCCGGTCAACGCCCCGCCGTTTCCATCATCTCATCAAGGAGGTGTTGATGCCGGTCAGAATCGTAACCGCCGACGAGCGCCTCGCCGTCGCCAACAACAAGACATCGGTCGCGATTTTCGGGCCGGCCGGTTCCGGCAAAACGTCGCTGCTGCGCACGCTCCCACCCGACCGGACCGTATGTCTCGATCTCGAGGCCGGCCTGAAGTCCGTTCAGGACTGGCCCGGTGCAAGCATCCCGATCCGCAGCTTCGTCGACTTCCGCGACCTCGCGGTGCTGATCGGCGGTCCCGATCCCGCTGCCGACCCGAATGCCTGGTACAGCGCGCAGCACCACCAGCATGCGCGTTCGGTGTACGCGGACAGCGGGGTCGAGGAGTTCCTGGCTTCGAAGTCGATCGTCTTCGTCGACAGCATCACCGATCTGACGCGGCAGGCAATGGCATATGCCAAGCAGCAACCGGAGGCGTTCTCGGAGCGCACCGGCAAGCCCGATGTACGCGGTGCCTATGGTCTTCTCGGCCGCGAGGTCATCCAGGCGCTCAAGCACCTGCAGCACGCGCCCGGCAAGACAGTGGTCTTCGTCGGAGTGCTGGAAAAAATCACTGACGAGTTCAACGTGACCACCTGGCAGCCGCAGATGGAAGGCTCCAAGGCGGGTCGCGAGCTACCGGGCATCGTCGACCAGGTGATCTCGCTACATCTGTTCTCGCGCGACGCTGAGGGTGCCTACGTGCTCGACGAGAAGGCGAGCGAACGGCGGCTCGTGTGCCGCGCCGGCAATCCTTACGCGCTTCCGGCGAAAGACCGCAGCGGCCGGCTCGATCTGACCGAGCCGCCTGATCTCGGGGCGCTGCTCGCCAAGATCAACACGCCACAGGCGCGCGCCGCCTGATCCGAAACTTGATCAAAGGAGACTGCGATGTACGACCTCAACGATGCCCAGCCGCAGATGGCGCCGCTCGGCGAACTCATTCCAGACGGCACCTTCGCCAAGGTGAAAATGACCATCCGGCCGGGCGGCGTGAACGGCTCGACGCCGGCCGATGTCGGATTGCTCAAGGCTTCACAATCCAGCGATGCCAAGATGCTCGACTGCGAGTTCACCGTCGTGTCCGGTCCTTATGCGCGACGCAAGTTCTGGCAGAACTTCACGGTGGCGGGCGGCAAGCTCGACGAGAAGGGACAATCGAAGGGCTGGAACATCTCGAAAAGCGCGTTCCGCGCCATGGTCGACAGCGCGCTCGGACTCGATCCGAAGGACGAAAGTCCGGCCGCGAGGGGCAAGCGCGTCATCCAGGGTCTGAAGCAACTCGACGGGATCGTGTTCGCGGCACGCCTCATGGTCGAGCCCGCGTCGAACCCGAACTACCGGGACCAGAACAAGCTCGCCAACATCGTGCTTCCCGGCGAGCCGCAGTATGCCGCAATCATGGGCGGCGAGAACGTGCAGCCGGATCCCGTGAACGCCAAACCACGCAAGGCGGTGGAGACGCCCGCCGCGGCCGCGCCGGCCTGGGCGTCTCCGCAGGCGCCAGCGCCCGCCTCCGGCGGCGTGCCGTGGGCCAATCAGGGAGCGCCGATCCAGGCCGCGCCAAAGCCGCAGGGCACGGCCGCGCCGGGGCCGGCCTGGCTCAACAGCTAGGAACTCGGGTTCGTGACCGACGACGAGTGGTAGGCCCATGTCACCCGTGCGGCCGCCAAGGCGATCGGCGAATGGCTCGAAGGAAGAGGAGGCCTGCACCAGCCCATCCGCTGCTTGACCATGCCCGACCTCGAGGCGATAGCGCAGAACGCGATCAGCGCGTTCATCGTGAAGGCATCGCAGAGGATTGCCGACCGTCCCGACGAACCCGGGTCGCAGAAGCTCTCGATGCTGCTCCTCTGAGGACGTGCGCGATCTGCAGCCGGTCCTGCGGCGGTTTCTACTACACCCATCAGCTTCGACCCGACCGCTACCCGACCTTTGCATTCTGTTCGATGCGGTGCCTGAACGCCGGCGCCGCCATTGCCAGGAGGAGCCGTGGCTTGATCGACAAGACCGATATGGAGAAGCGCGCGATCAAGGACGCGCGCCGCTTCCTTGCGGAAGCACTCACCGAACTTGGGCTGATGGCGCCGTTCCACGACCGGAGCGCCGAGGACATCGACCGTATCATCGAGGCATGCATCGATGGCTTCCAGCAATCAATGCAGCGCCGGTCGCTCAACGACGAGATTCCATTTTGAGAACCCGTGATGATCGACCTCAACCACGGGTCAGGCTTTCAATATGAGCGCCCGGACCGACCGCCTGGCATTGGCGTCGCGGTCAATGCCGCGATCGACGCCGCGCTGATCGAGCGCAACCGCGCCGAGCAACCGCGGCACTATGTCAGCACGTCCGGACTCGGACGAGAGTGCCTGCGCCAGATCCAATACGATTACCTTGCGGTGCCCAAGGACGACGGGCGCGAATTCGACCCCGCCATGCTGCGGATATTCGAGGCCGGCCATCGCGGCGAGGACATTGTCTCTGCATGGCTGCGCGCCGCCGGCTTTGACCTCCGCACCGCCCGCTCGGACGGACAGCAGTTCGGTTTCTCGGTCCTGGACGGGCACTTCCGCGGCCATATCGATGGCTGCCTGGTCGGTGGGCCGGTCGCCATGGCGTATCCGGCGCTCTGGGAGAACAAGGCGCTCGGCGCCGCCTCCTGGAAAGAGGTGGTCAAGCGAGGCGTCGTTCTCGCCAAGCCGGTCTATGCCGCCCAGATCGCGCTCTACCAAGCCTATCTCGAGCTGCCAAACCCGGCGTTGTTCACGGCACTGAACCGCGACACGCTTGAGCTCCACTGCGAGCTCGTGTCGCTCGATGCGTTGCTCGCGCAACGCGCAAGCGACCGCGCCGTGCAGGTGGTCCGCGCGAGCGCAGCCGAAGAACTGCTGCCGCGGGCAGTCACGGACAGGACCTCCGCCGTCTGCCGCGGCGGCAGGAGCGCCGGCGAGTGGCATCCGCCCTGCGCCTGGCAGGACCGTTGCTGGAGGATCGCGCGATGACCGATATCACGCCATCCGACACGCAGGCGCGCGCCATCGCAGCCATCAAGGACTGGTTCAAGAACGAAAGCAACAGGAAGCAGATATTCCGCCTGTTCGGCTACGCCGGGACGGGCAAGTCGACGGTGCTTAAGTTCGCACTCGCCGAGCTTGGGCTTCAGCCGCACAAGAGCGAGCGCGACGGAGGCGCATGCGTCCCCGGCGTGGTGACCGCAACCTTCACCGGTAAGGCCGCCTTGGTGCTGCGGCGGAAGGGCACGCCGGCACGAACCATTCACAGCCTGATCTACAGCGTCGTGGTCGCGACGGACGAGGAGATCGAGGCCGCGGCAAAGAAGATCGAGGAGGCGGAGGTGAACGCGCGCACCCTGAGCGGCTTCGAACGCACCACCGCCGAGGCTGCGATCGAGGCCATGCGCCAGGCCGTTTCTCAAATGAAGAAGCCGCGCTTTGCGCTGAACCCGCAGAGCGATGCGGCCCATGCCAAGCTGATCGTCCTCGACGAGGTCTCGATGGTCGGCCAAGGGATGGCGCGCGACCTGATGAGCTTCGGCAAGCCGATCCTGGTGCTCGGCGATCCCGGCCAGTTGCCGCCGATCAAGGGCGAAGGCGCGTTCACGAACGAAGCGCCCGACATCATGCTGACCGAAATCCACCGCCAGGCTGAGGAGAGCGCCATCATCCGACTCGCCACCATGGCGCGTCGCGGCGAGCCGATCGGCCTCGGCCAGTACGACACCTTCGTCTGGAAAATGCGCAAGATGGATGTAACGCCGGAGCAATGCCTGCGCGGCGGCCAGGTGATCTGCGGGCTCAATGCCACGCGGCTGCAGCTCAACAACGCCATGCGGCGCGCCGCCGGCTTCGGCAACGGGTATCTGCCGACCGGCCGGGGCGAGAAGATCATCTGCCTGAAGAACCAGAACGACCTCGGCCTGATCAACGGCATGTTCGTCACGCTCGAAGACGTCGTCGACGAGGGCAGTTTGTACTTTTCAGCCACGGTGCGCGATGAGGAGGGCAACCCGATCGGCCGGCCAAACGGGGACGGAAAACCGGAGCGGTTGCGCATCTACAAGGGACACTTCGAGGACCACGTCGCGTTCGATCGGGACCGGCACGATCGCGACTGGAAGAACAAGCGTCTCTTGACCGAGGCCACCTACGGCTGGGCAATCACCGGCCACAAGTCGCAAGGCTCGCAGTGGGAGAACGTCATCGTCTGGGATGACGGACTCGGCCGCAACGACGCCGACCGGCGCCGCTGGCTCTATACCGTCATCACGCGCGCCGAGCGAGGACTGGTAATCCTCGCATGATCGATCTCAACGAGGTCTGGCGGCCGCCGGTCCGGTACGACCTCGAGGAAATCCGGGAACGGCTCTGCGCCACGGCAGCCGAATGGCTGCCGCAATTGTTTCCGCATGCGCGCATGTCCGCCGATCGCAAGACGCTGCGCTGCGCGGACCTGTCCGGACGGCCGCCGCGCAATGAGGGCTCCTGTGTCATCCACTTGCGCGGTCCGCGCGCGGGCTGGGGCTATGACCACGCGACCGGCGAGTCGGCTGATCCGATCGACCTGATCCACCACGGCACCGGCCTCACGCCGCCGGCGCTGTACGAGGAAGCTGCGCGCCGTGCCCGGCTGGACCGGCCCGCACCAGCGCGAACCGCGCCGGCGACACCGGACCACAGCCACGAGGTCGCCCGCATCCTGGCGGGCTGCGGGCAGGTCGCCGGCACGGTCGCCGAGCGCTATCTGCAGGCCCGCGGTCTTGGCGATCCACGGTCGCCCGACCTTCTCTTCAATCCGGACTTGGCGGACTTCGAAACGCGCCGCGGCTGGCCCGGCATGGTCGCGCGTGTCCGCGATGGCGCGGGTCAGCCGACCGGCGGCATCCATCGAACATTCCTGCTCGACGACGGCTCGGCAAAGGCGCCGGCGGGCAAGAAGATGCTCGGGCCCGTTGCTGGCGGATCGGTGCGGCTGTTTGCGATCGGGGATGACTGTCATCTCGGGATCGCCGAGGGGGTCGAAACCGCGCTCGCTGCACAAGCAATCTTCGGGATCCCGACCTGGGCTGCGCTCTCGGCCGACGGTCTGCGGAAGTGGGAATGGCCGGCCGACATCAAACACGCGACCATCTTTGCGGATGCGGGCGAGGCAGGCCAGCAGGCCGCTGCTGCGCTCGCGGAACGCCTTACTGCTGCAGGCATCGCGAACATGATCGTCTCGCCGCTGCACGGCGACGACTTCAACGACGATCTCCGCCGTGGTGCGGCCGCCGAGGATTACGCCGCCGTGAGTCCGCGAGCCGCGCCCTTGCTCGCCACTGCGGCTGACTTCGAAGCCGCGGCCCGAGCGTTGGCGAAGCCGCCCGAGCTCCACGCGCTGGGCACGATCCTGGGCCAACTCGTCACTGCGCGCCTGGAGCCGCTGCCCGAGCGGCAGGTGCTGAGCTTGATCAAGTCCGCGACCGGCATTCCAGTCGCAGTCCTCGAAAAACAGATCGGGGAGTTGCGTCGCCGCCTCAACACCACGGGCGACATCCATCGGCAGCCGACGCGCCCACGCTGGGCGAGCCAACTGCGTCTCGATCTCGCCGGCACGCCCGAGCGCAACGAGGCGAACGTCATCACCGCGCTCTCCAATGACGAGGCATTCGCCGGCGCGCTGGTGTTCGACGACTTTCGTCAGGAAATCCTGGTGATGCGAAGATTGCCGTGGGACGAAGCGGACTCAGCCCTGGCGCGAGCTTGGTCCGATGCCGACGATGTCCGCTGTGCGGAGTGGCTGCAGCGGCGCGAGATCAATGTCGCGCCCGCGATGGTAAGCCGCAGCGTCGGCGCAGTCGCGCGTGAGGTGCGCGTGCATCCAGTCCGCGACTACCTTGATCACCTCCGCTGGGACGGAGTGGCGCGGCTGGCGCACTGGACAACTTCGTATCTCGGTGCCGACGACACCGAGCTCAACAAGGCCTTCGGTGCCCGCTGGATGATCTCGGCGGTGGCGCGCATCATGCAGCCCGGAGTCAAAGCCGACCACATGCTGATCCTCGAAGGGCCGCAGGGCAGCAAGAAGTCGAGCGCCATCAAGACGCTGGCCGGTGCGGACTGGTTCACCGATGAGATCGCGGAGATCGGCAGTAAGGACGCGGCGCAGCAGATGCGTGGCATCTGGATCATCGAGATTGCGGAGCTCGACGCCATCAGTCGCGCCGAGGTATCGCGCATCAAGGCGTTCCTGACTAGGACCACCGACCGCTACCGTCCGCCCTACGAGCGCTACATCGTCACCGTGCCACGCCAGTGCGTGTTCGCCGGCAGCGTCAATCCCGAGACCTATCTGCGCGACGAGACCGGCAACCGCCGCTTCTGGCCGGTCCGTTGCGGCAGCATCGATCTCGACGCGCTGGCGCGTGACCGCGACCAGCTCTGGGCGGAAGCCGTCTCGCGTTACCGCGATGGCGCGATCTGGTGGCTCGATGAGCCGGAGCTGGTCGCCTGCGCCAAGGCCGAACAGGACCAGCGCTACCACGCGGACGCCTGGGACGCCCGCATCGATCGATGGCTCGTCTACGAGCGACGGCGGGTCAACCACGGATACGGAACCTATGACGATTGGCGAGAGGAGGAGGTCGAGCGGCCGAGCCCGTTGACAGACACGACCGTCGGCAAAATCCTTCAGGACGCGCTCGGTATCGAACCCGCGAGATGGACTCGCGCTGATCAGATGCGCGTCACCGCCTACCTAAAAGCGCGCGGCTGGGAACGCTATCAAGCTCGCATCGGTCCAGGTCGTCAGTCGCCTCGGGAGTGGCGATACCGTCTCACCAGGTAGGGCAGGTCCGCTCGGAATCGCGTTATTGACGTGGCACCACTCTGGCTCGTCGCATCATACGACTGAGATGTCCGTCGGCACATCTCCCAAAGCGACAAGCACCACTGCGTCTTGAAATTCGCCGAGCTCGGGATCGCCGGTTCGTGAGAACGCGATGGCGCCTGCTTCTTTTGCGGCCAGAGATCGTGCCCGCGAAACGGCAGCGGCAGGTGTTGGCGCTTCGATCGGGTCCAGCGCGATGAGCTCGCCCTCCTCGTTACGCCGAAAGGCCATCGCAACATAGTAGGTCGTGCTGCCCATAACACTGCCCCTAGCGTCTGGACTCCACCAGCCAGATATGGGAACAAACAGGGAACCATAAGTCAACACGGGCGGCAATGGAAGCTCAGAAGAAACAGCCGAGCGCCGAGGTTGAAGCCGCGGTCGACGCGGCAATCGCCACTTGTGACGGGGACTTGCGCGCAACGATCCGAGCCCTTCTCGTCGCGAACGATTTCCTGATTGAGCAGAACAACACGCTCAGCACAGAGCTCGATTATGCGTGGCGGTGGATTTCGCCAGGGTACACGCGATCGACCCAAAGACGGCGGATGAAGTTCGGAGATCCGGACTAGGCGCTGCCGTTTCCAACTGCCATATCTCTCAGCCGCCACGTGCGGCCATAGATCACGCCGGTGTAGTGGGAGTTGAGCTGTGCTTCGCCCGTCGTTCTTCTTCGTCAGCGATCGCCTGGACGACCTTTATATCCATTGGATTGTCGCTGATCCTCGCCACTTCGGCGGCTACACTTGCCCAATAGAGGAAGCTTCTTCGGTCACCAGAAAAGCGTGCCCGTGCCGCCAGCCGTTGCGCGTCGTAGTAGGCTGTCCGTGGGTTCCTGGCGAGAAGGAGTCGCGCGTCTTCACCGCGGAGTTGCCGCAACGCTCTCCGTCGTTCCAGCCAATTTGAAATTGCCCCCAACATGCCTCGGCATGCGCCTCTCAAATTATCTTTAATCATCACCTTTCTGGTGATCGCCGCAACGGCCGTAGCCGCTGCATCCCTTGAGGATATTCCTGTTGTGACCGAGGGCGACACAATCGGGATCGGCCAGACGCGGATAAGGTTTCAAGGAATCGACGCACCGCAAACTGACCAAATTTGCCTGGATCGACAGAGCCAGCCATTTCCCTGCGGCCTTCGCCGTTCCGATCGACGCACAATCGATGCCGCTGCCGTCGAACACAGTTGCGCCAAGCCGCGTGACCGGCTGCGCGATCAAGGGCAACATCAGCCACAGCGGCGAGCGGATATATCACATGCCGGGAATGCAGGATTACGACAAGGGGCGCATTGCCGAGCGGAATGGCGAGCGCTGGTTTTGTGCTGAGGACGAAGCGCTCGCAACTGGCTGGCGCAAGGTTCGCCGATAGACAGGTATCCGCAGGTGTCCCGTGTGTAACGACTACGGCAACCGAATCCCCTACAGCGCCTACGTTGAGGCATTCAGCGAAATCCGAATACCGCTGAAATTTCCAACTGCGGCGCCCAATCTCGAGCCACGTGATGATATATGGCCGACCGAGAACGCGCCGCTCATTCGCCGGCGCGATGACGGCGTGGAGCTTGTGCAGTTGCGCTGGGGGGTCAGCCGACCAAAGGCTCCGCCCGTCATCAACTTTCGATCGGAGGGTCGCCGATTTCCGAATGGCCGCTGCCTCGTTCCGGCGTCTCATTTCTTCGAGTTTACGGGGAAGAAATCACCAAAGGCGAAATGGAAATTCACGAAGGCCGGCGAAGAATGGTTCTGTTTCGCGGGGCTTTGGCGGCCGGCGAGCGGCGAGTTGCCTGAAGCTTTCACGTTGCTGACCACCGGTCCCGGTCCCGACGTTGCACCAATTCATAATCGCCAAATGGTGGTCCTGGAGCGAAGCGATTGGGTCGCGTGGCTTGATTTGACACGGCCGGAGCCGGAATTGCTTCGGCCATTGCCCACGGGAAGTCTAAATGTGGAGCAGGTCCGCTGAACGATTCGATTATGCCGCGTCTGCAGCGGCACAATTGGAAACGCGCGTGAGCCTCGGGCCAAAAAGCATGTAGCCGACGATATCAACTTATGAGGATCGGATGAATGCAGTGATGATGGATACCCTGCTCAAACTTACAGAATATGATCTCGAAGTTAGCCGACCAAAGGCTTTGCGTCTCTATCCTTCGCCTGAGACAAGTGATCCCGACGGTGTCGAGATTTTTTGGGCTCCCTTCGACTACACAAATCGCGAAGCGAAGCTCGTGATCGTAGGAGTGACGCCGGGCCCGAACCAAGCCTTTCGCAGCTATGAGGCTGTAAGGATGGCAGTTACCAAAGGCGCAGAACCAGATGCGGAAATCGAAAGAATAAAGGCGGAATCGTCATTCCGCGGTGAGGTGATGGAACCGAATTTGAAGTCTCTCCTTGAACATAGAGGTCTCGCAGAGCGCGCTGGCATTGAAGACATCGACGACCTTTGGACAAAAGAGGCGCAGAAAGTGCATTTCACATCGACCATCCGATATCTGACCTTCATTGGTGGCGAGTTGTTTAACAATCAGATCGATTCTCTTCGGCATCCTGTGCTTAGGAGATACGTCGAAACCTATCTCGCCGAGGAGCTTGCCGTCGTGCCGCTCGATGCCGTTATCGTAGCCCTCGGTCAAAAAGGTCCGAGGATCGTGCGCCACGCAGCTAAGGTGGCGGGAATCGATCCGGGACGGGTATTAGCCTTGCCTCACCCATCGCCAAGCGCGAATGGTGCCGTGAGGGACTTTCTCTCAAAGAACAGAACTCAGAGCATTCGGCGTTGCCGTTGCATGTTATGTGACCGCACTCGAATCCCTGAAGGTTGGGATCTCTGTAGCCGCTACCAAATGCACGATCTTACGCATGGAAAGCTGGCCTCCGGTGCCCGATGAAGGTGACGCGTGATGGGCGCCACTGGCAGGCGAAGACCTACTCAGGGGTGGCCGGTCTCGAAGGGGATCAACGGCTCGCGAACGCCAAAGGACGATCCGACTCTTATCGATCCAGTTCCTCTTGCGGCGTGAACGCTGAGCTCACGACAGGCTCGCCTCGTCACCAACCTCGCGGTTGTCACCAATCTCATGCATCGGCCGGTGACACGAAATTGCTTTTCAAAACAATGGCGTCACCAACGTCACCAATGTCACCAACGGGGTTGAAAGACATGCGTGTAGTGGGAGGGAGCAATTGAGAAACTATTTTTTCTATACGAATGAATGTTTGAACGCGTTGGTGACACCGCAGTTGGTGACAACAAGACTAAGCCCTTCGTCTGCAATGCGAATTGCTGTCACCGACCCGCTCTTGAGTCGTGTGACAGGTGCGCCTCTATCGTTGAACAATTATTCTTCGATCCTCTGGTCGATTTTTCTTGCGACCGTAATTCCGTGAATCTAGAACGGGCGTGACCAAAGCCGAAGGCCCACATCTCGTGAGCCTTCGTTGTGAAACCCTCCCAAGCATCTCCGCCGTCGCGGGCACTCTATCCTGCCGCAAAGCTCTTTTGCGGTCATGGGTCGGTCGTTCTTGTCCTTGACCTCGGCTCGTCCACGGGTTGGGCGCTTCGTGGCGCCGACGGCGCGATCACTAGCGGTGTGCAGCAGTTTCGGCCGAACCGCTTCGAAGGCGGCGGCATGGCTTTCCTGCGCTTCAATCATTGGCTCAGCGAACTCGCCGAGAGCTCAGGCCCGATCTCCGCGGTGTTCTTCGAGGAAGTACGCGCGCATGCCGGAACGCTTGCAGCGCATGTTTACGGTGGCTTCCTCGCGCATCTCGAAGCCTGGGCTGAATTCCGAGACGTGCCTTATCAAGGCGTGCCGGTTGGCACGATCAAGCGCTTCATCGCCGGCAAGGGCAATGCCGACAAGCGAGCGGTCATCGCCGCGGTGAAAGCACGCGGCTTCGCGCCGGCCGACGACAACGAGGCCGACGCGATCGCGATCCTGCTCTGGGCAATCGAGAACTATGGAGGCGCGTCGTGAGCAGAACACGGCTGCCAGACCGCCGGCCCAGCATGACCATGCAGTTCGTCTACGAGGCGAACAACTACTCAGTCACGCTTGGTTTTGATGTCGCTAACGATCGCATCGGCGAGGTTTTCACGCACGGCGCGAAGATCGGCTCGGCGATGGAGCGCCTCCTCGACGATGCCTGCGTCGCACTCTCGCTCCTTCTCCAGCACGGCGTCTCGCCCGACGCGCTCGCCTCCAGCATGGGACGCCTCGGCGATGGCGCGTCGCCTGCCTCCATCATCGGCGCGCTCGCTGACTTGATCGCCTGCGAGTCGAGGCGCCAATGACGAAGAAGCAGAAACAGAAAGTCCGCGGCTCCAAACCGACTGCAGACGCCAAGCGACAGCGCGCGACACGTGTAGTCACCGAATTCGACCCGAATGGGATCGAAGTGACCCATCACCGCACGGTCGACACGCTCGGGCTGATGCTGCGCTCGGGCGCGATCACGTCGGCAATGCACGCCGCGGGCCGCGACTTCCAGGCGGCATTCACGATCGCCTGCTTCGACTCAATGCCGCGGGTGAACCTGACCCTGATGGCTCGCTCCCCGTCACCAGCGCATGCCGTGTACAATTTCAGTGATCGCCAGCTCGCTGCGCGCGAACGCGTGGCGCTCGCGATCGATGCACTTGGCGGCCACGGCTCGCCGGCGGGTTCGTGCGTGTGGCACGTCGTGGGCATGCAGACATCGGTCCGCGAGTGGGCACTCCGGCAGGGCTGGAGTGGACGTCCTGTCCGGCAGGAGAGCGCGCAAGGGATTCTCGTTGCTGCGCTCGGCGTGCTGGCGAAGCACTACGGCATCCGAGACTCGGGCGAGCGGCGCTGCGCGTGAAGAGAACGCTTCCAACGCAGTCCGCTGACGACATTTACGAGTCGCATCAATGGCTTGCAGAGAAAATGCACGCTGCGATCGTTTTCGGATTGACCGGTGACCGATGCAAGTCCTAGCGTTCAACCACGGTGCCGAATTGCGCGACAGACCGAGGCGGCAAAGACGTTGCGGCAATCGCGGGTCCTCCCTGGCGGTAACTGGTATGCGGGGGGCAATGGCCCGAAACTTCGCTACCGGCAGAAAAAAATTTTGGGAAGCCACTCAGCGGAATCCGCGCCCCAACGCGGCCTAACGCTTTGACACACTGCGGATTTCCCAGCTGACAGGGCTGGCTTCCAGGTGGCTTCCGGAGTCCAGTCCGAAATCCACCGCGCGGTGGCCACGTCATCATAACTATCAGACTTCACAAGATTCTTCTGACGTGGGCGCTGGCTGGCCTGCTGCCGTCCGGAAGCCAGTCAGGAATCCAGCCGGTGTCCATCTGCCATCACCGCACTGGTCCTGCGCGGTCGGTCGCCAGCACGCCAACGACAACGATGACATTGCGCTTTGCGCCGGAACGGATCGAGCAGTGGCCCCTCGATCGGCTCTCCGCCTACCCGCGCAATCCGCGCACACATTCCGACGAGCAGGTCGCGCAGATCGCAGCGAGCATGGTGGAGTTTGGCTGGACCAATCCAGTCCTGGTCTCGCGCGACGGCGAAGTCGTCGCCGGCCATGGCCGGCTCGAAGCGGCAAGGAAGCTCGGGCTTGAAACCGTCCCGGTCGTCGTCCTCGATCATCTGACCGAGGCGCAGCGTCGAGCCTACGTGATCGCGGACAACAAGCTCGCGCTCAATGCCGGCTGGAATGAGGAACTGCTCGCATCCGAACTACATGCGCTGAATGGCGAGGCCTTCGACCTCGGGCTCACCGGCTTCTCCGAGGCCGAGCTGGACGCCCTCATGGCGCCACTCGGCGACGAGCCAGGGGCCGCCGATGGTGGCAGCGAGGACGCCGACGACGAGATGCCGGTACCACCCCGCGAGCGCATTTCTCGCGAGGGCGATCTCTGGCTGATCGGGAACCATAAGCTGCTGTGCGGCGACAGCACCGATTCCTCGGCGGTGGCGCGCGTGATGAACGGCGAGCGCGCGGCGCTCGTCTTCACGTCGCCGCCCTACGGCAACCAACGCGACTATACCACCGGTGGCGTCGGCGATTGGGACGCGCTGATGCGCGGCGTCTTCGCGGCACTGCCCATCAGCGAAGCCGGGCAAGTTTTGGTCAATCTCGGCCTCGTTCACCGTGACAACGAATGGCAGCCCTATTGGCAGGCTTGGCTCGACTGGATGCGCGATCAGGGCTGGCGCCGGTTCGCCCTCTATGTCTGGGACCAGGGACCCGGCTTGCCGGGCGACTGGAACGGACGTCTGGCGCCAGCGTTCGAGTTCGTTTTCCACTTCAACCGCAAGGCACGCAAGCCGAACAAGATCGTGCCCTGCAAATGGGCCGGCCATGTCAACGATACGCATGGCGGCATTCGCCACAAGGACGGCCACGTCGGCGAGTGGACGCATGCTGGCAAGGGCGTCCAGGAGACGCGCATCCCGGACAACGTCATCCGCATCACGCGGCACAAGGCCCGCGGCATCGAGACCGAGCATCCTGCAGTTTTTCCGGTTGCACTGCCGGAGTTCATGATGCGCGCTTACAGCAGTGAGCGTGAGATCATCTACGAGCCCTTCGCGGGCTCGGGCACCAGCCTCATCGCCGGCGAGCGGACCGGCCGGAAGGTCAGGGCCATCGAGCTCGCGCCAGAATACGTCGACATCGCGTTGCTGCGCTGGCGTCAACTCTTTCCCGAGGCTGAAGCCCGGCTCGATGGCTCGGGGCGGACATTTCCTGCTGTTGCCGCCGAGCGAGGCATCGAACTCGACAACTCCCATCGGTGATGGTGCGCGACATGCTGCGGATAACCGACGTCGCGCAGATGGCGCGCATGAACCGGGCCGAGATCGAAAAGATGATCTCGCGTGGCTGGTACAAGCCGCGCAGCAACACCTCGCGTGGTCGCTGGCGGCAGTATGACGGGCTTGACGTGGTCTTCCTATCGACGATCCGAGAACTGCGGTCCCTGGGCTTCAGTAGCCAAGATGCGGCCCGCTACGTCAATGTCGAGTTACGCCACGAACTGCAGCGGTCGATGGCCAAGCCCATCACAAGCTGGGGCTGGTATTTTTTCATCGCCCACCATGGCGACGGCGCAAAACACTCCGAAACCGTTGGCATGATTGAAACTGCTGACTTCAACCGCATCTTCAACGGCAGTGGGTTGCGCTCCGTCATCTTGATCGACGTTGCCAGAATCATCGCCGACGTCTCGCTGATGATCGCCGCGCGGCAGCCCGGCGGCATGCCGATCCGAGCTGCTGCGGAAGTGATTATGCGCTACCCGCGTCTGCGGCGGGCGCTCACGAATACTGTGCCGCCCGCACATCCCCGTGCGCCGGCATGAAGCGCTTCCATGAAAGGTTCGCCGTCATCGCCATCGGCTGTCGAGCAGTGGCCAACCGAGCGCTTGCTGCCTTACGCGGCCAACGCCCGGACCCATCCCGACGAGCAGGTCGCCCAGATTGCCGGCTCGATTGCGGAGTTCGGCTTCAACGTTCCATGCCTGGTCGACGACCGCGGTGTGCTGATCGCAGGCCACGGGCGAATCCTCGCAGCCAAGCGGCTCGGCCTGCAGCACGTGCCGGTGATTCAACTTGGTCACCTGACTGACGCGCAGGCGCGGGCGTTCCGGCTTGCCGACAATCGCATCGCCCTTAACGCGGGCTGGGACGAGGCGCTGCTTGCGGCCGAGTTGGAACGGCTCAAGGAGGACGGCGTCGCCCTCGATCTGCTCGGCTTTGCCGAGGACGAGCTCAATCGCCTGTTCGACGGGCTCGACGGCGATGCCGGCCAAGCTGAGCGCGAGGACGACGTCCCCGAACCGCCCGCCGAGGCGATCACCCGGCCCGGTGACCTTTGGCTGCTTGGGCCGCACCGCCTCCTGTGCGGCGACGCGACGATTGCGACCGATGTCGAGCTCCTGCTCGATGGTAGCAAGCCGCACCTGCTCGTCAGCGATCCGCCGTACGGTGTCGAATATGACCCGAACTGGCGAAACGAGTCGGGCGTCTCAGCGACGGCGCGCACGGGCAAGGTCAACAACGACGACCGCGCGGACTGGCGCGAGGCCTGGAACCTGTTTCCCGGCGAGGTCGCTTACGTCTGGCACTCCGGGATCCACACGCGGACCGTTGCGGAGAGCCTCGACGTCTGCGGCTTCCTGATCAGGGCGCAGATCGTATGGGCGAAGCCACGCCTGGTGCTCGGCCGCGGCGATTACCATTGGCAGCACGAACCTTGCTTCTACGCGGTTCGCAAAGGAGCGACCGGGCACTGGCAGGGCGCCCGCGACCAGTCGACACTCTGGACCATCGCCACCGGCGAGAACGACGAGGCCACCGAGCACGGGACGCAGAAGCCCGTCGAATGCATGCGCCGGCCGATCGTCAACAACAGCAAGCGCGGTGATCTGATCTACGAGCCATTTGCTGGCAGTGGCACCACCCTGATCGCTGCAGAGAGCACCGGCCGTGTCTGCTTTGCGATGGAGATCGATCCCCGCTACTGCGACGTAATCGTCGAGCGCTGGCAGCGGTTCACTGGCAAGTCAGCCGTTTTGGACGGCATCAGCCGCAGCTTCGATGATCTCTAGGGGGAACGAGCAGCGGCATGAAGCAGAGCCGCTTCATGTCGCTTGACGAGTCGATTGACAACATTGC
>JBFWYV010000054.1:0-20396 GCA_050186055.1 Hyphomicrobiaceae bacterium | reverse complement strand
GCTGTGGGTGTCGATCAGGAAACCGCTCACGCGCGCCGCGCTCTTGCGCCAGAACAGCGTGCCGCCGCCAGGAACCTGAAACACCAACCAGATCCAGGACGCACGATGGCGCGATCCAAGGGCCATCCCGCGCCAGCCGATTGACGCCGGCGGCAGGCGGGCCAATGTTGTGGGTGAGATCAACCACGCGCGCCCACGGAGACCGCCATGCGCTATCGCCACACCATGGTCCGCATCCAGGACGTCGAGCAGTCGCTCGATTTCTACTGCAACAAGCTGGGACTGGTCGAAACCCGGCGGGTCGACAACCCGCAAGGCAAGTACACCCTGATCTTCCTGGCTGCGCCACAGGACGTCGACAGGGCCAAATCGGAGCGTAGCGACGAAATCGAGCTGACCTACAATTACGATCCCGAGGAGCTTGGCTCAGCCCGCAATTTCGGTCACCTCTGCTACGAGGTCGACAACATCTACGAGACCTGCCAGCGGCTCATGGATAAGGGCGTCACCATCAACCGGCCACCCCGCGACGGACGCATGGCCTTCGTGCGCTCTCCCGATCTGGTCTCCATCGAACTGCTCCAGAAGGGAGCCGAGCCGCTGCCGCCGCAGGAGCCCTGGGTATCGATGAAGAACACCGGCGTCTGGTAGCGGCGGGACTGCCGGCGCTCACAGCCGCGCAGGCGACGGACAAGCCCATCCGGCTGAAAGAAATGCCGCCCCGTGACGCCACGGGACGGCAGATGACTTCGCAGCGATCGTCCAAGGCGATCGGCAACCGCCTCAGGCGGCGAGATTGCCGAACCGCTCCAGGTTCTTCTTCTGCCCCTCGTTGCGCGGCGGCAGCTTGAACAGACGCGCAGCGGTGCCGCCGAGGATGTTGTGCTTGGCCTTCTCCGACAGCCACGGACGGTCCCAGATGGTGACCGGCGCATCGAAGTCCCAGTGCGGATAGTCGGTCGCAAACAGAAGCTGCGTTTCCGCATTCATCATACGGAACGTCGTCTGCAGCGCCTCCTCGTCCTGGATCTCCATCGGCTGCGTCGAGTAGTACATGTCGCGCATGTAGTCGGACGGCTTCTTCTTCAGCAGCGGCGCTTCGGACGGCCGCAGCATGTACTCGTGGTCGATGCGCTGCATCACGAACGGGATCCAGGACAGTCCGGCCTCGATCCAGATCACCGGCAGTTTGGGGAAACGCTCGCCCATGCCGTTCACGACCCAATTCGTGCAGTGCAGGATGTTGTACCAGCTGAAGCCCAGGGCATGCGCCGACAGGAAGCGGTTGCAGGTCTGGAACGTGTGATCGCCCCAGGCCGGGCCGGAGTGGAACGACAGCACCAGGCCGCGCTCTTCCATCGCCCGGTAGGTCTTCATGTAGGCGTTGTCATAGACGGCGGTCTTCGGCCGGACCGTCGTCACCATGAAGCCGCCGACGCCCTTGCGGTGCCCGAACTCGCACACCTGACGGTAGGATGCATCGGGATCATTGAACGGCAGGCACAGCATCGAGAAGAACCGGCCGCCGGACTCCGGCAGCACCTTCTCGGTCAGCCAGCGGTTGTAGGCCCAGCACAACTCGGCCTCCATTTCCTTCTGCGGATGCAGGCCGATCGACAGCATCCCGGTCGGGAACATGCAGGAATAGTCGACACTCATCGCATCCATCCAGCGGTAGCCGAGCTGAACGTCGCGGTGCGAGCCGTCGTCCGTCTTTTCCGACGAACGCAGCGGATACCGCGTGACGCGGCCGCCCATATCCTGGTAGCCGACACTGCTCGTGCCGATGGCGTTCCCGCGGGCGCCCTTTGAGCGGGCCGACAGCGCGAGCTGCTTGAGCACCTCGTTCTCCATGAACGGAAGGATCTCGCTCATGTGCTCGCTCTCGTAGTGGTGGGCGTCGACGTCGACGATCAGCACGTCCTCGAGTTTGCGCTGCTTGGCCTGCTCGGCCGCGTGGGCCAGAAGCTTCGTCGTATTCAACTCGTCGACGGTCACCCGCCGGCCACGATCAGCAATCAAATCCATGGGTCATCTCCCTGGCAAATGCGAACAACTCTCGCGTTGATCCTGCTTCCACTAATCCGTAAGTCCCGCATGGGAACCCGGCCTAACGTCCAGTCCAGCTCTGCCACATGCCAAGCTCGAATACCGCGAGATTGGCAGCCTTCAGCAACCCGCTCGCCGTCACCATGACATCGGTTGGTGTGACGGGGTTTTTGGTCGAGAACGCGTCGTAATCCTCGCCAAGATCGATGTGGCGGGAATAGACCTTGCAGACTGCAGACAGCAGCCCCTGTACGGCTGCCGGATCCAGCACGGCCCCGCGTTCCCCCTCCGCCAGGCTTGCCTCCATGGCGCGAGCGAGAGCCATCGCTTCCGTGCTGAGTTGTTGTTCCGCCGGCGTGAGCCTGACGTTGGGCCCGGCAGCCGGTGCCGGTGCGGGGATGACCCTCACCGTCTCGACCGCGCTGCGCTTGGCAACGGTCCTGGCCTTCGGCTTCGGCCCGGCGGCCTTGCTCTTGGACTGTGTCTTAGACGGAGACATAAAGATCTTCGCCCTTCTTGGTGACTTTATATTTTTTGAGCTTCATCTTACGGTCGGAGACACATTCTCCAGTCTTCATGTCGTATTCCATCCCGTGCCAGGGACAGACAAAGTTCATCTGGGACTCCGAGAAGAACAGCCCCTTCGACGTCTTGTCTTCGTTCAGATGCTCCTCGACGGCCGCGATCGTCAGGCCTTCGCATGCCGGCCCTCCCTGATGCAGGCAGTAGTTGGAGTACGCGAAGATCTCCCCCTTGTGGTTAAAGATCCCGATCTCATGCTGGCCGATGCGTACAATGCGGCGATCCCCGTCCTTGAACTCGGCCGCCTTGCAGACGAACTGCTCCGCCATACTGGGTATCCTTTTGCTGTCAGCTTATAATGAGAATGATTAAACTCTCCACTTTGTCGCAACTTGTGAACCTCAAATGCTGGAAATACTGTCGTTCCCCTACCACACGACACAATCGCTCGCTATCATGCGCGGCTACAGGGGAAACGCCGCCGGATCGCACCTCGGCGACTTGAACCAAAGCCGGACTTAATGAGCCATCTCAGGGACATCGCCGTATTCGCCCGTGTTGTCGAACTGAAAGGTTTCGCCGCCGCAGGCCGGGCACTCGGGCTCACCGCGCCTTCCGTCTCCAAGCAGATCGCCCGGCTGGAGGCAGAGATCGGGGTCGCGTTGCTGCACCGCACAACGCATAATCTGTTCCTGACCGACGCCGGCAAGGCGTTCTACGAGCACTGCGTCCGCGGCCTGGCCGAGATCGAGCGCGCCCGCGCCGAGGCCATGAGCTACAACGACACCATGCGCGGCACGCTGCGTGTCTACGCCACGATGAGCGTCGGCCAGGCTCTGGTCGGGCCGTCTCTTATCGAATTCATGTGCAAGTTTCCGGAGATCCGCGTCGAGCTCGAAACCGGCTCGGTGGCCATCAATCCGATGGAGCATCAAGTCGATATTGCCATCCGTACCAAGACCCCGCGCCAGCTCACCGTTGGCCACGTCAGTGTGGGACAGCGAATCCTGTGTCCCGTCCGTCAGCTCGTCGTTGCCTCGCCCGCGTATCTCAAGCGCGCCGGTCGACCTGAGACGATCGAAGACATCGTCAACCACCCGACCATCGTCTACCTGACCCAGACTACCTCCTCCGAGCAGTGGCAGTTCCAGAGCGGCAAGCAGGAGACGGTCATCAAGGTCGAACCGGTTCTTCGCACCAACAACTGGCTGACCGTGCGAGGTGCGGCCTTGCGTGGCATTGGCATCGCCCGGCTTCCCGATTTCACCGTGCGCGATCAGATCGCCAGCGGCGAGCTGGTCTCGATGTTCGATGACCAGGCCCGCTGTGACCAACAATTGCAGGCACTGTTTCCAAAGGCGCCACGGATGCCTGCCAAGATCCGGCAGCTACTGGACTTTTTCGTCTCGGATCTGCCCGCCCGGACGGCGCTTCCGGCACCGGCAGGCCGGCCGCAATCAACCCGCAAACCGGCTTCCACGGAGAAGGTTCGATAGGACAGCCTCGCTCGTCCGGGCAGAACGGACGCAAATCGTAGATGCCTGAGCCACACCACGGCCTACTCCGCTGCCCGCATGGAGACACCGCCCACATGACCGGAATCGACAGGCGGGAATTGCTGTTCGGCAGCGTCAGCGCACTTGCAGGCGCCCTGCCGGCCACCGCCTTCGCCGAAGGCACATCCAAGCTGGGAGCCGCTGCGTTCTACAAGCGCTCGCCGCTGCGCGTCCTGATCGGCGCACCCGCCGGCAGCCGGTATGAGGCCCTCGGACGATTGATAGCGCCGCATCTCGCCAGGAGGTTGAGCACGCAGGTCAGCATCGAGACCGCGCACGGCGGCGCCACCGGCGCGCTCCGCCAGCTTGGCGATATGCCGGCGGACGGCACTGTCATGGCGATGGTCAGCGCTGAAGCCACCTTGATCCGCCAGCTTCTGGGCACAAGGGGAAACGAGGTCGATGCATCGAGCCTCAATTGGCTGGCCGGACTTTCGGGCAGCCCGAAGCTGTGGCTTGCGTCACGTTCATCATCCCTCAGGTCAGTTCAAGACGCCGTTCGTGCACGTCAGTTGAGATGGCCGGCCGCCGGCCCGGCCGACACCTTTTCCGACGTTGCTGCGATTCTGTCCTATGCGCTCGGGCTGAAGTCAAAGATCGTGACCGGATTCAGCGGACCATCCGACATGGCGCGCGCCGTCATCGATCGCAATGCCGACTGCTGTCTGCTGCCCGCCGATACGGCGCTGCGCTCGGCGCAGTTCGCCGAGCTTCATCCGCTCGCGGTCTTGGCTCCGCACCGCGTGCAGGACCATCCGAACGTTCCTCCGATCACGGAGGTTTATCAACTGCCGTCCGACCGCAAATGGATGCTCGATCTCCGCATGGAGATTGGTGCCATACAGCAAGCCCTGGTGATGACACACGGTGTGCCCGCCTATCGGGTCGGCTACCTGCGCAAGGCGCTGAGCGACGTGCTGGCGAACGAGACCGTGCTGAACGAAGCCAAAGCCGCCCGGCTCACGCTGTCCCACAGCGGCGGCGCAGCCCTGCAAACCCGCATTTCCGCCGCGCTGAAGCAAGCTGTCCCGAGGTCGGCCGAGTTCCGCAAGGTCGCACTCGGCACATATCTCTGACTCCGTCCGCAGAGATACGTCCTCAGAGATACGTCGCCGCCAGATCGACGCTGCCCCGCGTCCCGACATCGTCGAAATGCTGCTCGAGCCATTGCGCTGCCGTCGATCTGCCCAGTTCGCGAAGCCGCTGCAGGAAGCTCCAATCGAGATCGAGCTTGCTCTCCAGCCCGTACCTCGCCATCGCCGCATCGTTGCGGATCGCATGAATGAACATCCGGGCATAGCGCTCCCGGTCGAGCGTCTCCGCCTCCAGCAGGCGCGAGACGAATGCAATGGCGCGCATTTCGCGCATCAGCGACGAGTTGAACGAAATCTCGTTCATCCGGTCCAGGATCTCGCCGGAGGTCGTCGGCACGCCGTCGCGCACGATCGGATTGGTATGGACGATGACCACATCCGTCGACGCGCCCCTGTAGATCAGCGGAAAGATCGCCGGGTTCCCCATATACCCGCCGTCCCAGAAATGCTCGCCGTCCACCTCGACCGCCTGAAACAGCATCGGCAAGCAGGCGGACGCCAGCACCGCCTCAACGCCGATTTCGCCGTTCTCGAACACTCGGATCTTCCCCGTGCGCACGTTGGTCGCCGAAATGAACAGCCGCGTCGCTTGCCGGCAGTCTCGCAGGCGCTGGAAGTCGATGACACGTTCCAACACTTCTTTCAGCGGATTGATGCCGAGCGGATTGAATTGATACGGCGACACCATGTTGGTCATCGCGCTGAACCATTGATAGGCGGCGGATGTCCCCGTCCCGAACGGTGACGAGCCGACCCAGCTATCCCATGGCATGCTCCTGATCGGACTCCACAGGGCGCCGGACCGGCTTACCTCGCGCCAGAACTCGTCCAGCTTCGCGCGTGCGCCCTCGCGCCCGCCGACCGATATGCCATAGGCCATAGCAACCGCGTTCATGGCGCCGGCGCTGGTTGCGCTGACCGCATCGAGGGCCAGTCGATCGTCCTCGAGCAGCTTGTCGAGCACGCCCCAGGAGAACGCACCGTGCGCACCGCCGCCCTGAAGCGCCAGATTTACCGGCTTGCGGCTGCCGCGAGCCGCGATCTGCTCGGGCGTGCAGGCCGTCGAATGCCGGACCTGCGGGGCGGCCGGCGGCCGCTGGCCCCCGGCCGGCGTCTCGCCGGACGCATCATCGGTCGGGCCCTCTCCCTGCCGTTCTGCCGCCATCACGACCTCCTCGGTCCCACATCCGCGCTACGGTCATCCTAGGCGAACGTGGTCGAGCCGGTCAGTCAATTCAATTGGCAATTCAACTGACAAACCCACGCTGTCCGGATCAGCCGCTCTTGACCGGGGTGATCCAGCCGACAACGGCCCCTGCCGGGTCCTTGAGGATCGCGATGCGGCCGACATCTTTCACATCGAACGGCTGCATCAGCACCTTGCCGCCCGCAGCCTCCGCTTTCTTCAGCCGCGCGTCGATATCGTCGACCTCCAGGTAGCTCATCCAATGCCGCGGAACATCGTTGGGCATGGTGCGCGGCATTTCCATGACCCCGCCGACGGCCTTGTCGCCCAGCTTGGCCACCCAGTACGTGCCTTCGGGTATCGGGAACGCATCGAACGTCCAACCCACGGTCTCAGAAAAGAACCGCTTGGCAGCTTCGACATCGCGCGTCATCAGCTCGTTCCAATAGAACGTCGCGTGGCCTGGCATGAGAGAGCCTCCATTGCTCGATCCAGTGCCCCATCCCCTACAGATAGTCCCGGAATGTGGCAGCGTCGAACGCGAATCAGATCGGCGCCGGAGCCTAGCCCCTTATGATCCGCTCGATTGCCGCCAGATCGCCTCCAAGCTGGTCGAGCCCCACATCGGACGGCTCGTATGCCATCCGGTCGAACCTCTCCCGTCCGTCGAACGGCTTGGTGGCATCGATGCCGAGCTTGGCGCGAATGCCGTTGTTTCCCGCCCGCACGTATTCATGCCCGCGCGCCGCCGGCATCACGATCAGGTCGCGGGACGCCTCCATCCGCATCGCCAGCGCGTATTCGACATCGGCCGGGTCGCGGATGTCGATATCCTCATCGACCACGATAACGAGATCGAGGTCCTTCAGCGCCCCGAACGCGGCCATGATGGCATTGCGCTGCAGCCCCTCGTGCGCCGGCAGCTCTTTCTTCACCTGCACCACCGCATGAAAACGGTGCAGGCCCCCGGCCGTCATCTCGGCATCGACCACGATGGGCACCGCCGGCTGAACCGCTTTCAGGAGGCTCGCCTCGAGCACATACTTGCGGAGCATGATCGTCTCGCGGCCATAGCCGTTGATCGCGAGATAGATCGGATTCTTGCGGTGAGTGACCGCACTCACATCGATCACCGGCGAATCGTTCTCAGGCGACATGAACCCGACGAACTCCCCGAACGGACCTTCGCGGACCAGCTTGTCGGTGCGGATCACGCCCTCGATCACGATCTCGGTCTCGGCCGGCACCAGAAGATCCTGCGTCACCGCCTTGACGACCCGCAGCGGGCGCCCGGCCAGTCCGCCCGCCGCCGAAAGCTCGCAGGCGTTCTCCGGCATCTGCGATCCCATCGTGGCGGCGGTATAGTGCAGCGCGATATCCGTGCCGATGCACACGGCGACCGGGAGATTCTGCCCCTTCTCCCGCGCCCGTTCCCAGGCCACCCGCAAATGCCGGCCCAGATCCAGCTTGATGCCCGTCACGTTCGGTCCCATCAGTTGCAGACGATGATAGGACGCGTTGAACACGCCGGTGTCGGGATCCCTCACGATGATGATGCCCGCCGTCATGAAGCGGCCGGCATCCGCCTTCGAATGATGCAGGACAGGCAGCAGGCTGCCGATATCGAATCCTTCGCGCAGCACCACGTCGTGCGCGGGTCCGCTCTTCACGACCTCCGGCGGCTGCGGCGCCGCAAGCGCGCGCGACACGAACGCCCGTATGCCCCTGAAGTCGACGCCGAACGCCGCCTCGCAGTTCTCCTGGCACGACAGGAAGTTGCCCAGGACGGGCACATCATGGCCTTTCGGATCGGTGAAAAGAAGCGCCGGCCCGCCATCGAGCTTCTTCATGATCCCCGCGACCTCCAGATACGGGTCGACCGGACGGTCATAGGTCTTCAACCGTCCGGACGCAGCCATCCGCTCCAGTGCGGCGCGAAACCGGGTATCGATAACCTGCGAATTGGAAAGCTCCGGCGGCATTTGACCTCCTCGTGTGCGACAGGACCTGCAATAGGACCGGTCCGTGCTGCCGGCCTGTGTTGCACATTCGGACGACTTCTATCGAGAGCGCAAGGGTGCGACACCGCGTCGACCCCTTCCCTCTCGCCCGTCGCGGCCTGCGGCAGTGTCCGGTGATACTCGCCGGCCTTCGAGCAAACTAGCCGTTCCCCCCGATAAAGGCGGAAGTCCGGAACGCGAGCCTCATCTGCTTTTCCACCTCGATGATTGCAAAGAACACGGCGCCAGCGGCAACGATGAGCATGCCGTCGACCATCGGGACTGACGCCGTGCCGAGCACGGCCTGCAACGGCGGCAAATAGGTGACCGCGAACTGCGCCGCCGTCACCGCGATGACGCAGGCCCACACGACCGGCGTTCCCTTCGCTGCCGCCCAGGTGAAGGAGGTGCCGTGTATGTTGCGTATGAAAAACAGGTGAAAGATTTCCAGGACCACGAGCATGTTCATCGCCATCGTCTGCGCCGTCTGTACGGTGTAGCCGCGATCCACGGCATGGAAATAGACGCCGAACACCGCCGGGAGAAAAAGAACGGACACCAGCACCACGTGCCAGATGAGCTGGCCGGTCAGCAGCGGCTCGTTGCGCGGCCGCGGCAATCGCCGCATCGTCCCCCGCTCGCTGGGCTCGAATGCGAGAGCCAGTCCCAGCGTGATTGCGGTGATAAGATTGATCCAGAGAATCTGAACTGCCGTGATCGGCAATGCCATGCCGGCCAGCAGCGCCACGATGATCGTGGTCGCTTCGCCGGCATTGGTGGGCAACGTCCAGCTGATCACCTTCTTGATATTGTCGTAGACCGTGCGCCCTTCCCTGACGGCGGCTGCAATGGAGGCGAAATTGTCATCGGCAAGAACCAGCACGGCGGCTTCCTTTGCCGCCTCGCTTCCTTTCAGCCCCATGGCGAGACCGGCATCGGCCCGCTTCAAGGCGGGTGCATCGTTGACGCCGTCCCCCGTCATGGCAACCGTCAGTCCCCGCGACTGCAGCGCCGTCACCAGACGAAGCTTGTCACCGGGCGACGTGCGCGCGAAAACATCCGTATCGGCCGCAACATCGGCCAGCGCAGCGTCATCCATTGCCTGAATATCGGCGCCGGTCAGCACGCGCCTGCTGTTTTTCAGGCCGATCCGGGCAGCAATGGCGCGCGCTGTCGCCGCATGATCCCCGGTGATCATTTTCACCCGGATCCCCGCCGCATGGCACTCGGCCACCGCCTCTATCGCCTCTTCGCGCGGCGGATCGATCAGCCCGACCAGCCCGATCATTGTCAGCCGGCCTCTCAGGTCCGCCGTATTCAGAACGGTATGGTCCTGCGCAACCGTCCGCGTGGCCACGGCGATGACACGCTGACCTTCGTCGGCAAGCCGCTCCACCATCGCGTGCCAATAACCGGCATCCAGAGGCTGCGTCCCGCCACTTGCCGCACGCTGATTATAGCACAGCGCCAGGATCGCCTCCGGCGCGCCTTTAACGTGGATGAAGGCGCGGCGTTCATGGTCGTGTAGCAACACCGCCATGTAGCGATGTGCGGCATCGAACGGTATTGCATCCGTACGCGTCCAATCTGGAAAGGGGGCGGCACCTTTGTGCGTGATCTTTCCGGCGAGGGCCATCAGCGCACCTTCCATCGGGTCGCCATCGACGCGCCATCCCCGATCATGGGAATGCAGCACGGCGTCGTTGCACAGTCCCGATACAAGAGCGAATTCCATCAGAATCGCATGCTCGGCAGGATCGGCATCTGCCGCCCGCCAGCGCACCGAGCCGACCGGCGCGTAACCTTCGCCGTCCACCGAACAGACGCGATCGGCGGCGGCGAGCGAGGCAACCATCATTTCGTTGCGGGTGAGCGTGCCGGTCTTGTCGGAGCAGATGACGGATACGGAGCCCAGCGTCTCGATCGCCGGAAGCTGGCGTACGATCGCATTTCGTCGCGCCATGGCCTGGACCCCGACGGCCAGTGTGATTGTCAGTACGGCCGGAAGTCCTTCGGGTATCGCAGCGACCGACAGTCCCACCACCACCATGAACAGTTCGGCGAACGGCAGATGGCGAACGAAATAGCCATAAACAAGCAGGATCCCCGCAATGAGCAGAATGAACACCGTGAGCCAGCGCGCAAACACATCGATCTGGCACACCAGCGGTGTTGTGAGCGGTTCGACGCGCGAAAGCATTCCGCTGATCCGGCCGATTTGCGTTTTTGAACCGGTAGCCACCACCACGCCGCGCCCGGTACCGGCGGCGACGAGCGTGCCGCTGAACAGCATCGAAGTCCGGTCCCCGAGTGCCGCATCAGGAGCAACGGCCGGCGTTGCCTTGTCCACCGGGACCGACTCCCCCGTCAGGATCGCTTCCTCAGCTTTGAGCCCGCGCGCCTCGATCAGACGAAGATCTGCCGGAACCCGGTCTCCCGCCTCGACCAGCACCACGTCGCCGGGCACCAACTCCTCGCCGTTGATGCTCTGTCGTTCTCCGTCACGCACGACCGCCGAACGCGGGGCGAGCATGCCGCGGATCGCCTCCATCGCTTGTTCGGCACGGCCCTCCTGAACAAACCCGATGACGGCATTGACGATCACGACCGCCAGAATGACAGCGGTGTCCACGAAATGCCCGAGCATGGCGGTGAAGACCGCCGAGACCAGCAGCACGTAGATCAGCACATTGTGGAACTGGCTGAGCAGCCGCAATATGGCGCTGCGCGACGGCGGCTCGGGGAGCTTGTTCCGCCCGAACGTCTCCCGTCGCCGTTGAACCTCGCCGCTGTCGAGGCCGGCGACAGTCGTCTGCACCGCCTCGAAAACCGAATCGACGGGAAGCGAGTGGAAGGACTGACCCTGATCGCTGCTCATGCGAAATTCTGCCGTGGTATGCATCTGTCTCGCCAGAGGGTTCAGGGCTCCGCCAGCATGCCACGATGACCGGGTCGGCTTCGTTGATTCAAGTCATCCCGCAATCGCGCCTCGCCGTTGCCCCGCTGCGGGCACTCACACCGTGCTTGGCGCCGATGCTTCCTGATGCCAGATCAGTATCCTGCGGCGCGCAACCGCCATCAGCTTGACGACCGCATAGCCGACCACCGCGATGACGACGATACCGGCGAACACCCCGCGGGAATCGGCGAAACGCGACGCCCCCATCATCGCCGCGCCGAGACCATATCCGCCCATCGCCATCTCCACGAACACCGCAACGATGAGCGCGATCGGCAATGCGACCTGCAGCCCCGTGAGAATCTGCGGCATCGCGGCGGGCAGGATCACCTGCGGGAGCAGCTCCCGGTTTCTGGCGCCGAGATTGCGGGCCGACCAGACCAGCTCGTGGCTCACGCTTTGAACGCCGGCAACTGTCGCCGTCACCACCGGAAAAACGACCTCGATCGTGATCATGGTGATCTTCGAGACATCGAAGACCCCGAGCCAGAGGATGACAACCGGCAGAAACGCCACTTTCGGCATCGGAAAACCGACGGAAATGATCGGATCGAAGAACCATCGCGCCAGGCTGTTGCGCGCAATGCCGATGCCGACCGCGACGCCCAGGACCGCACCGATCGCAAATCCGCACAGCGCTCTCAACAGCGTCAGACCGACGTTGTAAAGCAACTCGCCTGATATCAGGTCTTCCCATATGCGCTGCAGGACATCCGTCGCCGGCGGCAGAACGAATGGCGTGACTGCGCCCGAGCGGGCAAAGGCTTCCCAAGCCAGGAACAGCCCCAGAATCGGCAGCGACCGGAGCAGCGGCCAGCGCACGCCGCCCAGCCTCGAAGATGCTCGTCCTGGAGATGTCATCCGCCGGCAGCCTCCCGCCATCTCAGCAGACGGCGCATCAGGACCTGATAGATGCGGTCGGCGGCAAACCCGAGAAATGCAACCGTAAGCACGACGCTGTACATCGCCTCGTAGGAGCCGTTTGCGCCCAGGAAACCGATCAGGTTGCCGAGACCTTCCCGTGCGACGATCTGTTCGGACGTCACGAGCAGAATGAACGCCAGAGCCAGGGCCGTGCGCACGCCGTTGAGCAGCTCAGGCAGCGCGCTCGGCAAGACGACGTCCCAAAGCACGCGCAGCCGGCTTGCTCCCATCGAGCGTGCCGTCCAGACCAGCACCTGCTCGCTCGAGCGCGCGCCATTGAAGGCGCCGAGGATCACGGGAAGCAGGCAGCCGAGGAAAATCAGCAGGATCTTGGAGGCATCTCCAAACCCCAGCCAGATCACGGTAACCGGAATCAACGCCGTCTTCGGCATCGGGTAGAGGGCCTCGACCAACGGTCCGGCCAGCGCGTTTACCGGCCGCCACCATGCCATCGCGATGCCGAGTATCGTGCCGCCCACGACGGCCAGAAAAAATCCTGCACCCCCGCGGTAGAGCGATGCAGCCGCATTGGAAAGCAGTTCGCCCGACCGCAACAGATCGATCCAGGCCGCGCCGACGCCGGTGAGCGACGGAAGCGCCGTCGATGAGACAAGCTCGAAGTGAGCGATCAACTGCCATGCAGCGGCTAGCAATAGCAGCGGAGAGTATCGGACAAGCTGGCGCGTCACGATACGCGCCCCTTCTGCGCAATGATGGCCTCGTCGCGGACAAGGCTCCAGATCTCATCCACCTTGTCGACGAACGCCTTCGACTTGAGCACATGCGGATCCGACTTGTCGAACCTCGTATCGACGATCGTCTTGATCCGGCCGGGCCGTGCCGTCATTACGGCCACGCGTTCAGCCAGAAAGACCGCCTCCTGTACGTCGTGCGTCACGAAAATGACCGTCTTGCGCGAGCGCTGCCAGATGCCGAGAAGCTCAGACTGCATCAGGCTCCGGGTCTGGGCGTCCAGCGCACCGAACGGTTCGTCCATGAGGAGAATGGCAGGGTCGATCGCAAGCGTCCGCGCGATTGCAGCCCGCTGCTTCATTCCGCCGGAGAGTTGCGACGGATAGCTGTCCTCGAAGCCGGTCAAACCCACCAGGTCGATGAAGTATTGGGCCCGCTGCAGGCGTTCCTGCTTCGCGAGCCCCATGCGTTCCAGGCCGTAGAGAACATTCGTGCGCACCGTCTTCCACGGAAACAGGGCGAAATGCTGGAATACGATGCCGCGGTCCGGCCCCGGTCCGGATATGGGCGAGCCGTCGACGTCGATACGGCCGGTCTGGATCGGAAGAAACCCGCCGATCAGATAAAGCAGAGTCGATTTACCGCATCCGGATGGTCCGAGGATGGCCAGGAACTCCTGCTCCCCCACTTCGAGCGAGACGTCGTCGAGTGCAAGAACTTCGCGCCCTGTCGGCGGCCGGAAAAGCTGCGAAACGCCGTCGACGATGATCTGTGCGTTGCTGCTGTTCACGAGACGATCCGGTTGGGTTTGGAGGATCGGGCCGCCCTGCGCCGTCATGGCCGGTCCTCCAATTGCGCCTGTTGCGATCACGGATGATCCCGCGCCTACTTCAGCCGCTTGACCGCTTCCTCGACAAGCGACAGATCGGCATACTTCTTCACGTCGAGCTTGGATTTGAAGAACCCGAGTTCGGCGACGGTGTCGACATTGCGTTGCAGTGCGGCGAGGTCGGGCTTGCCGTTTGGATCGCGATAGTAGTCGGCCTTGGTGAACAGCCAGCCGAACCGCTCCGGCGGCACCTTGAGAAAGCCCGATGCGATCTTGGCGGCTTCGGCGTGGTTCTTGGGATCGAGATACCAGCGCTGAATTCTGAGAACATCCTCCATGAAATCGACAAGAGCGGCGCGGTTCTTGTCGATGAAGGACTTGCGCATGACCCAGAACACGAACTGGGAGCGTCCGAGACCAGCGGTCTGATCGAACAGCACCTTACCGTGCTCCTTCAGGACGGGACTTAGCGAGAACGGTATCACCGCGGAAACCAGATCGGCCTTCTTGTCCTTCAGCAGCGCCGCCATGGTCGGAAACGGCGCCTCGATCACGGTGTAGTCGCGCTTGTCGATCAGCCCGTTCTTCTTCAGCGCTGCCTTCATCGCAATGTCGATGCCGCTGCCTATTGCGTTGGTCGCCAGCACCTTGCCCTTCAGGTCCTTGATCGAGTTGATGCCGCTGTCCTTGCGGACGAAGTACTGGTTCGAGAAATAGCCGGGCACGCCGTCCTGGAACTCGTCCGCGATCACCCGCAGATCATCGAGACGGGCGTTCTGGATGGCGAGCCCCAAGGTCGAATAGGCGAGATTGGCAATCTCGAGCTCGTTGTTTGCGAGCGCAGTGATCATGGGCGGCGTGCCCCGGAACCGCACCGCCTCCATGACGTATGACTTGCCCCAATGCCTGGCGAGATCCTTTTTGCTGGCAAGGATCGGCGCCCAATTGGCAACCGGCACGACGTAGGCATTACGTATCTTCAGGGGCTCGGCGTCGGCGCCAACGCTGGAGCCGAGCAGAACGATGCCGGCAGCCGCTGCCAGCCATTTCGATGCAGACATGTTTTCCTCCCACGATTATGACCGGTCACCGCCGGTTCCAAGCGCAGGCGGACAGTACAGCACAACTTGTAGCTGCCTGATAGAGTGGTCGTCACGCGCAGGCGCGCTCTGTCTTGTCTCGGGCCGAGGGCGGGATTACGAACCGCTGGGCGGGTGAAGGGCCGAAGGACCGGGATCAAAATGAGATGGTCAGGGCTGAAATCGGCCCGTGCTGCAGCACGTCATACTCGTACCTGGTTTGATTTGAGCCCTTGGCGTAGTCCACATCGAGTGCGCGATAACCGATCACACCCGAATACCTGACGCCATGACGGACCATGAGATCGAATGAATAGGCGGCAACGACATTCCAACTGAACTGGCTGCCCACATCAAAGCCGCCGACGTCGGCCCGAAGGACCATCTCATGCCCAGGTGCGAAACTGTGGCGGAAACGGAAACCGACAAGTGGATCGACCCAATCGACAGTCCCTCCACGTGCGATGGCTCGATTACCCGATATCTGGAGCCCACCGATATTCACCGCACCCGCCGCGGCGACGCTGAGTTCCAAATCCTGTCGCCAGTACCGGGCTCCAGCAAGAATATCAAACGCCGTGAACGGCACGAAGCCCTCACCGCCCGCCGCTCCGCCTACGGGCCACCGCGTCAGCTCGTAGGCTCCTCCGAGTTCGACAATCGTCTGCTCTGAGTCGAGAGAGCCGTTGACGGTCACAGACCCGCTGCCGATTGCCCCGAAATTCCGAGCTTTAACAATCCCGCCCGAAACCCCGATCTTCGCATAGACGATGTCGTTATAGAACGCAAAGCGACCCTTCCGGCCTTCGCCGTAACTCATCCAGGGCATTGCCTTCAGGTTAGTCAAAACCTGATAGGGATTGACATCCACGCCGGCTGTTCTGCCCTTCACCGTCGTATCGCCGGTGAGATACGCCAGCCAGGCATACGACGTAAATTTCCAGGTCCACTGATCCGTCCGGCCTACGCCGTCGCGAGATAATGGCAGCGTCCCGAAATCGCCGGCGGTTGCAAGGCGGGAGCCGATAGAGATCGCCACGGCGAATGCAGCGGCAGCATATATTCCCGTGATTGCCTTCGCCATTGCACAAAGTCCCCGAATGAAAACAAATCATTAATCATGCCATCCAAGGATGGACCTCAATACGAGGAGTCGGCTGAGTCGGGCAACCTTGGCAAATCAACTGGCGAGCGGGCGTGATCTTCCCAGTGAACTGAGTCTTTGAGGCAACGGCGGCGCCAGCGCGTCTGTTACATGAAACTCGGGAATTTCGCAGAACAATCGCGATCAGCTCAATGCACAACGCGATGCCGGAGAATCGACTTCCCGGCTCAGCGACATACAAATTATACCGGCGCCGATATCTAACTATACCTTCGAATAATCTCCCTATTAGCAAATCCTCAAGGACAATTGGTTTCGCCCAATTGCCAGTCCCGTTCCATTCAAGGCAGTAATCTCCAAACGATCTCCAATCGAACCCGGCCGCAAAAAAGGTTGTCGTATTAGCTTCCCCTAGTGGCGTGCCATGAGCTTTCCCGCCGGCTTCCATTGCTGGAGATCAATTGCTGATGGCCTACAAGCAGTTACCCTTCATTTTTTTGGCGTATTCCAAGCAATTTCCCGTCGAGAACGCGGAGGCTCCAATGCGCCCAGTGGGCTCGCCCGGGACAGCAATTCCACATTGTGCAACGCGATATGAGAGTTCCATGCACAGCGTTCAGATTAGCAGGCGAACCATTCTTTCGACGCTCCTCGTGTCCACGGCAGCGGCAGCAATGCCGTTGTCGGCGCGATGGGCGCTGGCGCAAACCGGCCCTCTTCCCTCCTGGAATGCCGGTCCGCACAAAGACTCCATCCTGAGTTTCGTTGCCGACGTGACGAGGGGCGGCTCGCCCGACTTCATCCCTCCTTCGCAACGGATCGCAACTTTCGACAATGACGGCACGCTCTGGTGCGAGCAGCCGATGTATGTCCAGCTCGCCTTTGCGCTGGACCGGGTCAAGCAACTCTCCGGTCAGCATCCGGAGTGGAAGAAAAAGCAGCCGTTCAAGGCGGCTCTCGATAACGACATGGCGACGCTGGCGCAATCGGGGGAAAAGGGCATTGCCGAACTCGTTATGGTCACGCACGCGGGCATGACGACCGATGATTTCGCGAATATCGCCAGCAAATGGCTCAAGACCGCGCGTCATCCGAGATTTGACCGGCCGTACACGGATCTTGTATATCAACCGATGCTCGAGTTGCTGGCCTATCTGCGGGCCAATGGATTCAGAACCTTCATCGTATCCGGCGGCGGCATCGAGTTCATGCGGCCCTGGACCCAGGAGATATACGGCATTCCACCGGACCAGGTCGTGGGCTCGAGCATAAAGACCAGCTACCAGACGCGCGACGGGCTCCCGGAACTGATCCGCCAGCCGGCAATTGATTTCATCGATGACGGCCCCGGCAAGCCGGTCGGGATCAACGCGCATATCGGACAACGTCCTGTTGCCGCTTTCGGCAACTCGGACGGAGACCTCGAGATGCTGCAATGGGCAACGAAGTCCGGCCGGCGCCGCCTCGGCCTTATTGTGCACCACACGGATCCCCAACGCGAATATGCCTATGGCAGAAATTCCCGCTTCGGCAGGCTCGACAAGGCGCTCGACGCGGCGAGGATAAACGAATGGACGTTGGTCGACATGAAACGCGACTGGAACAGAGTATTCAGGTTTCAATAGCGGACCGGATCTGAATACGCGGACGTATGGCCGCACGAACCGCGAGCCGTGCTCAGGGAAACAAGCCATTTTCCGTGTATATGCGCGAAACCGATACAAGTCCGCCACGCAACTCAACGCCCGGTTTGCGATTAAGGCATTTACGAATTTGTGAGATCCCGAGTTCCTCCGCCGACGGTAGGATGATCTCCGACGTTATCATGATCGACGAGTGTCTCAATTCTGAACGGGTCGCGGAACGCACCTTGAAGCGTGGTGAGTATCTTTACCGCGAGGGAGACGCTCGCATCCTGTTTTATCGGATCGACAGCGGCGCCATCGCCGTCTTCGGACCCGCAGATCGATGTCCAGGCTCGAATGTCGAGATCGCCTCGACCGGAGATTTTGTCGGACTCGGCTATCTTGATTCATATTGCGAAACTGCACGGGCTGTCATCGACAGCGTCATAACCTGCATCGATCCTGCGAATTTCGTCGAATTCATTGACAACGACCCGATCCTGAAAAAACGACAGGCGGATGCCGTCGAAAGAGAGTTCGAGCATCGAAAATCAATTCTGACGGAGAATGATCGATCGTCTCCGGTGGAGCGCATCGCTGCATTCCTGGTCGCGATATCACATCGGAACGCCAGCGAAGGCAGGGACCCAACCATCATAGCCGACATGTCGGAGAGCGCTGAGATCGCCGACCTTCTCGGATTACACATAGGGGAGCTTCACGCCGCGCTCGCCAAGCTCCAGAACCTGGGTTTGATTGAGTGGAGGGAAGGCAACCCGTTGCGGCTCAGGGAAACGTACGACTTGGAGCATATAGCCTCTGCCCGCAAATGAGCGGCCGCCCGCCGAAGGCAGCCAGCACATGGCCCTGAGCCATGAATTGAGGAAATGCGATCGAGCCTGCGGACCCGCCTGCAAACTCCGGCGAAGGAATCCTGCCGGGCTTCGTGTCCGACGTCAGGCTTTCACCGGTCTGATGCGAGGTCGGGCCTCACGCACGACGGCGTCGAAACGCTGACCATCTTCATCCATCAGTGTAAAGAGCTGGGACCGCATGCGCGGCTCCCAGAAACTTGAAATATGCTCTGCCGTCGCCGCAACCGCGTCCTCGTGCGGACGCGTCCGGAACGACCGCGCAATCTGGTTCGCCATGTAGATCAGCTTGTCAGGCGACATCGGCGACGACTCCGGTCTGCACGCGGTCCGGCCGGCTGAACACCTCGAAGCTGCCGCCTCTGACGACGGCCGCGAGCGTAATGTCCGCAGCCTGCGCGGCGCGCACCGCAAACGCCGTCGGTGCCGAGATGGCGGCAAGCAGCCCGCAACCCGCAACTGCGGCCTTCTGAACGAGTTCGACCGATACGCGGCTCGTCACCACCATGCCGCCGCCGGATGGCGCAACTCCGGTCCGCAGGAGTGCGCCGATAAGCTTGTCGAGGGCATTGTGCCGCCCCACGTCCTCCCGCACCAACTCGACCGGTGCGCCGGGCACGAAGAAGCCCGCTGCATGCGCAGCACCCGTCCTGCCGTTCAAATCCTGCAGCCTCTCGATCGATTGCACGGCCGCGACGATATCGGAGGATGCAAACATCATCGCAACCTGAACTGACGGAAGGTCCCGCGTCGCCGCCTCCAGGCTTTCCAGTCCGCACATTCCGCAACCGACCGGCCCGGCCATGGAGCGGCGCCGTGCAGCGAGCCGCTCCGCAACGTCGTCGCGGACGCGAACCTGAACCTCGAGCCCCAGCTCATGGTCAACCACACCGATCTGTTCGATCCCGGAGATACTGCCGACGATGCCTTCGGTTATCGAGAAGCCGACCGCAAGATCTTCCAGATCGGCCGGCGTCGACATCAGGACGGCATGTGTCGAGCCGTTATAGCTGATGGCAACGGCAGTCTCCTCGGCCAGCACCCGCGCGCCATTGAGCGCGTGCCCGTCACGCCAGCTCATCCTCCTGACGGTCTCGTACGTCCGCGGCACCTCGCGCTCCTATTCAGCCGCCTCGATGCGCCGCGCCCGCTCGGACATTGCATCGTATTCTTCCTGCCATTGCGTCGGACCGTTCGATGGCGAGACCTGTACGGCAGTAACCTTGTACTCCGGACAATTCGTGGCCCAGTCGGAGAAGTCCGTCGTAACGACGTTGGCCTGCGTGCCCGGATGGTGGAACGTCGTATAGACGACGCCCAGCGCCACACGATCCGTGATCTGAGCTCTCAGCGCCGTATCGCCGCTACGGCTGGCCAGCTTGACCCAGTCGCCATCCTTGATGCCACGCACCTCGGCATCGTGCGGATGAATTTCGAGCACGTCCTCGCCATGCCAGACGACATTCGCTGTTCTTCTGGTCTGGGCACCCACGTTGTACTGCGAAAGAATGCGCCCGGTCGTCAGCAATAACGGGAAGCGCGGCCCCGTCTTCTCATCGGTCGGGATATATTCCGTGTTGATGAACCGCCCTTTCCCGCGCACGAAGCCATTGACGTGCATGATCGGCGAGCCGTCCGGAGCGGCATCGTTGCATGGCCACTGCACCGAGCCGCGCTCGTCCAGCATCTCGTAGGTGACATTCGCGAACCCTGGCGTCGTTGCGGCGATCTCGGCCATGATCTCGCTCGGATGCATGTAGTGCCAATCGGCGCCCATGGCGTTGGCGAGAATCTGCGTCACCTCCCAGTCGGCATAGCCGTTGAGGGGTACCATGACACGCCTGACGCGATTGATCCGGCGCTCCGCGTTTGTGAACGTGCCGTCCTTCTCGAGAAAGGTCGA
>JBFWYV010000053.1:0-20501 GCA_050186055.1 Hyphomicrobiaceae bacterium | reverse complement strand
CGCCGTCCATCGATCCTGCCCTCGGGCGCGCGCACGACGACATGCCGGATGCGGTCCTCGACCGTTGCCGAGCGTACCTTCCCCAGACGGTGACATGAAAAAGGACGATAAGTTCGAGATGTTCCTGGTCACCGCACCAGGTCTGGAAGACGTGCTCTGCAGCGAGGTGCGTGCAAAGGGCTTCAACTCGCCAAGATCCGTTCCCGGCGGCGTCACGATAAAGGGTGGCTGGCCTGACGTCTGGCGCGCGAACCTCTGGATCCGCGGCTCTGGCCGTGTCCTCGCAATCATTGCACGGTTCCGTGCGCTCCATCTGACGGACCTCAGGAGCCGGGCGCGCAATCTCCCGTGGGACCAGGTACTGCGCCCTGAGGTGCCATTCCGCGTCGAGGCCACCTGCAAGAAGTCGCGCATCTACCACTCCGGCGCCGCTGCGGAACGGATCGATGCCGCAATTCAGGAGGCCATTGGCGCTTCCTCCTCTGCCGATGCCGAGATCCTTGTCCGCGCCCGCATCGAGCATGACATGTGCACGATCTCCGTCGACACAACGGGCGAGCCGCTGCACAAGCGGGGCTACAAAGAGGCGATCAGCAAAGCCCCGATGCGGGAAACGCTGGCATCCTTGCTCCTTTACCAGTGCGGATACGATGGAACCGAGCCCGTCGTCGATCCGATGTGCGGTTCGGGCACATTCGTTATCGAGGCAGCCGAAATCGCTGCACGGCTCAATCCCGGCCGCTCGCGCCGTTTCGCATTCGAGAGCTTGGCGACGTTCGACGAGCCCGCATGGCAGCGCATGCGCACCGCCAATAGCGGACGCCAGCCATCAGTCCGTTGCTACGGCAGTGACCGGGACGCAGGCGCAATCGAAATAAGCCGGGCCAATGCGTTGCGCGCCGGTGTCGCCGAGTTCACGGAGTTCCGGCAATGCGCGATCAGCGATGCCACCGCGCCTGAAGGCCCGCCCGGTTTGGTCATGGTCAATCCGCCTTATGGAACGCGCCTGGGCGAAACCAAGAAACTGCAGGCGCTGTATCGCGCGCTGGGACAAACCCTGATGAACCGCTTTGCCGGCTGGCGCGTCGGAATCGTCACCAGCGATGCCCGGCTCGCAAAGGCAACCGGCCTGCCGTTCCTGCCGACCGGCGCTCCAATTCCTCACGGAGGACTGAAGGTCAGGCTTTTTCGTACCGCACCGCTTGCGTGATCTTCCAATCGCGGTGCAATGACGTTTTGAAATAGCCCCGGCGTCGGGCAACGGCACCGAGCGGGACACTTGTCACTGATTGGCATGTGGTTTGAGACGCAAAATCGCGCAGTATCGCCAGGAACAGTACCGCCAGGAGGAGACGCAATCAATGGTTCGCACCGATACTCTGACCGTCAATGGCAGCAAAATGGCCGCGCTGGTTGCCGAACCCGAAGGCACCGGGCCGCATCCGGCCATCGTTGTCATGTGTCACATCAGCGGGCTCGATGAATTCACGCACGATCGCTGCGCGCGACTGGCCGACGCCGGCTTTCTCGCGGCAGCGCCGGACGTATTCCACTATCACCCCTGGATCGAAGATCGGAATGAACGGCGCGCCACACTGCGGGATGCGAAAATCGTCGACGACATCAACGCCACCCTCGATCATCTCGTCAACAATGCGAATGCCGATGCGTCCCGTCTCGGCATTCTCGGCCATTGCATGGGCGGACGGACGGCGCTGCTCGGCGCCGTCAGCATCCCGCGCTTCCGTGCGCTCGCCATCTATTACGGCGGACGCACGATGTCGTCATGGGGAGATGGTCCGTCCCCGTTCGATCTGATCCCGAACATCAAAGGACCGGTGATCGGCTTTTTCGGCAATCTCGATCAGCAGCCTTCGCCGAAGGACGTCGATAAGATCGAGGCGGAGATGAAGCGCCACAAGATCCCGGCCATCTTCCATCGCTACGATGGCGCGGGCCATGCTTTCCAGGACCACACCTCTGCGGACCGCTATCGCAAGGATGCAGCCGAGGACGCGTGGGCCAAAACGATCCCGTTCTTCGCAGCGACGATAGGCAACAAGACTTGAGCGCCGGCAATGGACTATCAACCGGGCCGGACACCGATTATGCCTTCGCCGCGTTCCGTTCCTTCCAGCAGCAAGGAGACTCATGGCTCGCTTCCTGTCCGAGGCTGACATCGCATCGCTGGTGACGATCGACGATGCGATCGATGCCGTAACCGGCGTGTTCTCGGTATCCTCCGGCGGTGCCGTCATAAACCCGCCGCGACAGCAGATCGATATCCCGGCCGGATACTTGAGGCTGACCTCGGCCATCGTGGGTCCGCTGAACAAGATTGCGGTCAAGGTTTCATCCTCGATGGTCTTCGACAGCGACTCGGGACGCCTGCTCCTGCTGCTGGACAGCCGGACCGGACGGGCGGACGCCCTGATCGAAGTGTTTCGACTCGGCCAGTTGCGCACAGCCGCCGCGAGCGGAGTTGCCACCCGCCACCTCGCCAGGTCGGATGCACGGAGCGTCGGCATTTTCGGTGCCGGACGACAGGCGCAGACGCAACTGCTCGCGATGGTCGCCGTGCGCCCCATCGAGAAGGTCCTCGTCGCCGGACGCGATCCGCAGCGCCTCACGGCGTTCTGCAAGGAGATGCAGGATATGATGGGCATTCCGGTCCGTGCGGTCCGATCTCCCGAAGAGGTCTACGCCTGTGACATACTGATAGCTGCGACCACGTCGAAAACGCCGGTCATTCTCGGTGATCATGTTCGACCCGGCACGCACATCAATGCGATCGGCGCCAACCGTATGGAACGAAGAGAGGTCGATGACACCCTTGTCGGGAGGTGCGCGATCATCGCCGTGGACAGCAAACCGCAGGCCAGGAAAGAATCCGCAGCACTGGTTGAAGCCACCGCCTCTGGCCTGATCTCCTGGGATGATGTGATGGAACTCGGCGATTGCGTGTCCAAGCACCACGGAGCGGAGCCTGCATCGGATGCGATAACGCTCTACAACTCGCATGGCATCGCCATGGAGGACGTCGCCCTCGCAACGAAGGCTTATGAGCTGGCGGTCGAACGCGGGATCGGACACGACATCCCGCTTACATTGCCGTAACCGGCAGTCACTCCTTGAGCGAGCTGGCGTGCGCGACGAGCAATGAAAGAAAGTTGTCCGCCTGCCTGGACAGCGGCTCGTTGCGCCGGCGCAGGACCGCTACCGTTCGCTCTACGCTCGGTCGCCTGATCTCCAGTATCGAGCATCGCCGGTCGGTAGCGCCCTTCGCAACCATGCGCGGCGTTACCGTCAAGCCCACACCGGCGGCGACGAAGCTCAGCGCCGTGACCGAGTGCTGCACTTCATGCGACCAGCGCAGCGAGAGATTGCGCGCCTCCAACGCCTCGTCGAGGATCATCCGATTGCCCGTCTCCGGACTGACGCGAATGAGCGGCTGGCCGGCGACATCCTTCCAGGTGACGGACGACAGGCCCGAAAATGGATGATCGCGCGGGCACACCAGAACGTAGCTCTCGCGCAGCAGCGGCGCCGCATCGAGATCCCACCGGTTCGCCCCGATGATCGAGAGTGCAAGCTCGACCGTGCTGTCGCTCACCAGATTGCCGATCTCGCGGGCAGACGTCTCGAATGTCTTCACATCGATATCGCCGTACCGCTCCCTGAATATCCTGACGACAGGCGGGAGGAGATAATGCGCCAGGGTGGGAATGCAGGCGATGAACAGCTTGGTTCGCCGCGCCCCGCCCTGCTCCTTGATGCCGTCGAGGCAATCGTCGATCTCGCCGAACAGAGATCGCACTTTGGGAAGCAGCTCCACGCCGGCGCGCGTCAGCGATACCCCTCGCGTCGACCTGACGATGAGCTGAACGCCGAGGTTGTCTTCCAGCTTGCGCAAGCGGTGGCTGACCGCGGTCTGCGTCAGGTTCAGGTAGTGGGCCGCACGCCGGAACGAGCCGAACTCTGCGATGAACAGAAACGCTTCCAGCCCCAGATAATCCGTCCTCAACGCCAACTCCGCTGAATGATTCAATTTCATCAATATATTAGTTTCAATCATTTGATTCATCAATGGCGGCAGTCTACCGAAAGCCACGATGCGGGCCAGTCGGCCCCGACAACCGGCAGCAAGAACGGCTTGGGAGGCCCAATGGTCGGACTTTCGATGGATCAGGCCCTGTCCATCATCCTCAATACGTTCAAGAAGGCCGAGGAGATGGAGGCCTACCCCCTGGCGGCGATCGTCCTCGATGCCGGCGGCCGCGTTAAAGCGTTCCTCAAGCAGGATGGCGCATCGCTGATGCGTTTCGAGATCGCCCGCGGCAAAGCGTTCGGGGCGCTGGCGCTCCACCGCTCCTCCCGCATGGTGCTGCAGAAGTCCCGCGAGAAACCTGCCTTCATGGATACCCTGCGCGATATGGCGGATAGTCCCATCTTCCTGGAAGCCGGAGGGCAGTTGATCCGTGATGAGAACGGCGAGATCCTCGGCGCCATCGGCGTCACAGGCGATGTCAACGAGGTGGACGACATGTGCGCCATCGCCGGCATCCGGGCGGTCGGTCTGCGCTCGGACGATGATTTCGACGAGAACGAAGCCAAGCGCCTGAACATCAAGGTCGGCCCCAAGCTGGCCGATCCGCGACAGCGTTAGGCGGTTTTTCTCCGACAAGGTTTCGCTGCGCAATCCCGCCGCAGCGAGCGACGATCACAGCTCATGAACACCCTGCATCTCAACCTCGCGACCGCCGACTACGACCATTTCCGGGACATCGAGCTCGGGAAGGTCCGCGTCGACGGCGTGAGGCTCAATTATCAGACGTATCCCATCGAAGAGGTCTTCTTCCGCTTCGTTCGCTACCGCGAGTGGGACGTCTCGGAGATGTCGTTTGCGAAATTCGCCGCGATCATGTCGGAGGAATCACCGGACATCATCGGTCTTCCGGTGTTTCCGTCCCGCATGTTCCGACTGTCATCCATCTACGTGAACCGGAACCGTCCGATCACGGACGGCCGCGACCTCAAGGGGAAGCGAATCGGCGTGCCGGAGTGGGCCCAGACCGCGGCCATCTACACGCGCGGCTGGCTCACCGACGATCTCGGCATCTCCCTCCAGGACATCGACTGGGTCCAGTCCGGCCTCAACCAGCCGGGGCGCGGCGAGCAGGTCGCCCTGTTCCTGCCCAACGGCGTGTCGCTCACGCCGGTAAAGGACAAATCGCTGCGGGATCTGCTCCGCGACGGTGACATCGACGCATTCTTTTCCGCCCGTCCGCCTGCCGGAATGGATGGTGAATATAACGACATCGTGCCGATGTTCGCCGATGCGCCCCAGGAAGAAGCTGCCTATTTCACGCGCACCGGAGTTCTGCCGATCATGCACGTCGTCGCGATCCGGCGGCCGATCTACGAAGCCAACCCCTGGCTCGCCCGCAACCTCTACAAGGCCTTTGAAGAGGCCCGCCAGCGAAGCCTGGCGCGCATCTTCGACAGGCAGGCGTCACGCTTCTTCGTGCCCTGGATCGCTGACCGCGCGATGGAGGGGCTCGCTGCTTTCAAGTCTGACTACTTCCCGTACGGCATCGACCAGAACCGCACCTGCCTCGAGGCATTCCTCAAATGGTGTTCCGAACAGGGAATAACGCGGCGACGATTGAAACCTGAGGAACTCTTCGCCCAGGAACTTGGCGCCGCATTCAAGGTCTGATGCGCCAACTCCACCCAGAACGACCGGAGAGGTTGATGAAGCGCAAAAGTCGAGCAGGCCGACACTTCTGAAACAGAAACTCGAACTAGGGAGAGATATGATGGCATCTCCAAAGCAACGAAACCGAACAACACTTGCGCTGGCGGTCGCGCTGGCGGCATCCGCCGTTTCACTGGCCGGCGTGCAGTCCGTCCATGCTCAGGACAAGTTCTTCGAAGGCAAGACCATCAACCTGCTCGTCGGCGGCGCACCGGGCGGCGGATACGCGACCTACGCTACCGTGTTTGCCAGGCATTTCGGCAATCACGTCCCCGGAAATCCCACCGTGGTCGCCAAGAGCATGCCGGGTGCCGGCGGCCTGAAGGCAACGCAGATCATCTACAATGTGTCGCCGAAGGACGGCACCGAGATGGCCGCTGTCTTCATGGGCTCCGTCATGGAGCCGTTGATCGGCGATCAGGGCAAGGGCTTCGATGCCAACAAGCTGACCTACCTCGGCAGCCTGAACCGGGAAACCAGCCTGTGCCTGGCCTGGCACACCACGAGCTTCCAGAAGTTCGAGGATGTCTTCACCAAGGAGATGGTGGTCGGGGCATCCGGCTGGTCCTCCTCGATCCGTCAGTACCCGACGGTTCTCAACAATGTGCTCGGGACCAAGTTCAAGGTGATTGCAGGCTACCAGGGTTCGGGCACAGCGCAGATCGCGATGGAAAAGGGAGAGACCCAGGGCATTTGCGGCCTGCAATGGTCGAGCTTCTCCACCACCCATCCCGATTGGCTTCGCGACAAGAAGGTCAGGATTCTCGTCCAGCTCGCACCGAAATCCCTTCCCGACCTCGACAAACTGGGCGTTCCGATAATCTGGAAATTCGTAAAGAACAAGGAGCAGGAGCGCGCACTGCGGCTGATCTTCGACCAGCAGGTGTTCGGCCGTCCCTACATTATGCCGCCGGGTGTTCCCGCCGACCGTGTCGCAATGCTGAGAAAGGCATTCATGGACACGGCCAAGGACCCTGCCTTCCTCGCAGACGCGCAACGAGCCAAACTCCCGATCGATGCCCTCTCCGGCGCAGAAGTCCAGGAGGCCGTGGCTGAGCTTTACAAAGCCTCTCCGGCAGACGCCGAACGGGCGAAGAAGGCCCTTGGGACCAGGACGAAGAAGAACTGATCGGACAACGGACGCCGGGGCGCCGTGATGGTGCTCCGGAATCCGTCATGCAATGTCGCATCAGAAGGTCTCCAGCGCATGGCGCTCCTTCCCCTGACAATTGCCCTTTGGAGCAATGACCGCACGCGCGCTCTCGAAGATGGCCGCGTCAAGGTGGAAGGCTGCGATGTCAATTTCTTTCCGATCAAGCCGGAGGAAATGTTTCTGCGCGCGTTCGGACGGCAGGAATTCGACGTGAGCGAGCTCTCGATGTCGAATTATCTTTCCGTCCGCTCCCGCGGAGAATGCCCCTATATCGCGTTGCCCGTCTTTCCTTCGCGCAAGTTTCGTCATTCTGGCATTTATATACGCACTGATCGCGGCATCGACGCGCCGCAGGATCTTGCAGGCAAGACTATCGGCGTACCCGAATATCAGGTCACGGCGTCCGTGTGGCTGCGCGGAATGCTGCAGGAAAAATACGGCGTTGCGCCGTCCGATATGAAATGGCGGACGGGCGGTCTTGAGCAGGCCGGACGCGAAGAGACGGTGCCGCTGACACTTCCGGACGGAGTCGATCTGCATCCGATCGCAGCCGGCAAGACGTTGTTCGGCATGATCGAAAGCGGAGAGATCGACGCGCTCATAGCGCCGCGGCCGCCGACGGCGTTCATCCGGAAGGATGCACGCGTTCGCCGGCTGTTTCCCGACTACGTCGCCGAGGAACGAGCGTACTATAAGGAAACCGGCATTTTTCCCATCATGCACGTCATGGGCGTGCTTCAGTCCAAGACGAGCGAGCATCCATGGCTCGCATTCAGCCTTCTCAAGGCATTCAATGAATCCAAGGCCATCGCCATGGCCGAGCTGCGTGAACGGCAGGTCTGCAAGGTAACCCTGCCTTGGCTCGAAGCCATCGTCGACGAGATGCAGGAGCTGATGGGCCCCGACTACTGGCCGTTTGGCGTAGAGCCCAACCGGACCGCATTGGAAGCGCTTAGCCGCTACCACTACCAGCAAGGCTTATCGACGCGGCACGTACCGGTAGACGAGATGTTTGCGGCGGGAACCTACACCGAGGTGCGCGTGTAGGCGGAGGGGTGCGCTTCTCCTTGACCTCTGCAAGGAACGCTCATCACGCGGCCCTTAGCCGAGCATCGCGCGCATTGCGGGGCTCATGACCTGCCTGGATCCCGCCTCGCTCGCACAGACAAACTGCGCTGCGATGTTCTCGCGCTCGGCCACCGCGAGGCCGGCATGCAGCCCGAGCACCATCAGCGCCGTCGCCCAGGCATCGGCCGTCATGCAGTCCGCCGCGACGACGCTGACCGATGCCACATCGCCGCCGACCGGACGGCCTGTCCGCGGATCGATGACATGCGATTGCCAGGCTCCATCGACCATGCGGCGCCGGCGGTAGTCGCCCGATGTCGCGATCGACAGTCCGTGCAATGCGATGACGACCTCAGGCAATTCCGCATTGCCCCTGGTATCCGGCGGCTGCTCCAGCAGCACCCACCAGGGAGTCCCATCCGGCTTGGTGCCTTCGCCTCGAAGCTCCCCGCCGACTTCCACCAGGAAATCGGAGCACCCCATCCGTCTCAGATAGCGGGCAACCTGATCGACACCAAAACCCTTGGCGATCGATGACAGGTCGAGATGAACGCCTCCGGGCTGCAGAACGCTTTGAAGATCTGCATCGAGCTCAACCCGCGTCCAGCCGGACTGGCCGACACGCACCGCGAGCTCGGCCGGCGACGGGCGATCGGGACTATACGCTTCCGGCCCGAAGCCCCAGAGCCCGACGACGGCTCCGATCGTAGGATCGTAAGCGCCGTCGGTTTTGCGGGCCACCTCGAGGGCAGCCGACAAGACCGTCATGAATTCTGCTTCGATCCGGTGCCATGTTCCCGGTACGGATGAATTATAGGCGCTGATCGCGGACGTGGTCTCCCAGGTGCTCATCTGGGCAACGACGTTATCGAGCTCGCGCTCGATGCCGTGGAGCGGATTGCCTCGCTCCGGACCCGGAAGCTGGACGAACTGCGCATTCCAGGTCGTCCCCATCGTCCGCCCGGATAGGCGGACGACCCGGGACGCGGCGGACTGCGGGCCGCGCGAGCGCGGTCTCACCGACAGTGGCACAAGAACGTGTCGCATACAGCCGATAGATACGGGGATTGGAGACTGCCGGACGCCAGACTTATTCCGGCATGACCTCGAACGTCGCCGCGTAGGTGGCCCGGTGACGGGTCGTGCCTTTTGCGTCCTTCTTGTCTTCGCTCACTGTTGCCGACACCCAATACATTCCCGGCGCCGGCCACTTCATGGCGAAGGTACCGTCAGCGGCGGTCGAGACATTGACTTCGCCGAGATCGTTGCGATAACGGCCACCGCCGCGAATGATGGTGACCTTCGCGCCCGCAGCGGCTTTACCGTCCATGACGAACCGGAATTTGGCCTCCGACCCGGCCACCAGATCGTTGGGATGGGTCAGTGGCTCAAGCTCCAGCCCCTTTCCAACCAGTTTCAAGGCGGCATTCGATGGCTTTCCTGCGGTAATGAACGTTTCAAGGCGGCGCTGCGAATAGGTGAGCCGGACGTCTTCGGCGCCGGCAGGGATGGCCTTCTCCGCATCCTCTGCGCGGCCGCGCCACCGCTTCGTCTCTCCCTTGAGCTTGTAGCGCGCGAACACGCCGTCGCCGACAATCGCGAGCCGATAGGTTCCCGGCATCTTCAGACCGACATCGAATGTCGTTCTGAATTTGCCGCTGCTGATGTTCTCGGCGGCAACGGTCGAACCGTCCGGCGCGGTGATTTTAAGCCCGTCCAGCCGCATTGGCTGATGCTCGAAGTAGAACAGGTCATTCGAAACAGCGGCGTCGACGGTGACATAGGGAGTGTCGCCCGAAAGGATGGTCGCGGACGGCAGCATCCAGAACCGATGCGCATTCGCCGATCCCGGCAACAACACGGAAACCGCACAGACGAAAGCGAAGACCATTCTCAACAGCATGACATGACCTCCTGTCAGGGCTTCACATTGAGCGACACTTTGCCCAGCTCGTTCTGGCCTTTGGCCTCGAGCTGCAGCGGCTTCTCGGCGGGCCACTTGAACGGCAGGCGCAACACCTCGCGCCCACCGACCTCGCGCGCCGCCTCTATAACGATTGCGTAGTCCCCAGGCGCCAGATCCGCGATCGCCTTGTGTCCCGCATCGAGCTTGATCGAATGCGTTCCCGCCGGCCGCGTGGCTCCAGTGACGCCATCGATGGGAACCTTGAGTTCACGCCCCGAACGCCGCCACCACTGCCTCAAGTCCTTGAGCCACTTGTCGCCTTCTTTCTGGCGGTTGTTGATATCGTACCAAACCGAAATAGTGGTCGCCTGCCGCGGGTTCGAGCGCTCGAGCCAAACCGCCACGTATGGCTTGTGATATTCCACGACGTTCAGCCGCGGGATCTCCAGCTCAATCTCCATTTCCGCGGCGATGACCGGATTTGCAAGCAGCCCCATCGCGCCGATTGTAAGCAGTACCCTCATTCAGACCTCGTTCTAGTGGATCAGGAATATTGCGACCAGGATCGGAAGGAGGATGCCCATCCCCACGATTGGCCAAGTCGATTTCCGCCCGGAGGCATAGAGTTGCAGCAGCAGAAGTCCGGTGACGCAGAACACGACGCAGGCCGCGGCAAAGATGTCGATGAATAGCGACCACCCCGCTCCCGTGTGGCGTCCCTTGTGCAGGTCGTTGAGATACGCGATCCAACCTCGATCGGTGGATTCGTGGCGAACCTCGCCGGTCTCCCTGTCGATCGAGATCCAGCCGTCGCCGCCTGGCCGCGGCATTGAAATGTAGACTTCGTCCTTCGACCACTCCGCCGGTCGCCCTCGCACATCGACATTGAATTGCGAGTCCAGATACGCAGCGATCGGAGCATCGACCGGTGCCCGCCCCGTCGCCGGACCCTGCGCAACGCCTGCCATCAGCGCGTCGCCGAGCTGCGCCGTCCTTGCCGTCGACTTCGCCTTGCCTTCAAAATCGCCGGCGTGGTTCAGGGTGATGCCGGTCACGGCGAACATCAGCATCCCCGCCAGGCACAAGGCGCCGCTGATCCAGTGCCAGGTCCGCAGTTGCCGCATCCAGGCAGCGCGCGCATTGCGTCGCTGGTTCGCATCGGCCGAGACGTTCCGGACGTTGATGTTCAAGCTGTCGACTCCACGTGCCCGGTAGAGGCGGCTGTCAGACCGATGTTCCTGATCGATGCATCGGCGTGTTGCGCGAGAAACGATGCCGCCTCTCGCCGGAAATCCTCCGGCGCCTGTCCGAGCGATGCCGAGAACCAGTTGCAGGCGCCCTCGATGTCGCCGGCTGCCGCCAGTTGCCTGCCGTGATGGAACTGCCCCCGAAAGCATCCGCCCTTTGCGGCGAGCCGGTACCACAGCGCCGCGGACCGGAGCTTCGATCGTCCGTCGTGTCCAGCCTCGCGATACCGCCCGAGCATGTTCATTGCTTTTGCATTTCCCTGGCGCGCCGACTTGACGAGAAGCGACAGCGCCTGCCCGTGATCGAGCGGCACACCGTTGCCCTGTGCCAGCAGCGAAGCCAGGTTGAATTGAGCCCACGCATGATTCCGGTCTGCCGCACGCCGGTACCAGCGCGCGGCCTCCGTGCAATCGCGCGCCACGCCCCATCCCAGCTCATGGCAGCGGCCGACCATGTTGTAGGCATCAGGGCTTCCGGCCCTGGCCGCAATTCTGAACCATCTGAGCGCCGCATCTTCGTCCCTCGCAACGCCGTGCCCCCGAAGCAGGATCAGGCCGTAGGCAACCTGCGCCTGCACCGATCCATTAACGGCCAGGGTCCGAAAATCCGTCGCCTCAAAATCCGTCGCCTCGGAACGCGCCCGTTGATGCACGCCAGGAGCCGGACCCCGCGCCGCGCGCGATAACTGGATCGGCCGATAGCCCCGTTCATTATCGAGCGACTGGGAAATGATGCGTTCTATCTCTTCGTCGTCGAGAATCCCGGACATCACAGCTCCGCCCAGCGTCGCAGAAGATTGTGGTAGTGGCTGGTCAGGGCCACCACCGCCTTGTGCTCGTCGGAAACCGTGCGCCGAATGTCCATGATGGCCTGGTCCAGCTCGAACAGCATGGTCCGCTGGTCATCGTTGCGGACCATCGATTGGGTCCAGAAGAATGAGGACCAGCGGCTGCCTCTGGTTATCTCCGTCACGCCGTGCAGGCTTGTCGCCGGGTAGACGATCAGATCCCCGGCAGGCAGCTTGGCGCTGTGAACGCCATACGTATCCGAGATCTGCAGCTCCCCGCCGTCGTACTCCTCCGGCTCCGTCAGAAACAATGTCGAAGACACGTCGGCGCGCATCCTGATACCGGCACCCGGCACGCTGCGGATCGCGCCATCGACATGGTCATTGAACTTCATCCCGGCATCGTACCGGTTGAACATGGGCGGAAGCACACGCAGGGGCAGTGTTGCCGAATTGAACAAGGCGTTGCGTCCGAGTGCACGCAGGATGACTTCACCGGCCTCGACAGCCGTCGGCGAACCCTCCTTGATTTGAAGATTCAGCTTCGCCTTCGCCGCCTGCTCACCCGCCGTCTCCTTGCCGTCGACCCACACTCCCCGCTCCAGCGCGTTGCGGATGGAAGCCGCCTCTGCCTTACTCAGGACGTTCGGAATATGGACAAGCATGCTGACTCTGGTCTCAGGCAGAAGCGCTTAGCAGAAGAGCTGTCGCGATTGCTGAACGATGCATCATAGTTGAGTTCGCTAGTCAAGTTATACGCATTGACTGCGACCTTCCAACTGTTCAGTTCGCACGAGACCCCGGCGTCCACGGAGAACAAGGCAGGCTCCGGCAGACGCCGGTATTGCTGCCCCCGGTACGATTGCTCGTCAGCGCATGCAGAAGCGGCTTGCACTCCCCCGCGCTATCGAGAAATCCGCCATGTCAAGCAGCTCGGTCTGGAGCCAATTTCTCGATCTGCATCACCTAGGTGGATGACGCGGGTCCACGCAGGCCCAACCGTTCCATCCGCGGCAGGATCTCGTCGCGCAGGATCGGAAATTCCGTGATGTAGTTCACCAGTCCGACTGCCATGCCGTCGAGACCGGCGTCGGCGTACCGCTTGAAGGTGGCTGCAACCTGGTCATAGGTGCCGACGACCGGCAGAGTGCCGATGCCGCTGATATGGCGCTCTTTCATCGACCGCAGCCTTTCGGGCGGGACCGAGCGGCCGCCGCCGCCGAGCCGGATTGAGGCGAGGTGCTCGGCCGCCTCCCAGTCACCGTGCTCATGAACGATGTAGTGGTAGAATTCCTTCGTTTCTTTTTCTGTCGCGCGGCTGATGATGTGGCCGCTGGCGTAGACGCCGCAGGGACGGCCGGCAGTTTGCCGCACCGCTTCGACGTCACGCGCAAGAGTGGTCTCGTCGACGATGATCATGAACAGGCAATCGGCATGGCGGGCCGCAAAGGCGCGTCCTTGCGGAGACGATCCGGCGCTCATCACCAGCGGACGTCCGCCCCCGTATGGCTTCGGCTTTGCCAGAACCTGATGCAGATCGAAGTACTTTCCCTGGTGATCGAACGGGGCGTCCTCGCTCCAGATCCGCTTGACGATGCTCAGCCATTCCTCCGAGTACACATAGCGTTCGTCGTGCTCGAGCAAGTCGACGCCGAACATCTGGAACTCGCCGCGGTTCCACCCCGATACGATATTGATGCCGAAGCGTCCTGCGCCGACGTGATCGGCGGTGACCATCTGCTTGGCGGCGAACACCGGGTTGACGAAGGCGACGTGCAGCGTGCCGAACGCAGAGATATGCTTGGTCGCGGCCAGCAGGCCGCACGCCCACTGCAGCGTCTCGAACGTGGTCCCCTCGGTGTCGGTTTCGCCGCGGTAGCCGTGCCAGCGTCCGATCGGGAGAAGAAATTCCAGTCCGGCTTCGTCGGCCAGCCGCGCGGCGGCGAGATTGTTGGCCCATGACTGGTCCCAGCGTTCGGGCGCCTTGGTCATGGTCAGGCCGTTGGAGCAGTTCATGCCGAACAGGCCGAGTTTGAACCTGTTGGCGTTGTCCATCCGGGTCTTGGGTCGACTCATGCTGACCGACGGCTCCCTTCGCAGGTCATTGGCCGGAGTAGCGGCCTGCGCTTCACCACGATTCCTTGCGACCGACAGCAACAGGCTGGCCGGCGGCGGCCGCCTGTGCGGCAAGCTGTGGCCATGCGACGCGTCCACCGGCCTTCTCGGCGGCTGTGCGCCAGTCCGCCTGCGGGTCCCAGAGCCTGCCGATGTATCGCATGCCGCTGATGCCGTCCGACTGGTTCGACATCAGCCACTGGATCGGCGCCACCATGACCGTGGGCTTGATCAGAGCCGAGCGCGGATAGGGCGCATCGTCGGGTACGAGCCGCGTATCCGCCGCGCCGCCAGGGACCAGGACGTTGACCGTGACGCCGGTATCCTTGAGGTCGTCGTGCCAGCTCGACGACGCCGCTTCCAGCGCCGCCTTGGTCTGACCGTAAGGCATGTTGCCGCCACGGAGCATGGTATTGAAGCTGGTCGTCACGTTGACGATGCGGCCCCATTTCTGGGCTGTCATGACCGGTGTGGCTGCGCGCGCCATCAGGAACGGTCCGCGCACGTTGACATCGATCATGTCCTGCCAGCGTTGCGGATCCGCTTCCCAGAACTTCGGGGGACGAGCGAATGCATCGGGGCGCAGGTGCGCCATGCCAAGTCCGGCGCAGTTCACGAGCCCCGTGAGACCGCCAAGCTTGCTGCGTGCCGCATCGATAGCGGCGGCACATTCCGATTCACGTCTGACGTCGCAGGCAAACGGGAGGATCTGGCCCTTGGCGCCGGCCGCCTTCGCCGCCGCCACGGTGTCTTCGGCGCGGCTTTGGTCCACGTCGAGAGCGAGAACGGCACCGCCGGCCTCGGCAAGTCCCAGCGCCATGGCCTGACCAAGTCCGCTGCCGGCGCCCGTGACGATGATCGCTTTGCCCGCGAGGTCGTACTGTGCCATGGCATTCTCCTCCCAAGTCGGCCTAGTTGAGCGAAACAGCATTGCATGCCGGATTTGTCAGCAGCAACAGTTTGTTCGCGCCCCTCCGCCGTACAACGACAGCCACTCGCTTGCTCTGTGCCAGCGTCGAGCCACGTGGATGGCCGCCGTTTCCGAGCCGACGTTCCCACGTCGCCCCGGCGCGGCCATGACGTGCTGCCGTGTGGTTGAAACCTCACTTCCCTCGACCGTCAAGGCCGCGGTCGGGCAAACCGGCGGCACCGTTTGTCAACGGCTTTGGTCCAACCGTATTGGTCAGCGCAGGTCCAACCCTGCTATACTCGGCCCATGACCAGCATCGATACGTCCCCCTCCCCACGCGAGCCCCGCGCGCCGATCATCACCTGTCCCGAAGGCGAGGCCGTGCCGATCGTCAAGGGCAGCCACGCCTACCTGATCGACGGCTCCGGCTACATCTTCCGTGCCTTCCACGCGCTGCCGCCGCTGACGCGGCCGTCCGATGGCTTGCCCGTCGGCGCGATTCACGGCTTCTGCGCCATGCTGTGGAAGCTGCTGCGCGAGACCAAGGCGTCGGAGGCGCCCACGCACATCGCCGTCATCTTCGATCATTCCGAGGAGACGTTCCGCAACGTCATCTACAGGGACTACAAGGCGCATCGGCCGCCGGCGCCGGAGGAGCTCGTGCCGCAGTTTCCGCTGATCCGGGACGCGGTGAAGGCTTTCAACGTCGCCTGCATCGAGCAGAACGGCTACGAGGCCGACGACCTGATCGCCACCTACGCGCGCGCCGTGATCGACAAGGGCGGCGATGTCACGGTGGTGTCGTCCGACAAGGACTTGATGCAGCTCGTGCGTCCCGGCGTCGTCATGCTCGATGGCATGAAAGCCAAGAAGATCGGGCGGGACGAGGTGATCGAGAAGTTCGGCGTGCCGCCCGACAAGGTTGTGGATGTGCAGTCGCTGGCCGGCGATTCGGTGGACAACGTGCCGGGCGTGCCGGGTATTGGCGTCAAGACCGCTGCCGAGCTGATCAAGGAATATGGCGATCTCGATGCGCTTCTGGAGCGCGCCGGCGAGATCAAGCAACCCAAGCGCCGGGAGAAGCTGATCGAGTTTGCCGATCAGGCGCGCATCTCCCGCGATCTCGTCCGTCTGAAGGACGACGTTCCCCTGATCATCGAGGTTGAGCGTCTCGGCGTCCAGGACCCGAACCCGACGCAGCTTCTGAGCTTCCTGCGGGAAATGGAGTTTTCGACGCTGACCCGCCGCATCGCGGAAGGACTTGGCGTGGATGCGCCGCCCCCGGCTGCCGCCCCGGCGACCCCGAGCGCAAATCGGGAACCGACCGCAAAGCCGCAAGCCGGAACGTCCGCCGAACCGGGTGGCGCAGGCACGCCGGCCGCCGTCGTCGCATTCAATTCGCGGGCTATCCAGGCGGCGCGGATCGACCGCTCCAAGTACCAGACGGTGAAGACGGTCGAAGAGCTGGTGTCATGGCTTGACCGCTGCCGTGCAGCGGGCCGGTTTGCTTTCGATCTCGAGGCGACGAGCCTGGATGCGATGCAGGCGGACATCGTCGGCTTCTCGCTGGCGACAGCGCCGGGAGAAGCCTGCTACGTGCCGCTCGGACATACCCGTGGCAGCGGAGATCTGTTCGGCGAGATCGGGCTGGTCGATGGCCAGATGCCGCTGAAGGCGACGCTGGAGTTGCTGCGTCCCGTGCTGGAGGACCGCTCGCTGCTCAAGATCGGGCAGAACCTGAAGTACGACGGTCTGCTGCTGACACGCTACGGGATCGATATCCAGCCGATCGACGATACGATGCTGATGTCGTACGTGCTGGACAGCGGCCGCGGCAGCCACGGGATGGATGAACTGGCAGAGCGTCATCTCAAGCACACCTGCATCTCGTTCGATCACGTGATCGCGCATGCGCCGGGCGCCAAAAAGTCGCTGAAGACCTTCGCCGGCATCCCCATCGACAAGGCGGCGGAGTATGCAGCGGAAGATGCCGACGTCACGCTGCGGCTGTGGATGCTGCTCAAGCCGCGCCTTGTCGCGGAGCACATGACGTCGGTCTATGAGACGCTGGAACGGCCGCTGTTACCGGTCGTGGTGCAGATGGAGAGGGCCGGCATCAAGGTGTCGCCCGTCATACTTTCGAAGCTGTCGAGCCAGTTCGCGCAGTCGATCGCCCGGCTGGAGGACGAGGTGCAGGCGCTCGCAGGCGTGGCGACGGGCGGGCAGCGGTTCAATCTGGGCTCGCCCAAGCAGCTTGGCGAATTGCTGTTCGACAAGCTGAGGCTGCCGGGCGGAAAGCGCACGAAGTCCGGCCAGTGGGAGACGCGCGCGAACCTGCTCGACGATCTTGCCGGCAACGAGGAGCTGCCGGACGACGCCCGCAAGCTGATCAACACGATGCTGGAGTGGCGCCAGCTTGCCAAGCTGCGCTCCACCTACACGGATGCGCTGCCGACGTTCATCCATCCCGAGACGGGGCGGATCCATACGAGCTACGCGCTTGCGTCGACGTCGACGGGGCGGCTGGCGTCCACCGATCCCAACCTGCAGAACATTCCGATACGGACGAAAGAGGGCCGCCAGATCCGCACTGCCTTCATTGCGGAACAGGGGCACAAGCTGATCTCCGCCGACTATTCCCAGATCGAGCTGCGGGTGCTCGCGCACATTGCCGACATTCCGCAGTTGCGGCAGGCCTTCGAAGACGGGCTCGACATCCATGCCATGACGGCGTCGGAGATGTTCGGGGTTCCGGTGGAGGGCATGCCCGGCGAGGTGCGGCGGCGCGCAAAGGCCATCAACTTCGGCATCATCTACGGCATCTCGGCCTTCGGGCTGGCCAATCAGCTCGGCATTTCCCGCGAGGAGGCGGGAGCCTACATCAAGACCTATTTCGAGCGCTTTCCAGGTATTCGCGACTATATGGAGACGACGAAGAAGTTTGCGCGGGAGCACGGCTACGTTCAGACGATTTTCGGCCGGCGCATCCATTATCCCGAGATCAACACCAGAAATCCGTCGATGCGGGGGTTCCTGGAGCGGGCGGCGATCAATGCGCCGATCCAGGGCTCGGCCGCCGACATCATCCGCCGTGCGATGATCCGCATGCCCGCGGCGCTCGAGAAGGGAGGGCTGGCGTCGGCGCGGATGCTGCTGCAGGTGCACGACGAGCTTGTGTTCGAGGTCGAGGATGACGAGGTCGAGAACACCATCGCCGTCGCGCGCAAGGTGATGGAAGGCGCGACGCTGCCGGCGGTCAAGATGAAGGTGCCGATCCACGTCGATGCCAAGTCCGGCGCCGATTGGGAGTCGGCGCACTGACGAAGGGCGTCATCCGGACTTGGCCGCCAGATAGCGCTCCAGCGTCATCGGACCCGGTCCCGGCTCAGGCTGCGTGACGGGCGCCCCCGTGAACGGCGTTGCCTCGTCAAACCAAGTGCGTTGAGCGGGCAGGCCCCACGGCAATGTCTGCCTCGGGTCCCACCGCACCGGCTCGTTCTCCATATCCATCACCTGATAGTGCGTGTTGAACAGTTCGACGCGGTGGCCGTCGGGATCGCGGATGTAGATGAACGTGGCATGACCGGGACCATGTCGTCCGGGCCCTCGCTCGATTCCGGCGCCATATCCCATCTCGCCGGCGATATCGCAGGCGGTCAGAATGTGGTGCACCTCCGGCACGACGTAGGCGAAGTGATGGATCCGAGGACCGGCGCCCTCGAGGAACACGATGTCGTGCGGATTGCCCTTGCGGGACAGGAAAACCCCGAGTGGAGCGAAAGGTCCGGGCGGTGCGATATATTCCGTGAGCTTGAAGCCCAGCGAGACATAGAACGCGGTGGCCTTCAGCACGTCGGGCGTGTGCATCTGGTAATGATCGATGCGCTGGGCCGCGCCGCCGCGCCATGAGCTGAACTTCGTCAGCATGCGCGGCTCCACCGGCATCTGTGCGCACAACTCGATCGGAACGCCGGCCGCGTCGGTAAAACGCAGAGTGCGACCCTGGAAAGCAACGTTGGCCCAGGCGGGCGCATGGCCTTCCGACTCGAGCCATTGCCAGGCACGGTCGAGATCGGATTCGGTCAGTACACGCATGCCGATACAGGCGCATTCGGGCGTGTCCCCTTTGCGCAGCACCAGCGAGTGATGGCAGGCTTCCTCGATGCCGCGCAGATAAAGGGCGTCAGCGGTCTTAGCCGTCGGCACGAGGCCGACAATCTCCGTGTAGAAGGCGCGGCTGCGAGCCAGGTCCTTCACCGTCAGTGTGACGTGGCTCGCGCGCGTGATGCGGAAGGGTGGCTCGAACACGGGGGCAGGGATCGACATGGCTCGGACTTCGGTGATTTGCGGACGATGCGTGCAACCAGGCAGGAATGGCGACCCGAGCCAATATCGGCCGGGGTTCTTCAGGTGCCCATGAATATCGTACGTACGAACTCCCGATAGAGCAGGATCTGGCGCGGCAGGGCGGTCTTGTCCGCGACGACCTTGGACAGAATTATACCCCCGTCGGCAACGGCGGACAGCATGTCGGCCAGCGCATCGAGGTCGACGTTTACCCGGGGCGGATACCGCGCCGCGATGCGTTCGAGGCGTTGCTGGAACAGGCGGCGCCAGCGCAGGACCGCCGCGGTGTTGATCTCGCGCACGTCGCGATTGAACAAATGGTCCTGATAGCAATAGGAGGCGACAAGGCAGCCGGGGTGGCCGTTCGGGAGATCCTCCAAGAGGTTCGCCAGCATTCTGAGCCACACCAGAAAGCCGTGCAGCGGATCCTCGTTGAGTTCGTCGGCGCGGCGGAACAGTTCGGCGAACAGCTCGTCCTCCCGCTCGATGTAGCGCTGCAGGAGGGCCTTTGCCAGCTCGCTCTTGTCCCTGAAATGATAGAAGAAGCCGCTCTTCGTGATGCCGGCGGCGGTGATCAGCTCCTCGATCGATGTGCCGGCAAAGCCTTTTTCCAGCACTGCGGCTTCGGCAAGGTCGAGCAGACGCTGCCGGGTAGGGCTGCCTTTTCGTTCAGTATGCCCGCTTTCACTCATGACGGACTGTACCATTGGTGCACTTGACGGGCTGTGCCGACGCTCTGTCGGCTCGCAAAGGACCGCGGATTGCGGCCGAGGCTCCCGAATTGCCGCCGCCATGCGGCGATTGTCCGGACTGTACCGCGAGTAGCCTGGATTTGCGACCGCCGTTTCTTCAGTTTTGCCCTCAACAGCCGCGGTTGCTGCGGCCGAAGAGAGGAGAGCACCGGATGTCCAAGTATAGAGCGCGCCTGCCCCAGCTTGAGGGCGGCTTGTTTTTGACCGACGGCGGCATCGAGACCACGCTGATCTTTCATGAAGGATGGGACTTGCCATATGGCGAGGCGTTTGCACTGCTGGACAGCGCCCGCGGACGCGATGCCTTGCTGGCCTACTTCGACCGCTACGTGCCGCGCGCGATCGCGCACAAGGTCGGATTTGTGCTGGAAAGCCCGACCTGGCGCGCCAGCCCGGAGTGGGGCCAAAAGGCAGGCGGCGATCTCCCGCGGCTGGCGGGTGCCAATCGCGCCGCAGA